>QCMV01000027.1 GCA_003213515.1 Pelagibacteraceae bacterium AG-422-N09 | reverse complement strand
CAACCAAGCAGCGGCTGATGCCCTTGATCCTGGCGATACAGAAACAGATGTATTCACCTACACGGTTAAAGATGATGCTGACAAAAATGCAAGTACCGCAACGCTAACCATTACGGTGACTGGTATTAATGATGATATTACGGCAGTCAATGATACAGATGCTCTAGATGCCGGTGCAACAATTAATCGAAGCACATCAGATACGCAGGAATTAGATCATGATGATACCGATCCAGATGCAGACGATGTGTCAGGATCATTTACAATTACAGCAATCCGAACCGGATCAAGTGAAGGCGCAGGAACTTCTAAAACTATAGGTCAGGCATTTACAACAACTTATGGAACCATGACAGTGAATGCCGATGGATCATATACTTATGCTGCTGATCAAAATGGCTCAACAAGTTTGAGTAATGGAGCAACTGCGACGGATAGTTTCAACTATACTGTTCAAGACCACAATAGCGGAGATACAGACACTGCAACTCTAGTCATTACCATCACAGGATCAAATAATAATGCTCCGGTGGCATCAAATGATACGGGTGTCATTATTGAGGATGGCACACTTACTGTAGGTGATGGTGGCTCTGCAGTTACAGGCACTGATAGCAATAACAACAATGAAACTGGCGATACAACAGGCGATGTCTTAGTCGGGGATACTGATGCCGATGGTGATACCTTAACTGTTTCTGGTATTTCAGGAGGCTCAGTAGGAAGCGCAGTGACAGGTACTTTTGGTACACTTACAATTCAGTCAAATGGTAGCTATAGTTATGTTGCCGATCAAACTGCTGCAGATGCTCTTGATCCAGGCGACACAGGAACTGAAACATTTACATATACAATAAGCGATGGAAATGGTGGATCGGATACGGCAACACTAACCTTCACAATAATTGGTGCTGATGATGATCCAGTTGGAGTGAATGACACAGGGTACATCAACGAAGATGCGACTTTAAGTGTTTCAGATGGTGGTTCTGCCGTAACAGGTGCTGATAGCAATAATAACAATGAGAGTGGCGATACAACTGGCGATGTTCTTGCGAATGACACGGATGCGGATGGGGATGCAAGTCTTGTAGTTTCTGCGATTTCTGGTGGAACATTAGGCCAAGGAGTGGCGGGTACATATGGTACTCTGACTTTAAATGCAAATGGTAGTTATACATATGTCGCTAATCAAAGTGGCGCGGACGGTCTTGCAGCAAATGCTACGGCTACTGATGTGTTCACTTATACTGTAAGTGATGGCGCTGGCACAACAGACACAGCAACACTTACCATTACAGTTAAAGGGGTTGGTCCAGTTGCAAGCAACGATACGGGCAGTGTAAATGAAGATGCTACCTTATCTGTAAATGCTGGTTCTGGAGTTACGTCAAATGATACTGGCGGTGATACTGAAAGTCTAGCGGTCACAGCAATTAGAACAGGAACTGAGTCAGGTAGTGGATCTTCAGGCACTGTTGGCCAATCATTAACAGGTACTTACGGTACACTAACAATCAATGCTGATGGGTCATATACATACGTTGCTGACCAAGCAGCTGCTGATGCTTTAGATCCAGGAGACTCAGCTACTGATACTTTTACTTATACTGTGGCGGACGATGATGATAAAAATACAGATACAGGTGAGATTGTCATAACTGTTAACGGAACAAATGATACAATCGTTGCAGTTGATGACACTGATGCTGTAAATGAAGACGCAACCATCAGTCGATCAACGAGTGATACGCAAGAACTGGATCACGATGATACCGACGCTGATGGCGATGATGTTTCAGGATCATTCACGATTACAGCTATTAGAACAGGTTCCGAAAGTGGCTCAGGTACTTCAGGTACAATTGGACAAGCATTAACAGGCACATACGGTACACTTACCGTTAATGCTGATGGGTCATACACATATGTCGCTGATCAAAATGCGGCTGACAGCATTGTTACTGGACAGACAGCAACGGATACATTTACTTATACTGTTAGAGATCACAACAGCGGATCCACAGATACAGCAGAACTTGTCTTTACAGTAACAGGTATTAACG
>QCMV01000026.1 GCA_003213515.1 Pelagibacteraceae bacterium AG-422-N09 | reverse complement strand
GTTCCCGAACAGATAAATGAGTAATCATCTACGAGGTTTTTTATCGAGCTCCAAAAATACTGACCTTGACGAGCTCTCTGACATCATCCAATGTGGCTGAACGAGGATTAGTGCCAAAGGCTGTATCAATCATTGACTTTTCAGATATTCTCTCAATACAATCTTCTGGAACACCAATTTCATTTAAACCCTTAGGTATCTTAATTCGATCAAGTATTTTTTCCATGCTTTCGATAAAATGATTTGCACTATGATCTTTATATTGCATTGCCTGAGCCATTCTTATCACTTTCTCTTCCATATCTGGGAGATTGTATCTTAGAACTGCTGGCAAAATAATAGCATTAGTTAGTCCGTGATGCGTATTAAATTCTGCTCCAACCATATGCGCAATAGCGTGCACAAGACCCAGCCCTTTTATAAAAGAAACTCCTCCCAAGCACGAGGCAACTAGCATAGCCCCTCTTGCTTCAAGATTATTTGGCTCTTCTACAGCTGTAATAAGTGATTTAGAAATTAAGTTTAGACTTTCGAGCGCAGCACCGTCACATAAGGGGTGAAAACCTGGCACACAATAACCTTCAATTGAGTGAATCATTGCATCTGCACCTGTCCATGCTGTAAGGTTTGAGGGCAATCCCAACGTTAGTTCAGGATCGAGTAATGCCAATGAAGGCTTCAATTCAGGATGCATTATACAAAGTTTAATTCCTTGTTTGGTATCTGTTACCATTGCTGTGCTCTCTGTTTCAGCGCCTGTTCCAGCTGTTGTAGGAATTGTAATAAGTTTAGGAAATTTGTTATCTGGCCCAATGACTTGAGGTGTCTTTTCCCACTCAAAGTCAAATAATTCAATATCATTATTGGCGGTTAGACAAATTGACTTGCCACCATCCATGGCACTTCCGCCGCCAATAGCAATTATTGCATCGTGATTATTATCATTGAAAAGTTTTTTTCCTGATGCAATTTCATCATCTCTTGGGTTGGGTGAAATTTTTGAGTAAATACCTGAATTAATTTTCGATTTTTTTAAAATTTCGACCAAGTTATCAATGAAGGGAAGATCAACACTGCCACTATCAGTGACAATAAGTGGATTGGTTATCTCATTCTCAGAACAATAAGTTCCTATTTCGGAAAATCTACCTGGACCATATGCTATCGGTACAGGGAAGCCCCAATCTTGAGGGGCAAGAATTTCTTCTTTATTCAAATTGAAAAGCGTCATGGTTTATTTGTTTTAATTAATTAAGATGTCATAGATTTTAAGACAATTGACCGATCAATTTCACCAATTAGTTCTCCTGAAACCGAATCGATTACAGGATATTTTTTGTCAGTGTCAGCTATCTGATTAATTAAAGTATCGATTTTAACGTCACTTTTAATACACTCATTGCCCTGTGCAAACAGAGTCTTTGTATCCTCACAGCATTCTTTTCTTGCACATTTACCCGCACTTAAAACTTTGTATTTGGGAACATCTTCAGTGAAGTCTTTTACATATTGATCTACGGGATTTGCAACAATTTCCTCTGGTGTACCAACTTGTGATATTTCTCCATCTTTCATAATCGCAATATGATCACCCATTTTAATAGCTTCAGAAAAATCATGTGTAATGAATACCATTGTTTTTTGAACCATTTTTTGAATGCTAATTAACTCGTCTTGCATTTCCCTTCTTATCAATGGATCCAGTGCTGAGAAAGGTTCGTCAAAAATTAGAATCTCTGGATCAACTGCTAGAGCTCTAGCTAGTCCAACTCTTTGTTGCATTCCACCTGACAATTCACGAGGGTAATGTTGATCCCAACCTTCTAATCCTACAAGTTTAAGTGTTTCCATTGACTTATCTAATCGATCTTTTTTCTTTACTCCCCTTATTTCAAGTCCATAGCCAATATTTTCTATCACTCTTCGATGAGGGAAAAGACCAAAGTGCTGAAATACCATACTCATTCTATTACGCCTCAGATCTGTTAAATCCTTATTGCTCATCAATGTTACATCTTGATTGTCAATTTTTACCTCACCTGCTGTTGGCTCAATCAGTCTTGATAAACATCTTACTAATGTAGATTTACCACTACCTGATAAACCCATTACAACGAACGTTTCACCTTTTTGAACTGAGAAACTTACATCTTTAACTGCAACCACATGTCCAGTTTTTTCTTGCACTTCACTT
>QCMV01000025.1 GCA_003213515.1 Pelagibacteraceae bacterium AG-422-N09 | reverse complement strand
ATGAATAATATTTATATTGCTTAACTGGCCTATCTCTTGATCCAAGTATTTTTCTAAGTCTGTGTTTTTTACAATTTTTCCAAGATTTTGCTTTTCTCCATCATTAAACTTTATGGACTGAGGCTTATTTCCTCTCAGGCTGTTTAATTCACAGTGTATAGAGTCAATTTCAGGGTGTTCTTCAAATAGCTCTATGTTTGGAAGCATGGAAGAGAGATAATTAAGCGAACCTCTAGATAAAAATGTGACAAGGTTAGTATTAGATATTTCTTGCTTTTGATCTTTATCTGAAATTAGACAGACTGAAAATCCATTTCTGGCTAAAAGGCATGATGTTATTTTAGCTGAAATACCGAACCCAAATATAGCAAATTCATGTTTCATTTATTATTTGAATAATTTAGTCAGTTAATTGTTTAAGAAACTATATAATAACAAGATGAATCAAATACTAATAGAATCTCAATATTTTTATTTTATTTGTTAAATAATGAAGCTTTTACCTGACTCTATTAAACTTTTTTTGCTCAATCGATTACTTGAAATAAGTGGTGTTGCATCAATTTTATTAAGTGCATTTATACTCATATCAATAGTAAGTTATTCAAGTTTTGACCCAAGTATTCTAAATTTAAACAACTACGAAATAAAAAATGTTGGAGGATATGTTGGAGCAAATGTATCTGAAATACTAATTCAATTTTTTGGATATGGCAGCTTTCTCATTTGCATTGTTCTAACCAGCTGGGCGTACAAACTTTTTTTTTCTAAAAACTTAGAATTGTTTGCACTTAATTTTTTATTGTTACCAATCACAGTCTATTTACTTGCTCTTTTTTTTGAAGCAGTAAACATACCGATATTAAATGGATTTATTGCGACCCAATCATTCGTTTTTATCAATGAACTTAACTTACTGACTAACGTATATCTAAATTATTTATTCGTCACAATCATATTTATTTTTTTTCTTGCGTCATTTTACTTTACAATGGGCTTAAATTTAGATGAATGGAGTAAGATTTTAAAAGCTGTATTACAAGTTACAAAAGTCTTTGTTTCTTATTTTAAAAAAACAGTGAGCCTAGTTTATGCAAATCTTTTTAATAAGTCGGTTCAAAAAATTTCATCTGAGCGCACTCTCAGCAGTAAAAGCCTTGAACCTAAAATTGATTTTGAGTCGCTAAAAAATGAACCAGTTTCAACTTATGGTAATGATGTAACCAATAAAGAAATAGTGAGTCAACAAGACGAAATAGTCTTTGATGTAGAGTCATATAAAGCGCCAGATATAAATTTTTTATCTAAACCCGAAATAAATAAAGATAATGCCGTTAATCATGATGAGCTTAAAATAAACGCTGAAAAGCTTAAAAATGTTTTGACTGATTTTAAGATTGAGGGTGAAATTATTGCAGTTTCACCTGGTCCAATAGTCACCATGTATGAACTGCAACCTGCACCAGGCATTAAGGCCTCAAAAATAATTTCATTATCGGATGATATAGCAAGAAACATGAGTGCGATGTCAGCTCGTGTTGCGATCATTCCAGGCAAAAATGTCATTGGGATCGAAATACCAAATACCATTAAGAATCCTGTTTATCTGAGTGAGCTTTTTAAAAATGAACAATTTGTAAATAATGAAAAAAATTTAATTTTAGCACTTGGTAAAGATATTAGTGGCAATGCTAAGTTTGCTAATTTAGAAAATATGCCTCACCTTCTTATTGCTGGGACAACAGGTTCTGGAAAATCTGTAGGAATAAATGTAATGATTACTTCAATCCTTTACAAACATTCTCCTGAGGACTGCAAATTCATATTAATTGATCCAAAGATGCTTGAATTGTCAGTATATGAAGGTGTTCCTCATCTAATCACTCCAGTTGTGACTGATCCAAAAAAAGCAATTGTTGCACTTAAATGGGTCGTTAGAGAAATGGAGTCTCGATACAAAAAAATGTCCTTATTAGGCGTTAGAAATATTGAAAACTATAATCAGAGAATAGCTGAAGCTATCAAAAAGTCGGAAAAGATAGTGAGATCAGTCCCATCTGGAATAAACCCGGAAACTGGACAACCAACAACTACACAAATTGAAATCGAAAATAAAAAAATGCCTTTCATTGTTGTTGTTGTTGATGAAATGGCCGACTTGATGATGGTTGCAGGTAAGGAAATTGAACACGCAATTCAAAGACTATCACAAATGGCAAGAGCCGCGGGTATTCATTTAATTATGGCTACTCAAAGACCAAGTGTTGATGTGATTACAGGAACTATTAAGGCTAATTTCCCAAGCAGAATTAGTTTTCAAGTAAGTTCAAAGTTTGATAGTCGTACCATTCTCGGTGATGAGGGAGCTGAGAGACTGTTAGGCAAAGGCGATATGTTAATGATGACTGCTGGCGGAATTACATCAAGAATACACGGTCCTTTTATATCAGATCACGAGATAGAGAATATTGTTCGTGCACTTCAAAAACAAGGCAATCCTGAATATGATGAAGAAATATTAAAAGAAGAAGAAATTGATAATGATCTTGGAATAGTCTCTGAAGGTGATCACGATAATCTACTTCAGGACTCTTTGGATATTATAAAAAAAGAAGGTAAAGCATCTACGAGCCTTTTACAAAGAAAACTACAAATTGGATATAATCGTGCAGCGAGAATAATGGATCAACTTGAAGAAAGTGGATATATTAGTGCTGCAAATCATGTAGGTAAGAGGGAAATTAATTTTGAAAAATTTAATTCCTAATGAAGTCACTTACTTTAACCATCTTACTATTTTTTTTTGTTGTCAATAATTCTTCATCTAATCCAATTATTACAGGCATAGAAGCTAATTGGAATGAAATAAAATCAATGTCAGGTCAATTTGAACAAATTGATCAAGACGGAAATATTTTTAACGGACAATTTTTTTTTTTAAAACCTTTTAAATCAAAGTTCATGTATGATGGTAGAGAAGAAGACATCATCACGAATAAAAGTTTGATGGTTGTGGTGGATAAGGAGGGTTATCAAATTGATAGTTTTCCTATCGGCAATAGTATTTTGAAAAAACTTTTATCGGAAGATATCCTAATAGAGGACGAATTCGACATCATGTCGCTGACAGATGAAAATAATTTTTATCATCTGTTGCTTAAAGTTAAAGATGACAAGTCAGATAATCAAATCAAGTTTATATTTGATCAACAGTCTTTTGATCTCAAAAAATGGGAAATTTATGATGAATTTGGCAATAAAACTGTTTTTAAGTTTACAAAAATAAAAAAAAATATATTTATAAGCCAGAATTTATTCGTGGTTAAATATAATTAAGCCACAGGCAGGTTTTATAAAATATTTCAATAGCAATGACGGTTAGTTCAAA
>QCMV01000024.1 GCA_003213515.1 Pelagibacteraceae bacterium AG-422-N09 | reverse complement strand
ACGGTGCAGCTAAAATGGGAGTTGTTGGACTAATGAATACTCTTAAAATTGAAGGTATGAAATATAATATTAAAGTAAATTCTCTAATTCCTGTTGCAGCAACACGAATGACAGAAAATTTAGGAATGCCTGATGCAGTTTTCGATAGTTTAAAACCTGAAACTGTTTCACCTGCAGTCATGTTTATGGCATCAGAAGACGCACCGAATGGTGCGATGATATCAGCCGGTGCTGGTGTATTTGCTTCTGCAGAAATAGTTCATTCGCAAGGTGTTGCTCTTAAAGGCGATGAACTTAATGCGGATATGTTAGCTGAAAAGTGGGCTGAAGCATCGAATATGGATGGTGGTAAGGCGCTCAAAACAGGAGCAGAACACACAGCTCACATATTTAAAAAACTCGCTGAATAAAATTTATTTAGGTAACACTGACTGAAATTGCTTCGTCAGATGATGAAATACCTGATTGGGTAAGAGTCATATATCTTTTCATATGATAATCAGTATTACCAAATAATACTCCAATCATTGTCGCTCTTTTGAAATAGTGGCTTACCATATATTCATCAACCACGCCCATACCGCCATGCAATTGAATAGCGCTTTCGCCTACAAATTTTATTGCTTTACCTATACGTGCTTTAGCAGCTGACACTGCTTTTCTTCTGTCATCCGAATTAGTCAAATCTGCTGTAACTGCCATGTAAAGAATTGACTTAGCCTGTTCATACTCAATCATCATATCCACAAGACGGTGCTGTATAACCTGATTTTTAGCAATTGACTGTCCAAATTGTTTCCTATTTTTGCAATATTCAGTTGTAGAGTCTTTTAAAACTTGCAAGATACCAACTGCTTCAGAGCACGCAGCAATAGTGCTTATATCTACAATTTCCTCAATCGCATCGTAAGCCATATTAACTTCTCCTAAAACATTATCTTTTGAAACTTTTAGATTCTCTATAATAATTTCAGAGGCTCTGTATTCATCAATTGTTGGATAATTTTGGAGTGTAAGTCCCTCAGACTTTGTATCAACAATAAATAACGTAATCCCAGATTCAGATCTTTGCTCACCTTCCGTTCTTGCAGAAATAATAAGGTGCGAAGCCATACCTGCTCCAAATACCACCGACTTGAAACCATTTAATACATAGTCATCTCCATTAAGTACAGCTGACGTTTTTACATCATTTAAATCAAATCTACTTTGTGGCTCAGCATACGCAAACGCACATCTTGCATTGCCTGAAATTATTTCTGGTATAATCGAATTTTTTTGCTCTTCAGATCCAAGTTTTGATATCAGTCCACCAGCTAATATTACAGTTGGTAAATATGGTTCAACAACGAGTCCTTTTCCAAACTGTTCCATAACAATCATTAAATCAGCAGATTTTCCACCAAGTCCTCCGTAAGCTTCATCAAATGGAACTCCTAGAAGACCAAGTTCAGCAAATTGCTTCCAATTTTCTTCTTTCCATCCCTCTTCTGATTTAACTATGTTGCAACGAGTATCCCAATCATAATTATCTCTTACAAAAGAAGTAACCATGTTGTCCAGCAAGGTCTGTTCCTCGGTGTAATCAAAATTCATAAAAAAGGGTTATAAGTTATGACAGTAAATATGTCAAAAGGTACTAAAGTCCTAAGACCATTTTAGCTATAATATTTCTTTGAATTTCGTTAGATCCTCCATAAATGGATGCTTTACGAAAGTTAAAATAAGTTCCTGATAGGTTCGTAGCATAGTCTGGACCAACATATTCATTACTCAATGTTGTGCCTAGGTGAGGATTTGCATAATATCCGACAGCTTCCATGGCCAACTCAGTTACAGCTTGCTGAATGTCTGTTCCTTTAATCTTCAAAAGAGAAGACTCTGGTCCAGGACCTTTACCTGCGGAGTCCTTTGCAAGCGTTCTTAATTCAGTGTATTCAAGTGCTGATAACTCTAATTCTGCAGCCGCTATTTTTGCTTTGAATGCTGGATCTTGAATTAGAGGTTCGCCGTATGACATTTCAGAACTAGCAATCTGTTTTATTCTTTCTATTGCTTTCTTTGATCTCGCAACACCGGCAATACCTGATCTTTCATGAGCTAATAAAAATTTTGCATACGTCCAGCCCATATTTTCTTGACCAATTAAATTTTCAACTGGAACCTTGACATTATCAAACCAAGTTTCATTCACCTCATGAGATCCATCCATAAGCTTGATGGGTCTAACTGTTACACCAGGAGTTTTCATATCAATCAAAAGAAATGAAATGCCTTGTTGAGGTTTCTCAGCATCTGGATTGGTTCTTACTAAACAAAAAATCCAATCTGCATACTGTGCCATCGTAGTCCAAGTTTTTTGTCCATTAACGATATAATGGTCACCTTCTTTTACAGCACTTGTTTTTAATGAAGCAAGGTCTGAACCTGAGCCAGGCTCGGAGTAACCCTGACACCAAAAAACTTCACCACTCAAAATTCCAGGTAAGTGTTGCGCTTTTTGCTCCTCATTTCCAAAAGTATAAATTACTGGACCAACCATGTTTATTCCAAATGGCATAATATATTGACATTCAGCTTTTGCGCATTCCTGCTCGAAAATATATTTTTGTGTAGGTGTAAATTCTGCACCACCATACTGTTTAGGCCAACTTGGTGCTGACCAACCATTGTGCTTTCCTAAAATCTTATGCCAAGCTGTAAGATCTTCTCTCGAGAGTTCTTTACCTAGTTTTCTTTTTGAATTGATTGAGTCTCTAAGCTCTTGTGGGTAATTTGTTTTAATAAAATCCCTTATTTCACTTTGAAACTTTAAATCTTCATTTGAAAACGCTGTGTCCATAGAATCTCCTAAAATTGTATTTATATTTATATAATGTTAAAAAAAAAGCTTTTCAATATTCTTTTAAGCCTGTTTTGCGCTAAATTTTAGATGTTTATCAGCCATTAAATATAATACACAAGCTGCCATACCATAGAAAATGCTTGATAAAAATGTATTTTGCAAAAATGGTAGAGCTATTACGTAGCAAGTTATTAGTCCATTCAAATCAGAAGCGTACATTCCAGATCCATACCAAACAGCAAAATTTGATATTAAATAGAAAGATATTACACCTGCACTAATTCCTAAAAATGAAGTAGTGAGATTTAACTTTGAATGAAAAAAAGTACCAATCAATATACACACGCAAATAGCAAAATAAATTATTGGCATACCAGCGTGAAAACCTAAATATAAATCACTGATCAACATAGCTAAGATTGGAATACAATATGCATAAATTTTTTTATCAAACACAGCTCCTGCGAAAAAAGCCATTCCTAATATTGGTGTGAAATTCGGTGGGTGAGGCAATACTCTACTTAATGCTAGTACGAATACTATTGTAATACCAAAAATAATTTTTTTATTAATCTGCATTAGCTAATATATAACTCCTCTGCTTCAAAAAGTATATCCAAAATTAAAGAATGCATTTCTACCAGGTAATGGATAAACGTTAGATAATCCATAGTGAGCATCATCATGAAA
>QCMV01000023.1 GCA_003213515.1 Pelagibacteraceae bacterium AG-422-N09 | reverse complement strand
GCATTTATGACAGATGAAAATGGTGGAATCATAAATGATCCATTAATTTTAAAGTTTAATGAAAATAAGTATTGGCTGAGTATTGCAGATTCTGATGCAATACTGTGGTGCAAAGGCGTTGCTTTATCTGGTAAGTTTAATGTTAAAATTTCTGAGCCTGAAGCTTGTCCGCTTTCATTGCAAGGCCCGCGCTCAAAAGAACTCATGAGAAAAGCTACAAATGATGATCCAGTTATTATGGGATTAAAATATTATCAATTTATCGAAACAAACTTATTTGGACTAGATATCGTCATTGCACGCAGCGGTTGGAGTAACCAATTTGGATACGAAATTTATATAACAAGAGAAGTAGATGGTCCAGCATTATGGAATGCACTAATGGAAGCAGGAAAAGAGTTTAAAATTGTACCAAGTTGTCCTAATCAAATTGATAGAATCGAAGCTGGCATGATTTCTCACCAAGGAGATACCTCATTAGCTGAAAACCCTTTAGAACTAAACCTACCAAAATTTTATGATCTTGATCAAGAAGCAGATTTTGTTGGAAAAGATGCTCTCTTAAAAATTAGAGAAGAAGGCATTAAAAAACAATTCACTGGTTTTAAAATTTCAGGAAAGAAGATTGGATATAATATGACAAGAATACCGTTGTTTGATAATAACTCTGAAAAAAAAGGATTTATAACCAGCTGCATTTATAGCCCGAACTTTGGGTGCAATATTGCTTTAGGGTTTATTGATATTGATTTGATTAATTCAGAAGAAGCATATCAAATTGATCATGATGGAGAAAAACGAGAAGTAGAAGTTGTTCCTTTACCATTTAGTTCTAGACTTGAAAAAATGGAATAATGATTTCAAAAAGAAAAGTTAATCAACTTTTATTCCTCTCAATAATTATATTAGCAGTCGTCGCCGGTTGGGCAGTTTCTGAATTATTTAAAGATAATACTTCAGAGGTATCAAACAACATTGATTTAAAATTTACCGCTGTTGACCATTTTGGGGTTGATGTAAGCGAAAGAACTTACAGCGGATATAGTAAAGTATTTTTTTTTGGTTTCACACATTGCCCAGATATTTGTCCAATCAGTGCAAATCTTATGAGCAATGCCATTGATCAATTAAATAGAGAAAACCATTCAATAGAAAATATAAAATTTTTCTTTGTAACAGTTGATCCTGCTAGGGATAACCCTGATCGATTAAAAGAATTTCTCAGCAACTTTAGCAATAATTTAATTGGTTTGACGGGTACGCATGAAAATCTAATGCCCATATGGAAAGATTTTTTTGTGCATGTAGAGCCATCAACAAATTCAGAACATCAAAATTATTTAGGTACATCTGAACAATCTGATGAAATAAGTGATAAAGAAAAAAATTATATGGTTCAGCATACTGCTTTCTATTATATTTTTGATGATGATGATGTATTAAGAAGCATACTTCCGTTTGGTTCTAGTATTGAACAAATGGTTGAAGATTTAAAAAATCTATAACAATGTATAAAATATTAATAATTATTTTTTTTGTTTTATTGTCTTGTTCCGAAATAATAGAAACAAATAAATATAGAGAATTGGCATCTGAACAAGCATCAAAAAAAAATTGTGATACTAATGTTGAACTTCTTTTAAAACATGAAAAGACTGAATTGTGGGCATCTTATCATAACAAAGATAAAAACTTATTATGCGTTTTAACTTGCGTTAATGATGTCTGTATGTTTTCGACAGAGAGGGATTAAGGGTTGTATAAAGCACTAATAATAGTTTTGTTTTTAATTTTTACAAAAATTGGATTTGCTCACCAATTTCAAAAAGATCATATTAATATAAATCACCCACACATAAAGTTTGTAATTTCATCAGGCCCTGCAACCGGATATATGAAAATAGTAAACATGGGTTTCGAGACAGATCGTCTAATTAAAGTTGTTACTGACTTTGCAGATACAGAGTTACATTATTCAAGTATAGAGAATGGAATGAGTACAATGAGTAAAGTTGATTTCATTGAAATCCCTCCACAAAAAGCTAAATCGCTCAAACCCGGCACGCACCATATAATGTTTTCAAATTTTAGCATTGAATTAACTCATGGAATAAGTTTAGAAGGGTCTCTAGTATTTGAAAATGCAGGCGAGATCAAAGTACTTTTTGAGGTTGAAACTCAAAAAAGTCTAGATGATCATACAGAACATTAATGAAAACATTTAAAATTGAATATATCACTACACTTTTTTTTCTCACCTTGCTAATTGCTTTAGCTTGGTACTATTTATTCCTTATGGCATCTAATCCAATGGAGTCAATGATGCAAAATAAAAATCCAATGACAATGTCAATGGAAACCGCGTCAGAAAATGAAATGTCGATGAACTTGATGTCTGATACTGAAATGACTATGGACTCAATGAATATGAATGAAAAAAACTCATCAATCAATTTTCTTATGATGCCAATGACAGGAAAGTGGACAATAAATGATTTTATCGTGATGTTCGTAATGTGGACCGTCATGATGTTTGCGATGATGCTTCCATCTACATTTATCTTTTTAAATATTTTTAGAGTGATGAGATCGAATATGCAGATATCATCGAATATTATTATTGAGATGATAGTGATTTCATTCACTTATATTTTAATTTGGACAATTTTTTCACTTATTGCTTGTACTCTTCAATATATTTTTCACAATAACGGGGTAGTCGATATGATGGGAACATTACAAAATAATATTCTTGCAGGATTATTTCTGGTTGGAGCAGGTGCATTTCAATTTACAAGTTTGAAAGATACATGTCTTGAGAAATGTAGAAACCCCTTATCGTTTCTAATGTCAGGTCCTATTAAAGGGTACGGAAATGTTGCCTATGTGGGTTTAAAGCATGGTTTATTTTGCTTAGGGTGCTGCTGGGTTATTATGCTCCTGCTTTTTGTAAATGGAGTTATGAATTTACTTTGGGTTGTCGCAATAACAGTAATTGTATTGGCTGAAAAAATGCTGCCTTACGAGAAACTTAGCTCTAGATTTCTGGGCATTCTTCTAGTAGGTTGGGGGGCGTATTTAATATTTATTTAACTATATGACTGTAAATCCACTAAACTTACACTGGGAAATAAAAGGAAATTTTTTGCTGAATTGTAACTGCGATGTATTTTGCAATTGTCCGATGTCCCTGGGAAGAGCGGTTCCAAATTCACCAAATGGTAAATGCTTTTCATGGTGGGGAATTAATATCGAAGATGGATACGCAGAAGAAAAGTGGTCTGGATTTAACCCTATCAAAAGAGAGTCTAAAGGAATAATGGATTTAAGTGGTTTAAATGTTGCGATTCTTTTAGAAGTTCCTGGCCCTTTAGGTTCAGGTGGTTGGACAGCAGGATTATATATTGATGAAAAAGCATCTGATGACGCAGCTGATGCGCTCGCAGTTATTTTCTCAGGCCAAGCGGGTGGACAAACAGGTTGGTTTAGACATATGATTGCAAACTTCCTTGGCGTAAAAAGATGTTCTATATCATATAAAGAAACCGACGATGGATGGTCGTTTACAATTCCAGAAATCTTAGACGGTCGAATTGAACATGAGCCAGGAAAAGAGAGAGGCGAAGTAGTAAAAGTATCAAACTTAAAATATTGGGTTGCGCCAGAAATAATTGTTTGCAAAGGATCAAAAAGAAGTAGGATTAGAGATCACGGCCGTAATTGGGATTTCACAGGTGGAAGTGCCGAATATTGTGCTGTTGATTGGGCCGGACCATAATTCATATGAAAAATAAAGCTAAAGTTGTCGTCATCGGTGGCGGTGTAGTTGGAGTTAGTACGCTTTACCATCTTGCAAAAAAAGGATGGTCTGATGTAGTTTTGTTCGAACGCAAAGAACTTACATCAGGTTCGACGTGGCACGCTGCGGGTTTGATGCCTTTATTCAACATGAGTTACTCTGTTGGACAAATCCATAAATACTCAGTAAAATTTTATCAAGAACTTGAAAAGGAAACTGGTCAAGATGTTGGCTTTAGGCAAGTAAGTAATATTCGACTTGCTGAAAACCAGGATAGAATGGATGAGTATCGTCAATATGCAGGTGTTGCGGAAACAATAGGTGTTAAAGTCAATTTTTTAACTCCCGAAGAAGTTCAAAAAGTCTGGCCGCTTTGTTCAACTGAGGGCTTAGTGGGTGCTATACAGCACCCTGAGGATGGATACATACAACCCAATGATCTTACTCAAGCTCTAGCCAAAGGAGCAAGAGCGCTTGGAGCTGAAATTTATAGACAAACAGCGGTCATAGGACTTGAACAGTTACCAGATGATAGTTGGATTGTTACAACTGATAAAGGTGAGATCAAATGTGATATTGTTGTCTCATGCTCGGGAAATTTTGTCCGGCAAACTGGAGAAATGGTTGGACTAGATATTCCTGTGATACCTGTTGAGCATCAATATATCGTTACAGAAGCTCATCCTAAAATTCTAGAAAGACAAAAAGAAGGCCTTCCTGAAATGGGTGTACTTAGAGGATCTGACGGCGCATGGTATATGCGTGAGGAAGCTGGTGGATTAATTCTTGGACCATATGAAAATGGTGCACCATGTTGCTATGTCAATGGACCTAGCAAAGACTGTGAGTATGAATTATTCCAAGAAGACTTAGACAGACTTGGCCCCCATATAGAGCATGCCATTCACAGAGTTCCTATTTTTGGAGAAGCAGGAATTAAGAAAGTTTATAATGGTGCTATTTGTTATACTCCAGATGGAAGCCCAATTATCGGTCCAGCATGGGATAGAAAAAATTTATATTTAAATGACGGTCATTCGTTTGGCGTAACAGCTGCTGGTGGTGCAGGCTGGCAGATCGCAGAATGGATTGTTGATGGCGAACCGACCATTGATATGCTCGGGGTTGAACCCAGAAGGTTTGGCGATTACGCATCAAAATCATATTTAATCAAAAAAAATGAAGAAGCTTATGCTAACGTTTTCACAATCCATTATCCTGATGAAGAAAGGCCCGCAGGCCGGCCATTAAGACAAGCTCCTTGTTATGATAGGCTGAAAAATTTAGGTGCAGTTTTTGGTCAAAAGTTTGGTTGGGAGCGCGCAAACTGGTTTGCTCCTGAAGGAGTTCCTCAAGAAGACGATTGGTCATTCAGGCGATCAGCTTGGTTTGAGCACATTGCAAATGAATGTAAAAATGTAACAGAAAATGTAGGTCTTTTAGATATGACCGCATTTGCAAAATGCAGAATAAGCGGACCAGGAGCAGAAGAATTCCTAGATAATTTAGTTGCTAATAAATTGCCAAAAAAGATAGGAAGGACAAATCTCTGTCATGCTTTGAATTCCAAAGGAGGAGTACACTCAGAATTTACAATAATGAGAGAGTCTAATGATAGTTTTTATTGTGTTTCTGCTGGAGCTTGGCAGCGGCTGGACCATGATTGGGTTAAAAAACATATGCCCGATGACAGAAGTGTAAAATTTGAAAATATTACAAATCAAATTGGAGTATTAGTTGTCGCTGGTCCGAAGTCGAGAGAACTTCTTCAAAGGGTATCTGAGGATGATTTCACAAATGAGGGTTTCCCATGGCTATCAGGTAAAAAAGTAAAAATTGGCGCTGCAGAAACACTTGCAATAAGAGTAAATTTCGTTGGCGAATTAGGATGGGAAATCCACTCACCAATTGAAGTACAAAATCATATATTCGATACATTAATGGATGCAGGAAAAAATCTGGGTTTAAAGCCTTTTGGCATAAGAGCAATGGACTCTTTGAGAATTGAGAAATCCTACAAACTAATTGGCACAGAATTATCAATTGAATACGCAGGATATGAGTCAGGAATAGACAGGTTCATTCACCCAAACAAAGGTCAATTCATAGGCAGAGATGCATTAGTTCAGTGGAGAGAAAAAGGTTTTGAAAATTCCTTCGTAACTCTTGAAGTTCATGGTGTCAAAGATGCTGATGTACTTGGCAATAATCCAATATATGCTGATGGCAAAGTTATTGGTCGCGCTACAGGTGGAAATTTTGGCTTTCGAGTAAATAAGTCTCTCGCTTTAGCTATGGTCAATCCAGCTCATTCAGAAGTAGGCACAAAGTTAAAGATCGATATTTTGGGAGATATGTTTGATGTGACAGTTATACCCGAAAGCCCATACGATCCTGATAATCAGAAACTTAGATCCTAGCTACTTGAAAAAGTGTCAGAAACTTTAAAAGTTTACGAACAGCTCTGTAAAGATAAGCATATTGAACATAATATTAAGCAAAAGGATCTAGTTATTGAATTAGATAAATTTTTGTCAGGTTCGAGCAGAAATTTTATAAAAAAACTATTTCGATATAATTTAAATCAAAAGAAATGCTTTTATTTATACGGGGGAGTGGGCATTGGAAAAACTCTTATTATGGATTTATTCTATGATGACGTAAATTTAAAAGAAAAACAAAGAGTCCATTTTCATGAGTTTATGATTGATATACATGATCAATTACACCAGCTCAGAAATGAAAAAAATTCAAGAGATTTTATAATTTCAAAACTTGTAAAAGGCATTAAATCGAAATCAAGTCTCATATTTTTTGATGAATTCCAGGTCACAAATATAGCTGACGCAATGATTCTAGGGCATTTATTCGAGGAGTTCTTTAAAAATAATATTTTAATTGTATTAACTTCTAATTCAAGCCCTGAAGACTTATACAAAGAAGGACTGCAAAGAGAACTTTTTATTCCATTTATTAATTTAATTAAAAAAAATTCTCTAATTCATCATCTATCAATAGACGTTGACTATAGAACAAGATCATTAAAAGAAGAAAAAAACTTTTTTTTATCAAACTCAGCGGTAAGCAAGCTTAAAATAAATGATATTTTTTCTATCCATTCAAATAAAATTTTAGTCGAGGATAAAGTAATAAGTGTAAAGAAGAGAAATTTTATTGTTAAGAATTTATCTAATAGAATAGCTCGTTTTCAGTTCAATGAAATTTGTGGCGATAATAGAGGCACTGAAGACTACCTCGAGCTAATTAAATTAATTGATAGATTAATCATTGAAAATGTTCCAAATTTTGGAAATACAAATTCTAATCTTCAAGAAAGATTTATTAATTTAATTGATGTTCTCTATGATAATAAAATCAAATTATATTTAAGCACAGAAAAAGAAATAAGCGATCTTGGGAGCGCATATCATTTGAAAGATAAATTTAACAGAACCATAAGCAGACTTCTAGAAATGAAATCGCAATAGTTACAAATGAAAATAGCAGTAATAGGAGCGGGAATTGTTGGCATTTCTTCAGCCAATTGGCTTAAGAAGTACGGTCAAGATGTGACCTTGTATGATATGAATGATCCTGGATCACAAGCAAGTTTCGGCAATGCTGGAACTTATGCAAAATATGCAAATATACCAACTAATTCATCATCCTATTTTTATTTATTTCCATATTTATTGTTAAACAAAAACAGCCCCTTATTCATTAGCCTAAAACGATTAAACGAAACATTTCCTTGGATTATTAAATACTTGAGCAATTGCAGAAATGAAAAAGTTAACCACACTGTTCAACATTTAACAACTTTGCTGTCACATATGGATGATGGTTATGAAGATCTATTCAACGAAGCAAATGCAGAAGATTATATATCAAGAGAGTCTATCATGTATGGATGGTCTACAAAATTATTTTTTAATGCTGCAAAACAAGATTTTTCCAAAAGAGAAGAAACAGGTGTTAAAATAACAACTCTGAGTCGAGATGATATTTCTGATCTTGAACCTAATATTAATAATATCTTTTACAAAGGAGCCTTATTTGAAGGTAGTTATTTTGCAAAAAGTCCGATCAAGGTAAGCGAAGCATTAATGAAACTGTTTATTAAAAAAGGAGGAAAATTCAAAAAAGAGAAAGTTATATCCATCAAAAAAACTGAAACTAATCAAATAAATATTAAAACAAACTCAGGAGAGACCCTGCACGATAGAGTCGTGATTACATCTGGAGTATGGTCAAATGATCTGCTTAAACATATAGGCGACAAAGTGCCACTGGAAGCTGAAAGGGGTTACCATTTGGTCAATCCAGAATTGAAGAATATTGTAAAAAGACCAATATCTTGGCAAGAACGAGGAACATATTTTACACCTATGTCTGACGGTCTAAGAACGGGTGGAATTGTTGAATTTGGAGCGTTAAATGAAACAAAAAATGAAAGAGTCCTTAACTTTTTAAACCGGGCATTAAAGGAAGTTTTTCCCTCAGCAGACCTTCCTCAAAAAACATGGGTAGGGTTCAGGCCATCGGTGCCTGACTCTCTTCCAGTGATTGGACAATCTCCAAAAAACCCTTATATTTATTATAATTTTGGCCATCAACATATTGGGTGGTCATTAGGTGGTATATCAGGAAAACTGGTTGCACAACAAATTTGCGCAAACAATACAGATTTAGATTTGTCACCGTATTCTGTAAAGAGGTTTAAGTTATGAAATACTCACTATACAATTTAGTTAAGAATTCATTTTCTTATCATGAGAATTGGGAAAAAGCATGGAGCAGCCCTGATCTTAAACCTGAATATGATGTAGTAATAGTTGGAGGTGGCGGTCATGGATTAGGAACTGCCTATTACCTAGCAAAAGAATTTGGTGTTAAAAATATTGCTGTTCTTGAGAAGGGATGGATTGGCGGGGGTAATACTGGACGTAACACAACCATAATAAGATCTAATTACTTATGGGATGAAAGTGCAGCTCTTTATAATCATGCTGTTAATTTATGGGAAGGCCTTTCTAGTGAGCTTAATTTTAATGTAATGTTTTCACAAAGAGGTTTATTTCACTTAGCGCATTCGGTTCATGACATGCAAGAAATTACAAGGAGAGGTTATTCTAATTATTTAAATGGTATTGACGCTGAAATTCTAAACCAGGATCAAGTTGCAAAAAAAATACCTCATATTAATGTTAATGGCAGGTATCCTGTTTTAGGGGCTTTACTTCAGAGGCGAGCGGGAACGGCGCGTCATGACGCTGTGGCATGGGGGTATGCAAGAGCGGCAGAAAATCTTGGTGTCGATATAATTCAAAACTGTGAGGTTAAAGGAATAGATATTTCAAATGGCAAGGTTGTTGGATTGCAAACAACAAAAGGTTCTGTTAAAGTTGATAAAGTTGGTCTCGTACCTGCTGGACACTCCTCAGTATTAGCTAATATGGCAGGTTTTTCTCTCCCAATAAACTCTGTACCCTTACAGGCTTTAGTAAGCGAGCCTGTTAAACCAATTCTAGATTGTGTCATCATGTCAAACTCCGTTCATGTTTATGTAAGTCAATCAGATAAAGGTGAACTAGTGGTTGGAGCAGGCTCTGATGCCTATAACTCATATTCTCAGAGAGGATCTTTTGACATGATCGAACATATGATGGCTCCTCTAGTTGAATTATTTCCAATATTCTCAAGACTTAAAATGCTTCGTAGTTGGGGAGGAATCGTAGATGTAACTCCTGATAGAAGTCCAATTATAGGCAAGACCCCTGTAAAAGACTTATTTATTAACTGCGGTTGGGGAACTGGGGGATTCAAAGCAACTCCAGGGTCAGCTCATGTATTTGCTGAGACAGTTTTTAGAGGAGAGCCAAATGATATTGCAGCTCCTTTTTCATTAGAAAGACATTTCTCAGGAGCCTTAGTTGATGAAGCTGCAGCGGCAGCAGTTGCTCATTAATAATTTTTTTTATGTTTATAATTAATTGTCCATATTGTGGGGAAAGAGATCAGACAGAATTTACATGTCACGGCGAAGCTCACATTGCAAGGCCAGATAACCCGTCTGAAATAAGTGATGAAGAATGGGGCAGGTATCTTTTTTTCAGAGAAAATCCAAAAGGAACCCATTTTGAAAGATGGATTCACGATCATGGATGCAGACGATGGTTTAATGTAATGAGAGACACTGTCACAGATCAAA
>QCMV01000022.1 GCA_003213515.1 Pelagibacteraceae bacterium AG-422-N09 | reverse complement strand
AGAATTGCTCTTGCGAGAGCAATGGTGGTATCGGGACAGATCGCAATATTTGACGAGCCAAGTGAATCTATGGACGAAAAGGGAAAAATTTCTCTATATAATTTGATAAACGAACTATTGAATAAAAACAAGACTATAATAGTTGCAACGCAAGATAAAAATATAATCAATAAAGCAAATATTTTACTTGATCTAGATAAAAAGCCTTCACCGCATGTTTCCTATAATCAGAAAGGCAAGAAATGACAATTCCTCTTTTACCAGAAAAACACCGAAATAATACTCAACTTTTTTTCATAGCTTTTTCCTCTTTTGCTTTTGTGGCAATGGCTTGGATGTTCTTATTTAATATTGACATTATCAGCAATGCCGAAGGACAAGTTATTCCAGCCGGAGATGTAAAAACAATTCAACATTTAGAAGGTGGTATTATTGACCAAATACTTGTCAAAGAAAGTGACACAGTTAAAGCAGGCGAGTCTCTTGTTATACTTGCCGCTACAGCAAGTGAAGTCGATGTAGATGAAGCTCAAGTTCAAATAGATTCAAAGACGATACAATCAATTAGATTGGAAGCAGAAATTAATAACTTCGATATACCCGTTTTTCCTGATGAGTTAGTTAATAAAAGACAAGAACTGGTGAACAAATCTTTAGAACTATTTATTAGTAGAAAAGACAAAATAGAAGGGGATATCAAAGAAGTAACTGCATCAATTATTCAACATCAAACTGCAATTGATATTTTAATTAAGCAAACGGACATGAGTCAGCAGCTATTGGATGAGGGGATAATTACAGAATTTGCGCACCTTGATCTATTGAAAGAGTTAAATGCTGCAAAAGGAACTCTTGAAGCAGCAATTGAGGAAAAAGACAATATTACGAAGGAATTTATCGAAGATGCACGAAATCAAAGGCAAGTAGCTCAAAGAGAAATATCAGAATTAAACGAAACTATAAAAGCATTAAAAGATAATTTAGAGAGAACGGTAATTACTGCCCCTGTTGATGGCGTAGTAAAAAATTTATTTTTTGTGACAATCGGAGGAGTAATTCGACCAGGAGAGCCAATACTTGATATTGTTCCGACAAAAGATAATTTAATTGTTGAGGCTCGATTACAAGAGAGTGACATAGGATTTGTTAAGCCAGGTCAAAGTGCGATCGTAAAACTTTCATCCTCAGATGCAGTGAACTTTGGTCAAATTAATGGTGTAGTAGATAGGATTAGTCCAGATACTGAACAAGACGAAAATGATAATAGAATTGTATTTTATAATATTTTTGTTGAATTAGATCAAAATTATTTTGAGAGCAAAGAAAAAACTTATTATTTAGTCCCGGGAGTTAAAGTTACAGCAAGCATTCAAATTGGCGAAAGAACATTAGCGAATTACTTGCTATCTCCTTTTATTGGATCTCTTGGCCAATCTTTTCAAGAAAGATGATAACACTTTATCTTGTACATTCAAAAACAAGCACTACATTAGGAATATGAAAATTTTGATTTGTGGATTACCAGGATCTGGTAAAACCTGGCTAGCAGAAAGACTTGTTCAAAACATAGATGATTGTGCCTGGTATAATGCAGATATTGTAAGGACTGCATCAAATGATTGGGATTTTTCC
This sequence comes from Pelagibacteraceae bacterium AG-422-N09, assembly GCA_003213515.1. GTDB lineage: Bacteria > Pseudomonadota > Alphaproteobacteria > Pelagibacterales > AG-422-B15 > CACNXQ01. The sequence continues at coordinate 10,270 of QCMV01000022.1, read as the reverse complement.
AAAGAGGGCAGGTCTAGGCAGGCAATGCGAATGAAAACCTTTGCTGATTTCGAAAAAAATAATGGAAGATATGTAATATGTGATTTTGTGGCTCCATCAAAAGCCGCAAGAGAGTCATTTGAGGCAGATTATTTAATATGGCTTGATACAATTAAGGAAGGAAGAGTTGTGGAAAATAAAAAAAAAGAATTAGAGAACTCCAAGGACCTTCCATTTGAAGTTGAAACACTTGAGAGTTCTCAAGCATTTAAAGACACAACCAATATGTTCGAAGCGCCTAATAATGCAAATAAAATCATTACAAACTTCATGAATGATCAGGAAATAGCTGCACTGGCTGATGAAATAACTAATGTTTGATTGGAAAAAGCCAACATCTCAAATGCTTGGCCGTTGGCAACCTTGGCATAAAGGACATACGGAGCTATTTAAAAAAGCTTTTAATTTGTCAGGACAAGTATGCATAATGTTTAGAGACGTCTCAGGAGTTGATGCTGGAGTTGATGGTCAATCAGATAACCCGTTTGAGTTTGAAGAAGTAAAGCGACGTATAATTAACAGTCTTGAATTAGAGGGATTTAAAAATGAGAGAGAATTTATTGTAATAAAGGTACCTAATATAACTGATATTTCATTTGGTAGAGGGGTAGGTTACACATTCACAGAGCACGACCTGGGAAAAGAAATTCATAAAATTTCGGCAACAAAAATTCGCAAAGAGATGAGAGATAAGGATGAATTAGCTTAGAATATTGTTGCTCCAAATATTTTTATTTCACCGTCTTCTGTCCCCAAAACTAATCTTCCAAGATAGTCGCCATCTGAAATAGTACTTTTTTGTTTGAATAGCACCGTAACATGTTCGTCTCTTCTTATGCACCCAAGAAATTCATTCTCTTGTTTTAAATTTGTAATAACCTCGTTGTTTGTCCATTGTTTTGCGAGCTCAATTTCGTTCGCCCCAAAGAGCATTCTTGCTGAAAAATCTTTAGTAAAACCAAAGTAATCTTGAGAATTTGAGCATATAATTAAGTTTTCCCAGAGGGGGGAAGCAATTTCTAAAATTTCTTTATCAGTTTTCTCTAGAAGATCCATTTAGTCGACAAGATTATGCATAGGAGCTTTATTCATGCTAAATTCGCCTGACTCTCTGTCTCTTTGTGAAACTGTCAAACAGTGCCAATTTGCATCATCGATTTTCATATGATCACCACGGTAATAATAACCGGGCCAACGTGTTTCTTCCCTAAATAATGTATGACTCGTCACACACTGAGAAGTGGTGACTCTATGCTTTAATTCCCAAGCTCTCATAAGCTGGTGGTAATCTTCCGCAGCTACATGCTCTAAATCTTCTTCAAGCATCTTTAGGAGGTTGGTACCAATTTTTAATAAATTATCATTTGTCATATACGAAACTCCAACACCCCCCACATACTCATCCATAATTTTTTGTAAACGTTGGAGCCCTTGAATTGGTAGAATATAGCTTGGCGATACTGTGCCAGCAGTAATTTCATTTCTTCCAACTTTATAATTTTCAAGAGGTTTGTAGATTACTTCTTTTAAATCTTCGTATTGTTTGTCCGTAACTTTAATTTCCTCATTTTGTATATCATTTACGTATTTTACAGCGGCTTTTGCAGCAAGACGTCCCTCAGTAAATGATCCTGAGGAAAACTTATGCGCACTTCCACCAACAGTGTCACCTGCGCCAAATAAACCATTAACGCTGGTCATTCTATTGTAGCCCCAAAAATAATCGCTTGGTGAAATATCCTCTGGACCACTTACCCAGGCTCCAGAACAAGTAGCATGTGAGCCCATTACATATGGTTCGGATGTAGTGAGTTCAGGATTAGTATACTTTGGGTCAATATTCTGAGATGCCCATACAACTGCTTGACCAACTGTCATTCCTAGAAAATTTTCCCAGCCAACTGTTTCCATATGTGGATCTTGAAATGCCTCTTTGGTAACCATATGAATTGGGCCACGACCAGCTTTTACCTCTTCAATAAACGCATGGTTTCTGAGACATGTTGGAACAGGTACGTGATCAATATATTCTCCTACGAGTTTTTTAGTTTCTTCGTACCATTTTTTCTCGTAATTCTCACCATTACCATTTTCTGTGTAAGTTTTTAGATGTAAAAAATAAGCACCCACCGGCCCATAACCATCTTTAAATCTTGTAAGAACTATTCTATTTTCCATTTGAGTCATTTTAGCTCCAGCCATAATAGGAAGAGCGTAAGCTGAGCCATTGCTCCAAGGTGCATACCAAGTCCTTCCCATTCCTTCACCAACCGCTCTTGGTTTAAAAATATGAGAAGCTCCTCCCGCTGCAACAATAACCGCTTTAGCTTTAAAAACATGGTAATTACCTGTTCGCATATTGAAACCAACAGCTCCACCCACACGGTCAGATTTATCCTCGTCCATCAGAAGATGAGTAATCATTATTCTATTGTAAATTTTATCAGCTGATTTTTTTGCTGCCTCAGCTACAATGGGTTTATAACTTTCACCGTGGATCATTATTTGCCATTTACCCTCTCTTTGGTAACGACCAGTTTCTTTATCACGCATAATTGGGAGTCCCCATTCATCGAACATATGAACAGTAGAGTCAACATGTCTTGCGATATCGTATGTGAGATCCTCTCTTACTAAACCCATTAGGTCATTTCTGGCATATCGGACATGATCCTCAGGTTGATTTTCATCCCATTGCATTCCCATGTAGCAATTAATAGCGTATAGTCCTTGAGCTACTGCGCCGCTTCGATCAATATTTGCTTTTTCAACGCAAACTATTTTTAAATCTCTGCCCCAATGCCTTGCTTCAAAGGTAGCTCCAGTTCCAGCCATTCCACCGCCGACAATGAGAATATCACAATCCTCATGAATTGTTTTAATTGAACCCATCTATTTAGTTGATCCCTTTTTGATTATCTTTCTTTAGACTTGGAAGACCTGTTTCAATATTAAGTCCATTAGGTTCTGAGTAAAGTAACTGTGAATCTATCTCTTCATTTGTTGGAGGGGTTTCATCAGCAAGATTTGGAATATGTTTACCCCAAGGTTTAGTTGTAATAGGCGATACAAAATTTTTCTCGTGACCATTTCGGAATTTAATTCTCCAAGATATGGTTCCTTTTTCCTCTTCACGTAGAACTCTTACCTTATGATGCATTGGCGCAAAATCTGCATATCCTCTTACATCAATAGCATTTTGTGGACATGCTTTGACGCATGAATAGCATTCCCAGCACATGTTAGGCTCTATATTTACCGCACGCCTTGTTTCTTTATCAATATGCATAATGTCTGATGGACATATATCTACACAATGACCACAACCATCGCATCTTGTCATGTATACAAATGTTGACATATATTTTCCTCTTCTCGTATCCTAGTAAATCAGTTTTTATTAATAATGCCTAGGCGATTCTCGTTTAATTCCAAGTCCAAATTGCTTTGGTGCATTAGCTGGGGCAGGTAGGTCATCTCTAAACCCATCAGCCTCAGATAAATTCTTTTGAATTGCCGCACCGGGTTTATAAAACATGTGAGCAAATTTTGACCAATATACACCACCAAACAATAAAATATTAGATAGGCCAAAGAGAACTAAAAACAAGATATCTAGCATTGGAACCCCTGACGACTGAGTAAACGACCAAGCTAATCCAAAAGTTGCTGCAGCTAAAAGCGATAATACAAAAAGATCTGCTCTTATTATTCTATTCCACGGATTTGCCTCAGCAGAGACATCAACTCTTAAGAAAAACCAAAACCAATATCCTCCTAGACAAGTCATTATAGCCCCAATATGCCATAACAATGATAGTTGATAGGGAGCGGATGAATTAGCATATCCAAATATTAAGATAACAGAAGCAACCCAAAACAATATTGAACCGTACATACCTAATAGATGTGCAGCTCTTCTTTGCCCTCGACCTAATTCTGAAGTTGTTAGAATGTCGCTAGCAATTGTCTTGCCTATAATTTTTGCTTTTTGAGAACTACTTAATTCATTTGTTGCAGACGCTTTTGCTCTTTTAAAATTAATGAAAAAATATTTTGCATTTTTCTTATGCGCCATATCAACTATAGTACCTATTGCAACCATCAGTATCATTACAACTACAAAGCCTTGTAACGCAATAGCGGGCACAAAAATCATAAGTTCTTCGAAAGGATTTATATAAATCATAAGTATCAATTCACTATAACAGAATCTATAAATAATAACTATTATTTATACTTTCAAGGCAGAAGATTAGACTCAAAGCTGTTATATAATTGTCTCAAATTTGAAACTTTTTGAATATCTTCTCTTAGATTTTTCGTGCCTGAGTCAATTGTTTCTGAATTAAATTCGATAATACAGCTGCTAAAGCTTTCACGATTTTTTAAACGGGAATAATAGTCTCTTAAATTGTTTAATTTCTCAGTGAATAGCTCAACCAGATTAACCTCATCAAGTCTGTGTAACAATGTCATCCAGGTTATGTCTGCAATACTAAACTTATCCCCGTCAATCCATATCTTGTTTTCTAAATGACCATCTAACGATGCCATATGTGATTTAAGATTCTCAAATGCCTTTATAGCAACTCTTTGATGTGGAGAATTTTTATTAAAGACTGAGTAGCCTAAGAGTCGATATAAAGTAAAATTAAGCGCTCTAAACTTTGAAGGATGCTTTATAAAATAATTAAAAAATTTTAAGAAACTAATTTTTCTAAGCATAGAAACAAACAATGGTTGAGTAAGTAGGGACACACAATTACCTGCGTACTCTTTTATTCCGCTAACTGGATCATCTCCAACTAACGAACCTTTTTTATTCCAATAATCAACTGTTTCACTCTCCCCAAGTTTATTTGGAAAAGCTTCCATTAAATATCTTATTTGTTCGTGAGACTCATAAATAGGCTGATTGTTATGTAATAGAACTGGTACTGTTGCTTTTGGATTAATTTTAAGAAAATCTTTTGATAAATTTTCACAATCTTTTGTCTCAATAATATGTATATGAACTGGCAGGTAATCAATTTTATATTCTTCAAGACATATTCTTACTTTACGAGAGCAAAGTGAGAAATTGTTATGATAAAGTACCCATTCAGAATTTGAGTCTGATACAGTATATTTTTGTTTACCGATAAGATCTTTGTTTTTAGGATTCTTTTTCTTCATCCCATACTTTGTTTAGCAATTGACTGGCTGAAACTGCTGTAGGAAAACCACTATAGTGAGCCACATGCAATATCATTTCTTCAATTTTTTCTTTCGTAATTCCTAAATTTTTAGCCCCTCTTAAATGAGATTTTAATTCATTCTCTCTATTAAGTGCTACCAAAACGGTGAGTGTAATCATGCTTCTTTCTTGAAGCGATAACTGCTCAGTTCGTGACCAGATTGTTCCATACAACATATCAATTATTTGCTTTAGCAAATCTTTAGAGACAGGAGTTTCATCGTTTTTAAGTAAATCCATCTTCTTCAGGATTTCTAATCCTTTTTTTCTATCTTGATCGTCTAATGGCATTTTTATATTTTACTCCTTAATATCAGTGTTTCAATTAAATTCAATTTTCTCTCTAATATTCAATAATACATCATTAATAATAGTTTCAAGACTATCGCTTTTATCAAAAGTAAATAAATCGAAAACATATTTATCAGGTCTTAAGATAACTCCAGAGCAATCGAACTTTTCGCAGTAAATTTGTAAATCTTTATGAGTTTCTTCACACGCAATGTACCCATCATAGTTTGAGTGGTCGTAATTGGGAGTTATATTTATGATCTTAAAATTATGACTTTTTAATAGTTCAAGATTGTTTTCTGAGATATTTTTATTACCTTCAAAATTATTTAAAATAATTCCAAAATTCTTTTCCAGTACATAATCTGTGCTAATAATCCTACCATCATGAAGACGAACATTTATCTCATTGAAGTAATATCTCTCTATAGAAACATTTTTAATTTTTGGCATTTTATGAGCGCCAGGTCCTAAACGGTTACCATTTAAAACAGGAAATATATTTTCTTTGCCTCTTAAGTAACTTTGTGTTCTTAGCAATGCATTCCTGATAAATGCTTTAAATTTACTTTTAGCATTAATGATGCCCCCCATTTTAATTGCCCCTCTTGTAATTCGTGCGACGTGCGGCCTTCTTTCTGATTGGTAGGTATCTAATATTTTATGCGAGTAAAGTCCCTTTAGTACGCCGTTAATTTTCCATAATATATTTTCAGCATCCCTACATCCAGAATTCATTCCTTGACCCATAAAAGGAGGCATTTGATGAGCAGCGTCACCGAGAAGAAAAATGTTTGCATTTTGCCATTTAACAGCATCAGCTGCATGAAATGAGTAAACTGCTGTTCTGCTAAATTCAACTTCATTATCTCCAATCCATTGGTATATGTATTTTCTAAAAACTTCTTCTTTTTGAATTTCATCAACAGTATCACCTGGCATAAAGGCTATTTCAAATCTAAAGCAATCATCAACTCCTTGAATAATTGTTGTTGGCCGTGACGGATTGCAATATTGAATCGCATCAATATCTGTGAAACATTCAAATTTACTTTTAGTATGCCCGTCCACCACCATCCAGGTCTCATCAGCATCTAAACTTTTAAGTTCAATATTGTTTAGCTTTCGAATTGTACTATTTGCTCCATCGCACGCCAAAAGATACTTGCTATTTGTTTTAAACTCCTCCCCAGTTTCAATATTTTTGTAGGAACAATTTACAATGCCGTCTGATTGATCAACGCTTAAAATTTCATTACCTGTTCTAATCGTATTAGTCTGATATTTTTTTGCATTTTCTCTATGCGCTTGATCAAACTGAGGTTGGTGAATGAATAGTATTGAATGTTGATAATTATATGTATCAAAACCATCCATTGTAATTTTTAAAATTGATCTTTTCTTAGCATCTTTGTTATCAACACCTCTAATTTTTCTTGTCTTTACTTCAGTTAGAAAGTTACAATGAGCCATTGCTCGTTGGCATTCAGCATCCCATGTAATTGCTCTGGGCAATGGGTAGGTTTCTTTTTCCTTATCTAAAATTAACGCTTTAATGCCGTAATACCCTAGCAAGTTTGCGCAAGTTTCACCCACTGGTCCATAACCGGCTACAATGACATCATATTCGGTATTACTCACGCGACTTAGTATGCAGGCGTATCTTCTGGCTCTTCAATAACTTTATTATTAATGAATCCCAGTTTTTCAATTTCAATTTTAATTTCGTCACCTGCTTTAAGCCAATTTCTTGTCATCACTGCAGAACCAGCCGGTGTACCAGTTGGTATCAAGTCTCCAGGTTCTAGCGTAAAAGCAGTTGATAAGTACTCAACCAATGTAAAACAGTCAAAAATTAAATCACTTGTCGAAGCTGATTGCCTTAATTCTCCATTTACATATGTTTCAAGCTTTAGGTCATGTGGATTGCCAACTTCATCACTTGTTACAATATAGGGACCAAATGGACAATGGGTGTCCCATGACTTTCCCATAGTCATTGTCATTGGAGGGCCACGCATCTGCCAATCTCTGATTGTAACGTCGTTAACGACTGTATAGCCGTAAATAACTCCAGCTGCTTTGTCATAAGGTACATGACGACAATTTTTTCCAATAATGAAACCAAGTTCGCCTTCATAATCTAAAAATTCTGAAGCACGAGGCCGATGAACGTCATCGTATGGACCGTTAACAGAGCTATTTTGCTTATTAAATATATTTGGATATTTTTCTTGAGCCTTACCTATTGTTTTTGCAGCTGTTTGCGCAACTTCATCTTGATGTTCTTTATAGTTTAATCCAACCGCCAGAATTTTACTTGGTTTTGTAATAGGAGCTTTTAAATGTACTTTGCTTAACTCAATTTTAATTTCACTATTTTCAATAAGGTTTTTTGCAGTATCTAGACCCTGATCTCCAAGAGCGATAAAATCTATCATGTTGTTGGGTAATGAACTATTTGAGAAATCCACTACGTGGTCTCCATTTATTGCGCCTATGGATTCAGTGCCATTAAATGTAAAAGTAACTAATTTCATAAAACAGTATCAATAAATATCTAAAAGCTGGATTTGTAACAAGTTTAAATAATGTATATTATTTTATCATATATATGAAGAAATCTATATCAAGACGATCTTTTATTAAAAAGTCTGCAGCTTCAATTGCTTTAGGAGGCCTTGCATCTATTTTACATTTACAAAATGCGCCAGCCTATATTAAACCTAAGAATTATAATATTTTATTAATATTAAATGATCAGGAGCGGGCATGGCCATATATTCCAAAAAGCATTGATTTGCCTGCACGCAGATATTTGGAGAATATCTCAACCTATTTCAATAGATCCTATACCTCAACACCAATATGTTCACCTGCACGTAGCTCTGTTTATACGGGGCAGCATGTTCAATTTACTGGAGTATGGGATAATACGGTAACCCCTTGGGTTCCAGGTTTATACGATAATGTAAATACAATAGGCCACCTTTTAAAAAATCAAGACTACGAAACAGGTTATTTTGGTAAATGGCACTTAACAAATATTACTGAGAGTAACGTAAATGAAAATGCTCTCGGATATGAAGGTATGCGAAAAATGTTTTCAAAATATGGTTTTGATAATTCAGATCAACCGGGTGAGCGTGATTTAGGGCAGGGAGGTTTTAAATTTGATGGTTTGACTGCAGAATCTGCATCAAATTTTATTAGAGATAAAAAAGGAAATGAAAAGCCTTGGTCTGTGTTTGTAAATTTTGTCAATCCTCACGATATAATGTTTTACAGGGCATCCTCTGAAATATTAGGTACGGGATTTATTGGTGAAAATCAAAAATTTGCACCAGATGATCCAATATATAAAAAAGAACACGATTTTGATTTTCCTAAAAATTTTGGTCGAAGGTCTTTAGGTGAAGGTGAATTTGGAACAGAAATCATGAATACAGTTTATGGAGAAATTCCATATGATAGACTAGATTTATGGAGAAGGTTTTGTAATTATTATTATAACTGTTTACGTGACGTCGATAGACACATGATGAAACTTATTCATTCCTTGGAAGATACTGGTCAAATAGATAATACAATCATCTTCATGATCTCTGACCATGGAGAAATGCTTGGACAACAAGGAGCAAGAGGAAAAATAGTTTCTTGGGAGGAATCAATCAGAGTTCCAACGCTTGTTTACCATCCAGACTTAAAAGATAAAAAATTGTGTAACTCAGTAATATCAAACATTGATATCGTTCCAACATTATTAGAGTTTACAGGTCTTAGTAAATCAGAACTTAGAGATAAGCACCCTGAATTAAAAGGTAACAGCTACGCGGAGTTGGTTGAAAATGTAAACTACGACAACGTACGTGATAAAGAGGGCCATCTAATTCATGGAGTTCAAATCATCCCAACAGTTTTTGAAGTTGCGGAAAAATTTCGACATACAGCACTTGCAGACGGCTTTTTAGCTAAGACAAAAGCATTTATGTCTGAGGGAAAATTCTTACCAGATTTTACTCCACCGCTGAATTACAAAGGTGTAGTTGATAAAAAACATAAATTTCTAAGGTTTTTCTCACCTCGTCAAAATAATATACCTACAAACTACGATGAATTGACTAAATACAACGCAGAATATCAATTATATGATTTAGAAAATGATCCATTTGAAATGAATGATTTGGCAAAAGATGAAAATAATAGAGATTTACTTATGTCTATGAATGATAAATGTAATACATTAGCGGATAAGGAGATTGGTCTAGAAAATCATGTTATCCACTTGCCTGGTCCCGATTGGTTTTGGACAGCTTAATATATGAAAGAAGAAGTAATATTAAATTTTGATTTATATAAAAAATATAAATCAGAATATGCCCCTGACAGTTTTCATCATGTTGCTTTTAAAACTCAAAATTATGATGCAATGGTTGAATTTTACGAAAAACTTTTCGGTTGTAAGCCCATGTATAAAAGTAATGATATTGCTTTTCTGGCTTTTGATGAAGAGCATCACCGTATTGCAATTGCAAACACTGAACCAGGAGTAAAGAAATTAGGATTTATTTCAAAGATTATATTAGCGTTTAGAAACTGGCTTAATAAAAATATTCCAACAACTATTGGGCTGGATCATATCTCTTATTGTCTTAACCCAATCGATAAATGGTTTGATTTTTATCATAAGGCAAAAGATAG
>QCMV01000021.1 GCA_003213515.1 Pelagibacteraceae bacterium AG-422-N09 | reverse complement strand
TTGATTATGTCGAGGAAGATTTATTTATGTCTCCTGACCTTTCAACTTTGAGAAAAATACCTTGGAACAAAGAACCAACAGCACAAATTATTTGCGATCTTAAATATGGTACCGGTGAAGCATCAGAAATCGCGCCGCGCCAGGTTTTAATAAATATTATTGAATTATTAAAAGAAGAAAATTTAAAAGCGATTGTTGCACCTGAATTAGAATTTTATCTATGTGAGCAAAATCTTGATCCTGATTTACCTCTAAAAACACCGGTTGGAAAGTCTGGTCGAAGAGAAACTGGCAGCCGTGTCTTTGGAATAGATGCCGTCAATGAGTTTGATGCTTTAACAGACGATATTTACGATTATTGTGAACTGATGGAGATAGGAGTGGATACACTTGTCCACGAGTCTGGTCCATCTCAAATAGAAATAAATCTAAATCATGGTGATCCTCTGGCGCTTGCGGACCAAGCGTTCATGTTTAAAAGGGCAGTCAGACAAGTTGCATTAAAGCATGGTATACACGCTACGTTTATGGCTAAGCCGTATCAGGGTCAGCCTGGAAGTTCAATGCACATTCACCAAAATTTGGTTTCAACTAAGACAAATAAAAATCTCTTCAGTGATCAAGAAGGAAATAATTCAAAGGAATTTTTGCATTATATAGGAGGTCTCCAAACATATTTACCAGATGCAATGCTCTTATTTGCACCCTATGTTAATTCATACAGACGATTTGTCATTGATGCCTCAGCTCCAATTAATACCCACTGGGGTATCGAAAATAGAACTGTTGCTTTTAGGGTTCCTACGTCATCAACTGACTCAAGAAGAATAGAAAACAGAATACCTGGTGCCGACACAAATCCATATCTTGCTCTTGCGGCATCACTTGCGTGTGGGTATCTAGGATTGAAAGAAAAATTAGAACCAGAAAAACCTACTGCAGGAGATGCATTTGAAAGACGGCATAATATTCCGAAATATCTTCCTGATGCATTGAAAAGATTAAAAGTGAGTAATGAATTATCTGAAACTTTGGGAAAGGAATTTGTTACTCTTTTTACGGAAATTAAACAAACAGAACATGATGCTTATCAAAATGTTATCAGTGCATGGGAGCGAGAGCATTTATTGCTTAATGTTTAATTTATAATATCTTTTTATTTAAAAAGTAGCCTTTGTTTTCGTCAAAAACAATGAGATCTTTAATTAAAAGTTTTTTTTCAATTTTTTTTCTCAAGGAATATATGTGAGTTTCAAGAGTATGTGTATCTATATCGTCATTATAACTCCATACTTTCTTTAAGAGGTTTCTTTTGGAAATATGAGTATTACTTGCTTCTAAGAGGCTGTTGAAAATTTGAGCTTCTTTTTCTGTGAATCTTAAATAAAGATTACCATTAGAGAGAGTTCTCATACTTGGGTCGTAAGTAAATCTATTAAAATTTAATTTTCGTGCGATTTGTGAGTTGATTTGATCTAAACTATTAGAAACTCTTTGATATAGATCTCTGATTTGTAGCGGTATGTTTAACCGGACGATATCACTATTTATATTACCCATTTCTAACGCATCATTATTGCAATTAATTATAAAAATCGTATCGAATTTGATTTCATGGGATAATTCTTTCAATGCAAATTCATTATCCGTAATTAAAATACTTTCATTATTTTTGTTTAAATCGTTTTTGTTGGTAAGTTGAAATTCTAAATTGCCAAAAATATTGTTGGATTCAATTATTTCAGAAATAATGAGCCTTAATTTATCATTTCCAAGTGTGATTGGGATTATTCTTTTTTCCATCTTCTATATGATTATAATATAGATTGTGAATTTATTAGTACAAAATAATTATCTTCATTCTGATCTAGGTCGATTTGCTTGTGCAATAGGCCGCGCAGGTCTAACGACAAATAAAATTGAGGGTGATCATAAGACACCTGTCGGTGAATTTAAATTTCAAAAAATTTATTATAGAAAAGATAAATTGGGAGAATTTTCCTTCAAGATCCCTTTTGCAGTAATTCAAAAAAATGATGGTTGGTGTGATGATCCAAAAAGCAAACAGTACAATCAACATATCAAATTTCCTTTTGATGCAAGTGCTGAGAAATTATTCAGAGATGATGATCTTTATGATCTACTATGTGTAATCAATCATAACACTGACCCAATCGTACCAGGAAAAGGAAGTGCAATCTTTTTACATATTAGTAAACCAAATTTTGAGGGAACGGAAGGATGCGTAGCGATAGAAAAAGGGAATATTATTGAATTAGCAAAAAAGATAGATGTAACAACAAAGCTAATTATAAAAGATTAACTTCGCTCACCAAAAATATGGGTACCAATTCTTATATGAGTGGCACCGCACTCTAAGGCAAACTGATAATCTCCTGACATACCCATGCTTAAAGAATTTAAATTAAATTTTTTTGCTAGAACTGCCAACCTTGAAAAATGATTTCTAGGGTCTTCATCAATTGGAGGTAGGCACATTAGTCCAACAATATTTAAATTGTAGTTGGATTTACAATCTGAAATAAATTCATCTGCCTCATCAAATAAAACCCCCGACTTCTGTAACTCATTTCCTGTATTAATTTGTATGAAATATTTACGTTTGATATCTCCTGATGCTTCAAGCTCAGCAAATTTCTTCACTATTTTTTTTCGATCAATAGAATGAATAACTTCACAATGTTTATGAATTAGCTCAACTTTTCTACTTTGAATACTGCCAATAAAATGCAGATTGATATTTGAATTAATTTTTTTTAATTCAGGCCACTTACTTTCAATTTCCTGTATTTGATTTTCTCCAAATGATAGATGACCCTCATCGATTACCTTTTGAATATCTGTAGCTGGCTTTTTTTTACTAACAGCAATTAATTCAATTTCATCAATTTTTCTACCAGCTAATTTCGATGAATCTTCTAATTGTTTTATAAAATTTTGATAAGTGCTCATAAAAAAAATGCCCTACAAGTTAATGTAGGGCATTTTAAATCAAAAACTAATAATTTAATAATTAGAATCCGATTACGTAGTTTAACTTCCACACATCTGTGTCATTAGTTGTGCCGCCTGCTTCATCAGTTTCGATGTAATCAATACCGAGTGACATTGCGCCAAGACCTTTATTCACAGATACTCTCATATAGTCAGTGTCTGTAGTTGAGTCATAGGATGCAAATTGAACACCAACATCCATTCCAGCAACAGATGTACCTACACCCATTGAAGTTTCATCTCCATTTTCGTCAGAGTCATAAACTGCATAGCCTAAGTTAAGACCAGCAATTGAATAACCAACAGTCACGAAACTTGGATCCTTGTCAGTTCCACTTTTTACATCAATTTGAGATACACCAGCCGCAACTGTTGCGCCCATGATTGACGTACTAGCAGCATAAGACATAGTTGGCTCATTTGTTGCAGACTCCATACCTCTTGAAATTGCAAAAGATACTCCACCCATTGAGTTAGAGTATTTAATTGAATTTCCAGAAGATGCATCACCATCATCATAGATGTTAGTTCCGCCGCCTTTACCACTTATAGCAACGTTGTAGCAATCTAAGATTGAGAAACAGCCTGGGTTTGAATCCATGCCGTCAACAGCAGAGTGTTGAGTCTCACCGAAACCGATAGTACCCATACCTGTGTCGACAGAGATACCGTTCTCATTGGCGCCACCGTCACTAATAGACATGAAAACACTCAAGCCCATACCGTTATCTAAAGAGTCACTGTATGAAACGTAAATTGAGTTAGTAGAAAAACTTTGAGTCATTCCACCGCCATCATTGTCCATAAATTTACCAGATGTAAAACCGCTTATTGACATTTCAGCTGAAGCTGCGCCTGCAGCCATCAACGATGCCAAAGCTGTTGATCCGATTATTTTTGATCTATTCATAATAATTCCTTTCATATTAGAGTTGATCATAGTTAAATTTAACTACCCCTCTTTTATCAAAAATATTCAATTTTTTTAGAGATATTTTCATATATGCAACATTTTCATGTGAATATGTGACATTTTTGCAACTATGAGATTTTGTTGAAAAATAGAGAAATATGGTTTAATTCAATCTTCTAGTTATAATAATATACCAATAATTAAATTTTCGTCTAAATTTCAATAAATTTTATGAAAATAAAGCTAATTTCCATATTTTTACTTATTTTTTTAGTTTCCTGTGCTCAAATTCAAAGCTTACAGGACGAGCCCGAAGAAACTTACAAAACAGAAAAACAAAGAGCTACGGCAGAAAAAATGCAGAAGGAAGATATAAACTTACCAACTGGATCGACTCTACTAGAAGAGGGGGCAGGATTTACTCTTCGCGGTGCATTGGGCATGGATGATCCTTTGGATACATATATAGATACAATTACCTTTAATGTTGCACTGGATAAGATAAGTTTCATGCCGTTAATTTCTGTTGACTCTATGTCAGGTGTAATTGTTACGGATTGGTACAGTCTGGATGATGGTCAAAGCAGAATAAAAATTAATATACGTATAGTTGATCAAGAAATGTCTGATGAGAGTTTAGTCGTTTCTTTATTCACACAATCTTTAAATGATGACCGGTGGATCGACCAAGGAATTAATTCAGAACAAAGTTTAAAAATTAAAGAAAGTATTTTATCTTCAGCAAGATCATTAAAAATCGCTTCAGAACTTTAAGCCCTTGATGATTTATTGATGTCCGAAAAATATAATTCAAAAACAATAGAGAAGAAGTGGCAAGGCTTTTGGAGTGACAACAAATTATTTGAAAGCAAAATAATAGAAGGTAAAAAAAAATATTATATTCTTGAAATGTTTCCATACCCATCTGGAAAAATCCATATGGGGCATGTTCGAAATTATACATTGGGAGACGTAATCGCAAGATATAAGAGAGCTCAAGGTTTTAATGTCATGCATCCAATGGGTTGGGATGCTTTCGGACTGCCTGCTGAGAACGCTGCGATTGAAAATCATACATCACCCAAATCGTGGACTTACGAAAATATAGAAACAATGAAAAAACAATTGAAGCAAATGGGGCTGTCTATTGACTGGTCTCGGGAAGTTGCAACATGTGACAAACTTTATTATCAGAATCAACAAAAACTATTCTTAGAATTTTATCGAAAAAATTTAGTTTACAAAAAAGAGTCACTTGTTAATTGGGACCCTGTGGAAAATACAGTACTTGCGAATGAACAAGTTATTGATGGTAAGGGTTGGCGGTCTGGTGCAGAAGTTGAGCAAAAGAAACTGTCACAATGGTTTTTTAAAATTACAGACTATGCAGATAGTCTTCTTAAGGCATTGGATAAAATGTCAGGTTGGCCAGAGAAAGTAAGAACAATGCAAAAGAATTGGATTGGTAAATCCTTTGGCTGCGAAATTGAGTTTGAAATATCAACAAAATTAAATGAATTCAATGATGAGAAATTAAGAATTTTTACAACGCGACCTGATACAATTTTTGGAGCAACTTTCTGTGCTTTATCACCTTTTCACCCGTTGGTGGATAGGTTAATTAAAGCAAACCAATCCCTTAATAATCAAGTAAGTGAGTTAAGGTCACAAAAAATTAGTGAGGAGTCAATTGCACGAAATGAAAAAGTGGGTATTCAAACAGAGTTGTTTATAAAACATCCGTTCATTGAAAATAAACTACTCCCTGTTTTTATAGCTAACTTCATTTTAATGGATTATGGATCAGGCGCAATTTATGGTTGTCCTGCACACGACCAGAGGGATTTAGATTTTGCCAACAAATATAATCTAGAAGTAATTCAAGTTATTAATTCAGCGGATAATTCTGAGTTTGATTTCAAGAATGCTTATACTGGAAATGGTAAACTCATGAATTCTCAATTTTTAAACAATCTCTCTGTTGAAGAGGCGAAAGAGCAGATTATAAAAAAAATAGAAAAATTAAATATAGGAAAAAAAACTACAAATTATAGACTCAGAGATTGGGGTGTATCCAGACAAAGATATTGGGGTTGCCCGATCCCGATAATGTATAGAGAAGACGGTGAAGTCATTGAAGTTCCTGAGAGTGAATTGCCATTAAAATTACCTGACGATATTGACTTAAGTGTTCCAGGTAATCCTCTTGATAATCATCCAACATGGAAATACACAAAATGTCCTGAAACAGGAATGAAAGCTATAAGAGAAACAGATACACTTGATACTTTTGTGGATTCAGCGTGGTACTTTTTAAGATTCTGTTCACCGCATGACACCCACGAGCCTTACAGTATAAAAGAAGTTAATTACTGGATGCCGGTTGATCAATATGTTGGAGGAGTCGAACATGCTATTTTGCATTTATTATATTCAAGGTTCTTTACTAAAGCTCTAGACATCCAGGGAATTGATGAACCATTTGAAAGTTTATTTACTCAAGGCATGGTTTGTCATAATACTTTCCAAAATGAGTCGAGAGCGTGGGTTTACCCAGATGATGTCGAAAAAAAAGACTCTGATTATTTTCAAATATCCACAGGCGAAAAGGTCACAATGGGAGAAATTGAATCAATGTCTAAATCAAAAAAAAATGTGATTGACCCAGAATCAATTATTGATACTTACGGAGCTGACTCTGCCAGGTGGTTTATGTTATCAGACAGTCCGCCTGAGAAAGATATCAATTGGACGGATTCAGGAATCCATGGGGCGTGGAAAATATGCCAAAAGATTTGGACTCTGGTTAAAAAAAACGAAAGATTTCTTGAAATAAACCATGAAACTGTTGCCCCAAATTATGAAGGAAAAAATTTGATTTTTATTAGGATTATTCACCAAAATCTTCATGCCATAACTCAAAGTATTGAAAAGTTTCAGATGAATGTTTCTATAGCAAGAGTCTTTGAAATAGTTAATGCAATGTCTAAATTTGAAATAAACAATGAAAAAGATAAAATGGCGATCACAGAAGCGCTGCATATATTAATTAGGGTAATAGAACCCATGGTACCACATTTAGCTGAAGAATGTTGGTCACTCACTGGTAGAACTAATTCCATTACCAATGAACCTTGGCCAAAGGTAAATGAAAAATATTTAGAAAATGAAGAAGTGACTGTTGTTATTCAGATCAATGGCAAAAGAAGAGGAGAGGTTGTTGTATTAAAAGACTCCTTGGAAAATGAAGTAAAAAAAGAAATGCAAAATATTACAAATATAAAAGATGCACTATCAGAAAAAACTATAATAAAATCAATCTATGTTCCGAATAAAATACTTAATATTGTCGTTAAAACATGAACAGACACGAACGTAGAAGACAGAAAAAAAGTGGCAAGCTAAATCAAACTATCAACCCAGATTTACTTCAAGGCATCAAGCTGCATACAAATAAAAATTATAAAGAAGCTGAAGTTTTTTATAATAGAGTGCTATTGAGTGAACCTACAAATTACGAGGCTTTAAGACATCTTGGCATTCTCTTCCAGGATTTAAAAGAGAATGAAAAAGCTTACAATTATTTTATGGAAGCACTGAAGGTCAATCCAAAAGGTTTTCAAGCTATGGGCAACTTGGGAACAATACATATGTTAAACAAAAATTATGAATTAGCGCATAAGTGTTTAATGAATTCTTTTAGAATTAATTCTAATTACGTGCCAACAATAAATAATTTAGCAGCCTATTATCATAAAGTTCATGACTCAAAAAATGCACTTCATTATGCAAAGTTATCGCTTACAATTCAGCCAAACAATCCGCTTGCACTCGTTCAGTATGCAAAAGCATTAATTATTAGTGGTGAGCTAGAAGAAGCAATTGGTTTACTTGAAAAATTAGCTGAGAATTATCCTGATAATGATGACATTAGATACGACCTTTCTGCAGCATATAGAGAAATAGGTGAATTTAAGAAAGCAAACAAATTATCTACTGAATTATTCAAAAAAGATTATCAAAATGTTTCATATTTTATCGGCTATACAAAAGATAAAAACAACAAGTTAACCGAAAAACATATTAAGTATTATAGTGAAAAGTTAGTAAGGGAAGACCTTGGTATTGAAGATAAGATATTGATTAACTATTCTTTTTTTGAGTATTTCAAAAATCAAAAAGATTATAAGAGCGCTGGTTCTTATTTGATTAAGAGTAATGATGCGCAATACTCAGTTAAAGAATTTGATCTAAAGCACGAAAAGAAATTTTATGAAAAAATAAAGGATATTTTTTCAAGGAAATTAGATTTTATATGTGAAGAGAGATTGAATAAGCAAATACCTATTTTTGTATGTGGCATGCCAAGATCAGGCACTACTTTGTGTGAACAGATACTCTCTTCTCACTCGAAAGTTATCGGTGCTGGAGAGCTAGATTTTTTAACTGAGGCAACTGATACGCGTCTAATTCAACCAACTAAAGAACAAATAAAACATTTTGAAACATTTCTGAAATCGAAGAATAGTTTGAAGTTAGTCCGTAATAAGTATCTTGAGAGATTAGCACAACGTGACAAAAATGATTCTCTGTATATTTGTGATAAAATGCCTCATAATTTTTTATTCATTGGGTTAATAAAACTGATTTTACCTGAAGCAAAAATTATTTACTGCAAAAGAGACCCGATGGATAATTGTTTTTCATTATATTCGCACAAATTTATAGATGTCTCACACCAATACTCATACAATCAAAAAATGTTGGTAGAATATTATAAACTTCACCAGGACATTATGGAATTTTGGCTTAAAAATTATGCCGATGACATTTTTGTTTTAGATAACGAAGAATTGGTAAATAATCAGGAAACAATATCAAAAAAATTGATTGATTTTTGTGATCTCAGTTGGGAAAGACAGTGTCTAGAATTTCATAAAAACAAGAGACAAGTTAGGACCGCTAGCATAGAACAAGTAAGAAAACCTATAAATAATAAGTCTATTGGCGCATGGAAAAAATATGAAAGCTATTTGTCAGAAATGTTATTAGAATTAAGATCATGAGTAAACTGGTAGCGACTTTAGCGATTTTTTTTATATTCTTAAGTTGTGGTTTTAAACCAATTTATAAAATTACAAGCGATGATATTGATCTAAACGGTTACTCTGTTGAGGTTGTTAACCAAGTTTCAAGAGAAATTATTGACGAAGTTAACAGCACTATCGTTCAAGATGAAAACCAAAAATTTAAAGCGCTTATTAATATATATGAAGATTTAACCCCATTAATTGTAAATACGAATGGAACAGTAGCGAAATATAGAATTGAAATAGAAATTGCATACAAACTGATACAGATAGATGTTGATGAAACCATTTCTACTGGCACTACTCGGGGTTATGCTCAATATGATGTTACCGAATCAGAAATTGTCAATGAAGATACTAGGAAACATATGACAAAAATTGCAACTAAAAATGCTATCCAAATAATGACATCTAGAATCCAAAGCAGTATTTCAAGATAAATGATCGTCAAAGAACATCAGATAGAAAAAATTGTCAGAGACAACAAAAAATTTTTAAATATTTTAATATATGGTCCAAATGAGGGTCTTGTCAGAGAACAAATAGAAAAATTAACTAAAGAATATTTATCTAAAGGTGATTATGAAGAGATCAGTTTTAATGGAAAAGATTTAGAAGATGACACGGGATCTCTCGAAACAATTATCAGATCAGTTTCTATGTTCTTCAAAAACAAAATCGTCATAGCTGATTCAATAAAGGATAAACACTTAAGCATTATTGAAGAAATTGTTTTAAAGGCACCTGAACAAGCGGTGCTTGTTGTAAGAGAAGGTAGTTTAAGTAAATCTTCAAAAATCAGAAAATTTTTTGAAGAACACAAAACTTGTTATTCACTTGCATGTTACGAAGATGATGGCCGTTCAATGATGAAAAGTATTGATGAATTTATAAGAAAAAACAGTATTGAATTAAGCCCTGATGTAAAAAACTACCTACTTCAATCGTTAAGTAATGACCGTATGATAAGCAAACATGAACTTGAAAAAATTGAACTGTTTTACAAAAATTCTAAGTCAGAAATTAAGTTAGAGGAAATTAGAATTTTACTCAATGACTCAAGCACTCAAAACTTAAATAAAATGAATGAATATGTAATGTTTGGAAACACATATAAGAGTTCCAAAATAGTAAACAAATTACTAACAGAAGGAGCAAGTCCAATTAGCCTTGTAAGAAGTTTATCAAATTACATGTTGAGAGTGCAAAAAACGAAAATAGAGATGAAAAAAGGTAACAACTTCGATATTGCTATAAAGAGTCTCAGACCACCAGTGTTCTGGAAAGATAAAGGTAATTTTGAAAGACATTGTCATAAATGGCCATTGTCAAGCATCGAAAATAGTTTGTTCAAACTTTTGGAAACAGAAGTTTCGTGTAAATTAAATAGTAATTTAGCTTCTTTGAACTGTGAAAAATCTATATTGCTGGTAGCAGATAGTGGAAGAAATTACTTCAGAAACTAATTTCTTAATTTAGTGGTTACTAATTCTAATTGATCAAGAGACTTATATTCTATTTTAATTGAACCGCCTTTTTTTCCTTTATGATCAATCGATACACTTAATCCGAGCTTTGCTGTCAAATTATTTTCTAAATCAATCGTATCGGGGTCTTTTAATTTAACTTTTTTAACCCCTGGCTTTCTCTGTTTAGCAAGGTCTTCTGCAGCTCTTACGCTTAAATTTTCACTTACAATTTTTTCTGCTAGTTGCTCTGGAAATGCGCTATTCATAATAGCTCGAGCATGTCCTGATGAAATTTTACCCTCTGAAATCATATCTTGAATAGACTGAGGTAAGCCGAGTAATCTAATTATGTTTGCAATATGACTTCTGCTTTTACCAACTATTTCTGCAAGTGCTTCTTGGGTATGTCCATAGTTTTCAATTAGTCTTTTATATCCAGCGGCTTCTTCAATTGGTGATAGATCAGAACGTTGTACATTTTCTATAATTGCTATTTCCAACGCTTCTTGATCATCTAGTTTTCTTACAACTGCAGGGACTTCGTGAAGTTGTGCAATTTGTGCTGCTCGCCATCTTCTCTCGCCCGCAATAATTTCATAGGTTCCAGACTCTGTTGGTGAGGGTCTAACTAATATTGGTTGAACAAGCCCTTTAGATTTTATGGATTCAGCTAATTCATTAATACTATTTTTATCAAATAATCTTCGAGGCTGTGACGGGCTTGGTTTTAAATTAGAAATTGAAATTTTTGTTTCTTGATTTGAAGTTTCATTTTGAATTGAGACGTTTTTTGTATCACCCATAAGTGATGAAAGTCCACGACCTAAACCTTTTTTTGAAATTGATGAACTCATTAAGCAGCCTCCTGTTCTTTGTTTTGTCTTATGATCTCATCTGCTAATCTTAAATATGCCTGACTACCGGCAGCCTTTTGATCATAAATCAATGCCGGCATACCAAATGAAGGAGCTTCTGAAACTCTTACGTTACGGGGTATGATGGTTTCATATACTTGTTGACTTAAATGTTTTTTAACATCGTCAGCAACTTGCGAAGAAAGTTTATTTCTTCCATCAAACATTGTTAAAACTATCCCATCGATTATTAGATTTTGATTCAGATTTTGTTTAACCCTATCAATTGTTTTTATTAATTGACTAAGACCTTCTAAAGCAAAAAATTCACATTGAAGTGGGACTATGACAGAGTCAGCTGCGGTCATTGCCATAACAGTAAGAAGACTTAAAGCTGGTGGGCAATCAATGAAAACAAAACTAAAGTCATTTAATGAGTTTTGGTCTGTTAAAATTTTTTTAAGTGTAAAAGCTCTATCATTTACTTCAGCAAGTTCAGGTTCAATACCTGATAGATCCACAGTGGATGGAATGATTTTTAGATTTTCTATTTCAGTATTTTGAATTGCATCAAATAAATTGCATTGAGATGCGAGAACTTCATAAATTGAGTTATTTCTGTTTTGATAATCTATACCTAAACCTGTACTCGCATTTCCTTGAGGGTCGAGATCAATAATTAGAACTTTTTCCCCAATAGCGGCTAGGGCTGTGGATAAGTTTATTGCTGTTGTAGTTTTTCCCACTCCACCTTTCTGATTTGAGATAGCTATTATTTTATTTTTCATTAAGTTATTGTTTTTATTATATTTTTTAATTCTAAAATAAAAGAACCCTTTTCTCTTTCATTTTCATGCAATACATGAGTAAAATCCCAATATTTAGTAGCTTGCACGATCTCTTCATCTATATGTACACCTTTATGCAGAAGCAATGTAGTGTTTTTTTTGCATATATTATAACTAATTGATAATAAATGATTTAATTGGCTAACAGCTCTTGCTAAAATGATATCAA
>QCMV01000020.1 GCA_003213515.1 Pelagibacteraceae bacterium AG-422-N09 | reverse complement strand
CTCCGCAACACTAGTTATTACTGATCCATCAACAGGGCTAATGCTCTCAAACGTTTTGCCTGTTACTGAATTTGTATAGTTTCCATTAATAAATGCCTGGTTTTTAAAATCCAGAGATGATTTTTTTTCCATCACATCATTTAGAGCGAGAGCCATAGTTAACCTTTCGACTTGTTAATAATTTAATTTTTGTAAAGATTATAAAGATACAGGTTTTTTTATTTTTTAGAAGATTTTTTCTTTTTCTTACCTGTTTTTTCTAGTTTTTTTTCAATCAAATCAATAGCTTCTTCCATTAGAATTTCTTCAGGGTCAATATTATCGGGAATTGTGGCATTAATACTTTTATATTTAATATAGGGCCCGAACTTCCCTTTCATCACTTTGATTGGTTTTTTATCATCTGGATGTTCTCCTAAAGTTTTGATTTCAGATGAGCTTTTAAGTCTACCAGGCTTTGCATTAGCAAGCAGAGAAACTGCTCTATTAATACCAATATCAAAAATTTCAGAATTATCTTCAAGGCTAGCATTTTTATCGCCACAATTAATGTAACCACCATAGCGGCCATAATTCACAGTAATAATTTCACCTGTTTCAGGGTGACCGCCTATCTCTCTTGGTAAACTTAATAAATACTGAGCTTTCTCTAAATCAATTGCAGAGGGGGAAATACCTTTAGGCACCGAGGCTCTTTTTGGTTTTTCTTTTTCAACGACTTCACCAAGCTGAACGTATGGACCAAATCTTCCATTCAATAATTTTATATCCTGTTCTGATTCAGTATCTTGTCCAAGAATTGTATCTTCAAAAGCTTCTTTAATTTTTTTATGAGAGATAGGTCTAGTAAACTTACAATCGGGATAGTTGGAACAGCCTACAAACGCTCCAAATCGACTTACTTTAAGACTTAGTTCACCTTCACAGTTTTCAGAAGGGCAACTTCTTGATATTGCCTTTTCACCGTTACTTCCTTCTTTTTGCTCAAATATATGGGACTTAAGAATTTCATTTAAATTATCCAATATATTAGTAATTCTCAAATCAGTAACATCACCAACATTTGTAGAAAAATTTTTCCAAAAATTTTCTAAGAATTCAGTCCATTTTATTTTTCCAGAAGTAATTTCATCAAGAGATTCTTCCATTCCAGCGGTAAACTCATAATCAATGTACTTTGAGAAAAATCCTTTAAGAAATGCTGTTATCAATATTGCTCTATCAACAGGTACAAACCTATTTTTATCAAGTTCAACATAATTTCTTGTTTTTAGAACAGATATTATACTGGCGTAGGTTGAAGGTCTTCCTATGCCCAATTCTTCTAATTTCTTTACTAAACTTGCCTCAGAGTATCTAGGGGGTGGGAGTGTAAAATGTTGTGTTTCAGTTGGTGAAACTGATTCTATCTTCATTCCTTTCGAAATAGCGGGTAATGTAACCTCATCCTCATCTTCCTCATTTTCATCTTTTTTAATTTGTTCATCACTTTTTACCTTAAACTCACTATAAATATTTAAAAACCCATCAAATTTTACCACAGAACCGTTTGCTCTTAGTTTCAATTCATTCTTTTCAGAGCTGATATCAATAGCTGTTCTTTCAAATACAGCAGAACTCATTTGACTTGCAAGGGCTCTTTTCCATATTAATGAGTATAATTTTAAACTATCTGTATCTAAATATTTTGAAACCTGATCAGGTGTTAATTCAATATCAGTAGGTCGAATTCCCTCGTGAGCTTCTTGAGCATTTTTAGCTTTTTTTGATTTGTAAGTTCTTACTTCATTAGGGCAATACCCATTCTCAAAATTTTTTTTCAAATAGTTTCTATACGTTTCAATGGCTTCTTTAGATATATCAGTGCTATCAGTACGCATGTAAGTTATTAAACCAACTGTTTCACCATTAATTTCAATACCTTGAAATAATTTTTGTGCAATTTGCATTGTTCGAGAGGCGCCAAAACCATAAATACTTGATGCGGTTTGTTGAAGTGTTGATGTAGAAAAAGGTGGTTCCGGATTCCTTGATGCTGGTTTTTTTGTAATATCTATTATTTCAAATTTATTATCCGAGAATAAATTTATAATTTTTTTCGCATCATCTTCAGACTTAAAGCTAAATTTTTCTACTTTTTTGCCTTCTACAGAAAGTAAATTTGCTTCTATATTAAAACCATCCTCAAATTTTACATTGCCTTTAATTTTCCAATACTCTTCAGGTTCGAAAGACTCAATGGCAAGTTCACGTTCACATATCAATCTTAAGGCAACTGATTGAACTCTTCCTGCTGATTTAGCTCCCGGTAACTTTCTCCATAAAACTGGTGATAAATTAAAGCCAAATAGATAATCCAGTGCTCTTCGAGCTAAATAGGCGTCTACAAGATCAGTGTCAATATCTCTTGGATTGGCAATTCCATTTTTTACTGCATTTTTTGTGATCTCACTAAAGACCACTCTCTTGACAGTTTTATCTTTTAATAATTTTTTCTTATTTAATAGCTCAACAATATGCCATGCAATTGCTTCACCTTCTCTATCCGGGTCAGTTGCAAGATAAAGAGTAGATGCATCAGCGCTGGCATCATAAATTTCTTTCATATGTTTCTTTGAAGTTGAAGAAACTTCCCATTCAAAAGCAAAATTATTTTCTGGATCTACCGAGCCATTTTTAGATGGCAAATCACGAACATGACCAAAGCTTGCAAGTACATTGAACTCACTTCCTAAGTATTTATTTATTGTTTTAGCCTTAGCTGGGCTTTCTACTATTACTAAATTCATATCCTTATAAACGCGCTCTTTAATATATTTTTGTGAGCTTTGTCAAATTTTCACAAAAAATATTTTATAATTGGCAGAATATAAGGCTTAATACAATTTCTTTTCTTCTCGCTTTAATAAGCGATTTATATTTTCATGATGAGAAAAGATCATAATTAGATTTATAATTAAACACATAAAAGAAACATTGAAATCAAAATAAAATAATGAAATTAACGAAATTAAATTTGCGGAAAGCAAACTTGCTAGTGACGAATATCTATAAATTACAAAAATTATAATCCAACTTACTCCAAGAGCTAAAAATAAATAAAAGTTAACTGCAAATAAAATTCCCATAAAAGAAGCATATCCTTTACCTCCTTTTAAATCATCAAGCCATATAGGAAATATATGACCAAATAGAATAAAAGTTCCAGATATAAAAAGTAAATTATCATTGATTGCCAGAGTAAGTGTTATTGGTATTAACGCTTTAAAAAAATCAACCAATAGTGTAATTCCTGCAGCTGAAAAGTTTCCTGTTCTTAGTACGTTCGTAGCCCCAATATTTCCTGAGCCAATACTTTTAAGCTCCCCTAAATTGAATAACCTTGATACCAAAATACCAGTTGGGATTGATCCTAGAAGGTAGGAAAAGTAAATTATTAAAATTATTTCGAATATCATTTTACCATAATTGACAAACAAGCCATCCGAACAGCTACTCCATTTTCAACCTGTTCAGTTATCACTGATTTGTTTACATCATCAGCTAGTTCATTCTCTATTTCTACACCTCGATTTATTGGACCAGGGTGAAGCACTAGTACGTCAGGCTTTGATAATTTTAACTTTTCATAAGTAAGTCCAAAACTTTTAAAATAATCGTCTGCTGATGGAAAATTTAAATCTTTTATTCTTTCATTTTGGATTCTAAGCATCATAACTATATCAGCATCTTTTATGCCTTCTTCTAAATTTGTGAACGTTTCAACATCATATTTATCTAAATCTTTTGGTTTAAAATAATCAGGAAATACAAATCTAACTTTTGATTTCATTTTATTTAGAAGATAGTAGTTCGACCTTGCTACTCGACTATGTTCAAGATCACCACATATTGAAACTGTGATATCATTAAGCTTTCGATTGTGATTCATGATTGTATAAGCATCAAGTAATGCTTGTGTGGGGTGTTCATTAACACCTTCTCCAGCATTTATAACAGGACATTCTAATATTTTAGCAATTTCTTTTGAGGCATCATTTTCTCCATGTCTGATAATTACAAGATCAGGGTTCATTGCTCCTAAAGTTTGAGCGGTATCAAATAAACTTTCACCCTTTCTTAATGAAGATCCTTCAATATTCATATTAATTACATCAGCGCCTAATCTTTTAGCAGCTATTTCAAAAGAGATTAGTGTTCTTGTAGAGGGTTCAAAAAAAAGATTTATAATTGTTCTACCTTTTAAGATCGGTATTTTTTTATCCTTTTCCTTGTTGTGCTCTTTGAAAATTTTACTGAGTTCTAAAATATTATTTATATCCTCAATGCTGAGATTTTTTATGCCATGCAGATGGGTTTGAGAGATTTTAGGGATTTTAATGTTTTCAAGCATTAATTTATCCTTTTAATATAATTTAATGCACCTTCCAAGATAAATGCTGAAGCGAGACTATCAATTTCTTTTTTTTCATTATGGGCTTTTTTTCTGCTTTTAGAATTATCTATATATAACCTGTCGACAGCAACAGTAGAAAGTCTTTCATCCCAAAAAGAATAGGGAATATTTAAAGACAAATTTATAGCTCTTGATTTATCACGGATTGATTGAGCACTTTTTCCCTCACTTCCATCCATATTTAATGGCAGTCCAATGATGAGCGCTTTAACGTCGTGAAGTCTAACTAGCTCATTTAATTCTTTCAGAAAGTCTTTCATGTTTGAATACTTAATAGTTCTTAATGGTAGAGCCCCCGTCATATCCGATGTAGAAATCGCAACTCCAATTCTTTTACTGCCAATATCCAATCCTAGAATTTTATGATAACTTTCCACTAATGACTTAAATTCTGCGATATCTACTTCTTTTTTTGTTTCATTAGTCATTTTTTGACTGTATATCATACATTAATTTAAGTTAGTACCTCATATAAATATGGAATTTGATAAGAAAAGTCTTTTAAAGCTTGGAAAGTTAGCAAGAATTTCAATCAGTGACGATAAACTCAATAATCTTAGTAAGGATCTTAATTCAATCTTAGAATTTGTTGATCAGTTAAAAGAAATTAAAACTGATCAAGTTGATCCGACATCTAATTCCCTTTATCAAAAATTAGAAGTTAGAGATGATAAAGTCGATACTAAGAATAGTGCTGAAGATATATTAGAAAATGCACCTGAAAAAGAAATGGACTTTTTTGTTGTTCCAAAAGTGATCGAATAATGAAAGATAGTTATACATTAAAATCGCTGGCAGTTCTTTTAGAAAATAATAAAATATCATCGAAAGAGTTAACTTCAGAGTATTTAAAAAATATTGAAAATGGTAAGGATTTAAATTGCTATAATACTATATCACAAGAGAAAGCTCTTATTGATGCTGAAAAGTCTGACGAAAGAAGAAAAAGTCAAAATCTCAGAAGTAAGTACGACGGAATTCCAATTGGAATAAAAGATTTATTTTGTACGAAGGGTGTGGCTACTACAGCATCAAGTAAAATTTTATCAAACTTTGTTCCAAATTATGAGTCTACAGTAACTCAAAATTGTGATGATGCTGGCTTGATTAGTTTAGGCAAATTAAATTGTGATGAATTTGCAATGGGTTCAACTAACAAAACTAGTTTTTTTGGTTCGGTTAAGAATCCATGGAAATCTGTAAATTCTGATAATGAGCTTGTTCCAGGAGGATCATCTGGAGGGTCAGCAGCAGCAGTTTCAGGTGATCTTTGTGTAGCCTCTCTTGGAACAGATACTGGAGGCTCAATTAGACAGCCAGCTTCTTTTACAGGTACTGTTGGTTTGAAACCTTCATATGGAAGAGTATCCAGATGGGGAATAGTTGCATTTGCATCTTCACTAGATCAAGCGGGACCAATTACAAAAACTGTTGAAGACGCTGCAATCTTATTAGACATTATATCGGGTCATGATGAAAAGGACTCAACTTCTTCGGTTAATCCAAAAGAAAATTATTATGAAAATTTAAATTCAGACATAAAAGGGATGAAAATTGGAATACCAAAGGAATTTAGAAGTGACAAGCTTCCAGCTAGTACTCAAAAAAGCTGGGATGAGTGTGCAAATTTACTAAAAACTAATGGAGCAGAAATAGTAGATATTAGTTTACCTCATACAATGAGCGCTTTGCCCGCTTACTATATTATCGCGCCTGCAGAAGCTTCATCAAATTTAGCTCGCTATGATGGAGTAAGATATGGACTAAGAGTCAAAGGAAATGATCTCATTGATATGTACGAAAAAACGAGATCAGAGGGATTTGGCGATGAAGTAAAGAGAAGAATATTAATTGGCACATATGTGCTATCATCTGGATATTATGATGCTTATTATATTAAGGCACAAAAGATTAGATCATTAATAAAAAGTGACTACGTTGAAGCCTTTAAAAAAGTTGATGCGATTCTCACTCCTTCAACACCTTCAACGGCTTTTGAGATTGCAAATGAGCCTTCTGATCCAGTACAAAACTATCTAAATGATATTTTTACTGTTCCTGTAAATCTAGCGGGTTTACCAGGTATATCTATTCCATATGCAAATGATGAGAATAATTTACCAATTGGATTACAACTGATAACAAATTCATTTGAAGAACAAAAATTACTCAATGTTGCTAAAAATATTGAGGAAACTATAAATTATTCAGAAACTCCAGAAAAATGGTGGCTCAAATGATAGAGGATTGGAATTTAGTTATTGGAATAGAGATTCATGCTCAAGTTAATTCAAAATCTAAATTATTTTCATCATCACCAACCGATTTTGGATCTAAACCCAATAGTCAAGTAAGTTTAATTGATGCAGCAATGCCAGGTATGCTGCCTGTAATTAATAAATTTTGTATTGAGCAAGCTGTTAAGTCAGGGATTGGATTAAATGCAAAAATAAATAAAAAATCTATTTTTGATCGTAAGAATTATTTTTATCAAGACTTACCACAAGGCTATCAGATATCTCAGTATAAGGACCCAATAGTGGGAGAAGGATTTGTTGAGATAGAAACTGAAAACGGTCAAAAGAAAATAGGGGTTGAGAGACTTCATTTAGAACAAGATGCAGGTAAAAGTTTGCATGATCAGGATCCAAACTTCACTTTTGTTGACTTGAATCGTTCAGGAATTGCTCTAATGGAAATTGTATCTAAACCAGATATGAGTTCACCAGAGGAGGCTGTTGAATATGTTCGGAAAGTTAGAAGTATTCTAAGATATCTTGGTACATGTGATGGAAATATGGAACAAGGATCTCTAAGAGCCGATGTAAATGTTTCTGTAAACAAGCCAGGAAATGAATTAGGTACAAGGTGCGAAATCAAAAACTTAAACTCATTTAAATTTATTCATGCGGCTATTGTTTATGAAGCAAAAAGACAAATAAAACTTATTGAGCAAGGAGAAAGTGTTAATCAAGAAACAAGATTATTTAATACGCAGTCTGGTGAAACGAGATCAATGAGGTCAAAAGAAGATGCTCATGATTATCGATATTTTCCTGATCCAGACCTTTTGCCACTCACTTTGGATGATGACTGGATTAAAGGTTTACAAGAGACAATACCAGAATTGCCAGATCAAATAAAAGAGAGATTTATTAATGAATATTCTCTTAGTTCTTATGATGCAAATATTATTGTTTCAGACAAAGCAACAAGTAAATATTTCGAAGACGTTGTAAAGAACAGGAATCCAAAACTTGTAACAACATGGGTTACTGGAGAATTATTTTCAATACTAAATAAAAAAAATCTGATTATTGAGGATAGTCCAATTACTTCAAAACAACTTGGTGAACTGGTTGATAACATCGAAAATGGTAAGATTTCAAACCGTCAAGCAAAGGAAGTGTTGGAGGAAATGTGTGAAAGTGGCAAAGGTGCGTTAGAGATTATTGATGAAAAAGGTTTATCCCAAATTAGTGATGAAAATGAAATAGAAAGCCTAGTTGATAATGTATTAAATTCAAATCCAGAAAACGTTAAAAAATATAAAAATGGAAAAGATAAACTTTTTGGTTTTTTTGTTGGTGAGGCCATGAAACTTTCTAAAGGTAAAGCTAATCCAAAAATAGTTAATGACCTCATCAAGAAAAAGTTATCACAATAAAGTAATTTCTTTTAATCAATATAAATTTGATATATTAAAACAATGTGTGGAGAGATGGGTGAGTGGTTGAAACCGGCTCCCTGCTAAGGAGTTGTGCGGGCTTATACCCGTACCGAGGGTTCGAATCCCTCTCTCTCCGCCACACTAATTTTATTACGATTCTTTTTTCTTACTTGGTTTAATTAAGGTTTTTCCACCAACATAAGCACGATTAAGATTATTCGCTAAAGTGTACTCAATTGGTTTCAATCCATTCTCAATAAATTCATATACTTGAATATTTTCCATTACTCTTTGAACATAGTTTCTTGTTTCTTTGAAAGGTATCAACTCTATCCAATTTTCACTTGTAATATCATCTTTTCTTGGGTCCCCATATTTTTTTATCCATCTTGAAACTCGTGACTCACCCGCATTATAAGCTGCAAGAGACAAAATGTATGAGCCATTGTAGTTTGAGAGTAATTTATCTAAATAAGCACTTCCTAAAATTACATTATACTTTGGATCTTCAGTCAATTTACTCTTTGTATATTCAAGCTTTAAACCCTGTGAGACCCTTTTTGCAGTATACGGCATAAGTTGCATTAATCCTTTAGCTCCTGCATAACTTCCAGCTTTAGGATCAAACTGACTCTCTTGTCTTGTTACAGAATGTATTAGACTTTGTTCTGGAAAAATAATTTTTCCAAATTCAGGTCTTTCAATTTGAGGAAAGCTTAGAGGATCAAGAATTGTGTGGTTATAATATAAAATTTTACCTGCTTGAACTGCAAAATCATGTCTGCCTATGTCATTTGCAGTTTTGACAGAATTTACAGAAGTACTAAGGTTGTTACGGTCAGCAAGATCCCAAATAAATTTTTTAACCAATTTAGGTCTATCAAATTCATTTAATAAAGAGATTGATAAATAAACTGGTCGATTTTCTTTATAATCAGTGTTGTTAGCATCGGAATACTCTACAAGCAATGGATTAAATAATTTCTTTTCTGATAATTTGCTCGCCGCGAGCTGACCATAAAAGGTAAGACTGTACAAAGAAGCCTTTTCATACCAGCGTTGCGACTCTGCAGAACTACCAACTTCCTCTAATGCATTTCCCATCCAATAGGCGGCTCTTGCTTTTGAGATTGGTCTTGATGAAACATTCCAAATTTCTTGAAAATGAAGATAGGCTGACTCTGGATTAGATAAAAAAGTAAGAGCTATCCAACCAGCTAACCACTCAGCCTCAGCAATATCTTTACTTTCACTCAAACCATGATTTATTGCAAGCGCGTATGCAGTTTCATATTCATGACGGTCAATTAAACGCCTAATAAGAAAACTTTTTTTATCCCAAAATTTATCTGGGCGAACTAACTCACTTGAATTTGATTTATTGATATCTAATAATAATACTAGTGCACTATCATACTTTCTTTTTTTAATTCGCCAATTGATTCGATCATAAACAAGCCCAGGATCATTTTTCAATTCATCTGGAACCAGCTTTATTAAATTATCTACACCACCCGCAAATGAAATTAATCCTATCCTGGCTTCAAATAGTTTTTGATAATCTTTATCAACATATTTTACCAATCTGGCTGCAGTTCTATATTTTCCGTCCCATAGTAATTTATTTATTCTTCTCAGATGATGATCTTTATTTAAAATACTTTTATAAGTTTTTATGATTTGTGATTGTTCTTTTCTAGTAAAGCTGCCACCGATATAGCCATCAATGATAAGTCTCTTTCCTTCTTCAGATTTGCCACTGTTTAGAAGTGCATTACCTAAATATATTCGACCCCAGCCTGTTTCTGGAGGATTATCGCTAAAGTAATCTATTAAATCTTCATAATTATCTCTAAATGTAATTTTTGATTCAGCTTTGAGTTTTATTTTTTCTATTTCAGGCCAATTTGAATTTTTCTTAATATATGTTTTGTAATCAGAAAATGTTAAATTACCTGCACCATTATAATATTTAAGCCAGTTTAGAGTTTCTTTTGCTGTTTCATTTTTAATATTACTGCTTATTCCAGTTACTCGATCCCATTTATATTCACCCGCTTTGTCGAGCGCTAACTCAAATAACTCATAGTCTTTATTGCTCAACAATTGAGAGAGTGCAGGCTGCACTGGTTTTTTTATTGGGATCGAGAACCCAGGTCCCGGCAATTCAATGTATAGACTTCTCTTTACAGGCGTTATTTCTCCAAAAGAAGATGTTCCTGAAATAAAAAATAGACTTACTGCAAAAATGATTAATTTTTTCACGAAATAGTTATCTGTTTGATTTGCTCAAGTATATTTATGATTAAGGTTTTTTTTAAATAATTAAAAGTGCTATTGTAAACAATGTTTAAAGGATCTCATACAGCATTAATTACGCCTTTTGATGGTAAATCTATTGATGAAAAATCATTTAGGTCTCTGATAGATTATCAAATATCAGAAGGTATACATGGATTGGTTCCTGTAGGTACAACAGGCGAGTCGCCAACTTTAACCCATGAAGAACACAAGTTAGCAGTTGAGATATGCGTTGAAGAAACAGCAAAACGTGTACCAGTAATAGCAGGAACAGGGTCAAACAATACTGACGAAGCAATCGATCTCACAATGCACGCTGAAAAAGCAGGTGCTGATGGAGCTTTAGTAGTTACACCATATTATAATAAACCTACACAACATGGTTTATACTCACACTTTGAGGCAATCAGTAAGGCAACTACACTTCCAATTATTATTTATAATATTCCTGGCAGATCAATTGTTGATATGAATACAAAAACAATGAGGGATTTGTTTAAAATTAAAAACATTGTTGGAGTAAAGGATGCTACTTCAGATATACCAAGAGTTTATGAAACGAAAACAACAATAGGAGAAGATTTTAATCAGTTAACAGGAGATGATGCAACTACGTTAGCTTTTATGATTTACGGTGGTCACGGATCTATCTCAGTGACGTCTAATATCGCCCCAAAATTATGTTCTGAATTTATGAAATATTGTTTAAATCAAAATTTTGCTAAAGCTTCTGAGATAAATGACAAACTGATGCCGTTACATCATGCTTTATTTGTTGAGTCCAGTCCTGCCCCAGTAAAATATGCAGCCTCTAAGCTTGGTTTATGTAAAGATGACATAAGACTGCCGCTCACAAGTATATCAGATGAAACTAAGCAATTAGTTGATAAAGCTATGAAGCACGCATCATTAGTTTAGCCTTGCAAATAGCAGTTCAAAACAGAAAAGCAAAGTATAATTATACATTTGTTGAATTATTTGAGGCAGGAATAGAACTACAAGGTAGTGAGATAAAATCGCTTCGAAATGGAAGGGTTGAGATAGCCGAGTCATATGCAAGGGAAGATAATAGCGAAATATTTTTAATAAACTCACATTTCTCGAAATATTCTAATGCTTCATATCTAAATCATGTTGAAAACCGTCCACGAAAATTACTTTTGCATAAAAAAGAAATCAGAAAGATCATTGGAAAATTAAATAAAGAGTCACTTACTTTGATCCCAACAAAAATATACTTCAATAAAAAAGGTAAGGCAAAGTTAGAAATTGCTCTTGCTAAAGGAAAAAAACTGCATGATAAAAGAGATGCTAAAAAAAGAAAAGATTGGGTTAAGGAGAAAAAAAAGTACGGATGATTTACGCTCTAGGAATTGGCTCAAATTCTAACTCAAGATTCGGTAATAAATTAAATACACTTAAATTTGTTTTAAAAGAATTGGAGCGTAACAATATCAAAGTAATAAAAAAGTCCAAATTATATTCATCTCCACCTAAAAATTTTAAAACTGCTGCCGAAACCTTTTTAAACGCTGCTTTAGTTGTTGAAACAAAATTAAAACCCAAAAATTTACTAATAATTTTAAAAAAAATTGAGAGAATTACTGGAAGATACGCCTACCGTAAGAATACTTCTCGAACATGTGATTTGGATATTCTTTTGCTAAGTAAATCTAGCAAAATATTGATAAATGAGAACAAAAATTCTATTGAAATTCCGCATCCAAGACTTCATGAGAGAAATTTTGTATTACGGCCTTTAATGGACATTTGTCCTGGATGGCTCCACTCTGAAAAAAAATCGTCAATTATGAGGCTTCATAAAAGCTTGCATATTGAAGATAAATTATACAAAGTCCCTAATACCTTATAAATAGTCATTTATTTTGGGCTTCACTTCGTAAATAATGTATGATTAATAGTGCATTATGGCACAATCAACTGTCTACAAACCTGCAAAACCGATTGATAAGCATCTTGACTCTATATTAATAGAAAAAGCCTATTCTTTTGCAGTAGAGTGTCACAAGACACAAAAAAGACACTCAGGAGATCCATATATATCTCATCCAGTTGCAGTTGCAGATATTCTGTTAAATTTAAAACTAGATACATCCACAATTATTACGGGCTTATTACATGACACGCTTGAGGATACACTTGCAACAGAAAATGAAATTGAAGAAAAATTTGGAAAAGAAATCCTTCAATTAGTAAACGGTGTTACAAAACTATCAAAAATCGAAACCTATACTGAAAACAAATTTCAAGCTGAAAATTTTAGAAAATTAATTTTAGCAATGTCGAAGGATATCAGGGTTTTGCTAGTAAAGTTAGCTGACCGTTT
>QCMV01000019.1 GCA_003213515.1 Pelagibacteraceae bacterium AG-422-N09 | reverse complement strand
GACCAAAAATGGCTGATACATTATTTTCATATAGAAATTCGTAATCTTGTTCTGGAATTATGCCCCCTACAAAAACAATTATCTTCGACTTAGGATCAATCTCTTTTAGGCCTTTCATTAATTCAGGTACAAGTGTTTTATGTCCTGCCGCTAAAGTTGAAACTCCAATTGCGTGAACATCATTTTCAATGGCATCCTTTGCAACATCTTTAGGCGATTGAAATAGTGGGCCCATATCAACATCAAAACCCATGTCAGCAAATGAGGTTGCAACAATCTTTGCCCCCCTATCGTGGCCATCCTGACCCATTTTAACTACTAGAACTCGTGGTCTTCTACCATTTACATTTTCAAATTCCTTAATTTTACTCTCAACCTTCATAAATTCTTTATCACCTTCAAAATGTTTACCATATACTCCTGAAACACTTAAGCTTTTTGCAAAATGTCTACCATATACTTGCTCTAATGCTTTTGAAACTTCTCCAACCGTTGCTCTTAATTTAATAGCTTCTATACAAGGAATAAGAAGATTTGTTTCATCTTTAGCAGCATTAATTAAATTAGTAAGTGCTTTTTCAACAGCTTTAGTGTTACGTGACTCTTTTATTACATGTATTTTCTTTATTTGATCATCTCGAACGCGATTATTATCAATTACTCTCACATCAACTGAAGGTTCTTTTGGGTTTTTATATTTATTTACACCAACAACAACCCTTGATCCGCTATCGACTTTAGCTTGCTTCTTAGTTGCAGACTCTTCAATTTTTAGTTTAGGAATCCCTGCCTTAACAGCTTTAGTCATCCCACCTAATTCCTCAATTTCTGTAATAATATCCCAAGTTTTTTTTGATAATTCTTCAGTTAAGTTTTCAACAAAATATGACCCTGCAAGAGGGTCAACCGTTTTTGTAACACCAGTTTCATTTTGAAGAATCAATTGAGTATTTCTAGCAATTCTTGCAGACTCGTCTGTTGGTAAAGCAATTGCTTCATCGAAGGAATTTGTGTGCAAACTTTGTGTTCCTCCAAGTATAGCAGATAAGGCCTCGTAAGATGTTCTTATAATGTTATTATAAGGATCTTTCTCAGTTAAAGATACGCCAGATGTTTGACAGTGTGTTCTTAAAATAAGAGATCTTTCATTTTTAGCTCCAAAATCTTTCATGATCTTAGCCCACAGAGTTCTTGCGGCTCTTAATTTAGCAATCTCCATAAAAAAGTCCGTTCCGATTGCAAAAAAGAAGGAGAGCCTCGGTGCAAAATCATCAACATCAAGACCCTTTGACATTGCTGCTCTAACATATTCCATTCCGTCAGCTAAAGTGTAAGCTAATTCAAGAACATTATCAGCGCCAGCTTCTTGCATATGATAACCTGAAATCGAAATAGAATTAAACTTAGGCATTTCTTTTGAAGTAAATTCAATAATATCGGCAACAATTTTCATCGATGGCTCAGGAGGATATATATAAGTATTTCTTACCATGAACTCTTTTAAGATATCATTCTGAATTGTTCCTGATAGCAAACTTCTATCAACACCCTGTTCTTCTCCTGCAACAATAAATGATGCGAGTACTGGCAACACTGCGCCGTTCATAGTCATTGAGACTGACATTTGATCTAGAGGAATATTATTGAAAAGTATTTTCATATCCTCAACAGTATCTATAGCTACACCAGCTTTACCCACATCACCCATTACCAAATCATCATCTGAGTCATACCCCCTGTGTGTTGGCAAATCAAAAGCAACTGAAAGACCTTTTTGACCAGATTCTAAATTTTTTTTATAAAATTCATTGGACTCCTCAGCAGTTGAAAATCCAGCATACTGCCTTATCGTCCAAGGTCTATTTGTGTACATTGATGCCTTTGGACCTCTTGTATATGGCCATTGTCCAGGAAGAGAATTCTTTTCTACAAATGAAAAGTTCTCCAGGTCCTCTTGAGTATATACTGGCTTAATATTTATTCCTTCATCAGTCTCTGATATTACATCACTAAAATTTTTCTTAGTTTCTTTTTCGAAACTTTTTTGCCAAGTATTAAAGCCATTATTTGATTTATTAGTCATTTTTATTGAAACTTTTAAATTTTGATTAAGTGATATATATAGTTAATTAGAAATAAAAAAAATTAGAATATTTAAAGAACATTCCAAGTTGGTGATTCGGACATATAATCTACACCTTTTGTTCTATAATGGTCACCATATATAGTACTCTTTAAATTCTAATATACAAATATGTTATTATGTTAGATAAATTCAAAACGCTATTATCGGATAATAAAGATGTCAAAGAAGAGGAATTTGAGGCATCACAATTAGCTGTTGCATCATTGATGGTTACTACTGCTTTGCACGATGGTGAATTTGATGAGATTGAAAAAGATGAGATATTAAGATTGCTTGGTAATTTTTATAATTTAGACAACGATAAATTAAATAAACTTTTTGAGACTTCTTATGAACTTGTTGATAACGCGAATGATATTCACCAATTTACGTCAAAAATTAATAGCTTACTAAGTGACGATGAAAAAATTATGATAATTGAAATGATATGGAAGATTGTAATCGCAGACGGCAGAATTGATGATTATGAAAATGCTTTAGTACGTAAAATATCTGGTCTTTTATATATCGATGACTTTAAAGTTGGTGAAATAAAGAAGAAACTCTCATAATAAAAAATGACCTACCTAGTTAATGAAAAATGCATAAAATGCAAATATACTGATTGTGTAGAGGTATGTCCGGTTGATTGTTTCTACGAAGGTGAAAATATGTTAGTAATTAATCCTGATGAATGCATAGATTGTGGTGTGTGTGAACCAGAGTGTCCTGTTGATGCAATCATCTCTGATACAGATGATAAAGATGAAAAATGGCTAGAAGTGAATCAAAAGTTTTCAGAAATATGGCCGAACATTACTATGAAGAAAGACTCTCCAACTGATGCAAAAATGTATGAGAGTGAAGAAAATAAATATGATAAATATTTTTCCGAAAAACCTGGAGGTTAAATAATTCTATGAAAAAAAAGAAAAAAGTCAGTAAAGTCGATAAAAAGAATATTCTAAAAAAGAAAACTGTAAAGAAAAAAACTAAAGTTGTAAAAAAGAAAACCTCAGCTAAGAAGACTCCAAAAAAGAAACAAGTAAAAAAAGTTGTTAAAAAAACAAAAGAAGTAAAGAAATTTGTAGAGCCTAAACTTCCTCCACAATCTAACAAAAAAGTTAATAATCGAATTATTAATCCTGCTCACTATCAAGCAAAAAAAGTTAAAAAGTTTTTAGAAATAAAGACCATTAAAGAAAAAAAAGTTAAAAAAATATTTAATACAAAGGATCATGTTGTTTACCCTACACACGGTGTAGGCCAAGTTATAGATATCGAAAAAAGAGAGGTCGTTGGACAAAAACTAGAAATGTATGTGATAGAGTTTGTACGAGATAAACTAATTTTGAGAGTTCCAGTCGAAAAGGCTAAGTCTCTTAATTTAAGAAAAGTATCAAAACCATCTAAAATTCAAACTGTATTAAAAATCTTATCTCAAAAACCAAAGATAAAGAGAACAATGTGGAGTAGAAGGGCTCAGGAATATGACCTTAAAATCAACTCAGGTGATATTGAACAAATTGCTGAGGTCGTTAGAGATCTTAACAGAGCAAATAATCAAATAGAGCAATCATATAGTGAGCGTCAACTTTTTGAATTATCTTATGATCGATTTTTGAGAGAAGTGATTGCTGGACTTAAAATTAACGAAGAAAATGCAATAAAAAAAGTCGATAAGATTCTTGGTAGAGATAAATTAAAAAACGCCCCTAGTTTGTTGAACTAAGGGCGCAAAAAAAAAGCATTGATTAATCAATGCTAATTATCTTCTTTTTTTTCTTCTAGCAGCTTTCTTTTTCTTTTTAGGAGCGGCTTTTTTCTTAGCGGCTTTCCTTTTTTTCTTTTTAGGAGCTGCTTTTTTCTTAGCTGGCTTCCTTTTAGCTGCTTTACGCTTTTTCTTTTTAGGAGCTGCTTTTTTCTTAGCTGGCTTCCTTTTAGCAGCTTTACGTTTTTTCTTAGGCGCTGCTTTTTTCTTAGCTTTTTTCCTTGCTTTCGCAAAGATCACTTTAAGTTCCTCCATAATTATCTCCCCCCGTTTGGGTTTAGTTAGAGGTTAGTAGATGAATCAAAATTGATTCGTTCTAATACAATGATTAAACTTTTATGAAAAACTGTCAATTTTTCGCTGTTTTTTCAAATTTTTGAATTTTAAATTTTTTTTTCAATGTATTTTAAATTGTTAGTAAATGTATTTAAATACTTATAGTTATTAGATTTTTTTGTAGTAACAAAAATTTACTTTTTTTTATTTATTTTAATTTAAATAAAATAAAAATTATTTTTTTTTTTTAAAAATCTTTAATTATGCGCTCGTAGCTCAGCAGGATAGAGCACAGGATTCCTAATCCTGGGGTCGGATGTTCGAATCATCTCGAGCGCGCCAATTTTAGTCAGCAAATGTTCGATCCATTATCTACTTTTTGTTGTGGATGAAGCAAGATCACCTCTTTATTTTCATTTATTGCGCCTAGAATTAATACCTCTGACTCAATACCAGCGATATTTTTTTTCTCAAAATTACATACTGCGATAATTTGTTTTTGAAGAAGTTCTTCAATTGAATAGTTTGTTATTTGAGCTGAACTTTGTTTAATACCAAATTTTCCGCCAAAATCTATTTTCAGCACATAAGCTGGTTTTCTAGCCTTTTCGTTTACTTTTACTTCTAAAATAGTACCTACTAAAATCTCAATTTTTTCAAAATCTTCATATTTTACAATATCTTTCATATTAAATTAAGCCACATTGGCAGTTTTTATACCCTCAAAATTGAAGATTCAAATTGTCTTTTCACATTGAATTTGTATTTTGCATGCATGTCAAGTTTTGATGATACAAATGAAATGAAATCTTTTGTTAAAAAGGCCATGTCTATTCCTTTGCTTGAAGAGAATCATGAAAAGGTTTTAGCAAAAAAATGGATCAAAAACAAAGATGAAAAGGCATTACACGAACTAACCCAATCTCACATCAGATTGGTTATTGCTTTCGCTGTTAAATATAAGAACTATGGTCTTAATTTAAGTGACCTTATTCAAGAGGGAAATATAGGTCTTATGAAAGCTGCAGAAAGATTTGAGTTGGATAAAGAAGTTAGATTCTCAACTTATGCTGGATGGTGGATAAGAGCATCAATTCAAGATTTTGTTCTTAAAAATTGGTCATTAGTCAGAATCGCAACTACCTCAAAACAAAAAAGTCTATTTTTTAGTCTCAGAAAGCTAAAACAGAAAATTCACCAAACGGAACATGGGTCAATTGATTTTCGGACTGCGCAAGGTATTGCTAATGATTTAAATATTTCAACTTCTGACGTTATAAAAATGGACAGCAGAATTAGCCAAAACGATAGTTCCCTCAATCATAAAATTAATGACGAAAGTGAAAGTGAGTTTATGGAACTCATTGAGGATGAAGATGCAAGACCTGATGATAAGGTATTTGAAAAGGATCAAGTAAATTTTAAAAAAGACTTAATAAAACAAACTTTAGAGATACTTGATGAAAGAGAAGTAAAAATAATTAAGGATAGACATCTTTCAGAGGAAGTTAAAACTCTAGATATACTAGGCAAGGAATTAAAAATTTCCAAAGAACGTGTAAGACAGATTGAAAAAGGTGCTATGATGAAGATGAAATCGTATATATCAAATTCACAAAAGAAAGAGTTCCTTTTTTAATTTACTATATTGGTAACGTATTCTCCAATAACAAGTGAAGAAGTCAACCCAGGCGATTCTATGCCAAATAAGTTAACAAGATTCTTAATACCGTGTGTCTCTTCTCCTTGAATTGAAAAGTCACTTTTACCCTCGCCTTTATTCTTAAGTTTTGGTCTTACGCCTGAATATCCAGCTTTAAGATCTTCAATTTTAATTGAGGGAATATATTTTATGACATCATTATGAAATAAAACCTGTCTATCTTTTTTTACTACATAATCAATTTCATCAACCCATTCAACATCAGGTCCAAATCTAACTTGCATTCCTAAATCTAATCCCAAATGCAAACCAAGACTTGCATCATTTGGTATTGGGTAAATTAGATGTCGAATCTTTAGGTCTTTTCCTGTTTCGAAATAATTACCTTTGGCGAAAAATGTTTTGGGAATATATTTTTTATCTAAGGGTAGAATATTATTTGCAATATTTTCAGCGTTTAGACCAGCAGCATTAATTATAACTGACGACTCTATAATTATTTCTTCTCCATCACTCAGAACATTAGAATAATATTTCTCACCATGAATTTCTGAACGTAAGAATTGTGAATTAAAAACAATATTGCCGGAGCTTTCCTCCAACTCACCAAGATAAGACCTCATGAGAGAATTTTGATCAACAATGCCTGACGATGGCACGAATAATGCCTCAATACATTCGACTAACGGCTCTTTGCTGGTAACGTAATTTCCTGTTACTCTTTCTATTCCTTCAACGCCATTATATTCTGCTTTGGAGAAAATTTCCTCGAGTTTAGGAATTTCATTGGAAGATGTTGCGACAATGAACTTTCCTGTATTTATGTGAGGTACATTAAATTTTTTACAATATTCATACATTCTACGATTTCCATCAGCACAAAATTTAGCCTTCATTGAGTCCTTGTCATAATAAACACCTGCATGAATGACCCCGCTGTTTCTTGAACTGGTAATAGAACCAAAAGTATTTTCTTTCTCCAATACAATGACTTCACGACCTTTGGAGGCAAAACTTTTAGCTATGGCTAATCCAATAACCCCTCCACCAATTACAAGCACATCTACGAAATGAGAACTCATTAGATATTTTTGACCATTAATGAAACTTTTTTTGTATTATTTTCAGTAAACTGAAACCCAACATTCTTATAATTTAAACTTTCATGAAAACTTTTAGAAATTGGGTTTGGAGGTTCTATATTAAATTCGCATGCAATCATATTATATTCATCTAGTGAACTTTCGAGATCGAGATACAGACTTTTGCCTATACCCAATCCTCTATATTTACTCGATATAGCAATTCTATCAATGTATGCAAAGTCACTATATCTCTCTGAAAACCACTTATAATTTAAACTCTGATAATCAAGGCCAGATGGTAAAACAAGTAAAAACCCACAAATATTATTATCATTATTGATAGCTACCTTAAAATAAGTTTTTTTTTCATAAAAATTTAAAAACTCTTCATGTGATACGGTGTTCACGGCAGGTATAGCATCTTCATTAATCAAAATGATATCTTTTATATCATCAATAGTGGCATTTCTTAATTTAAACATTACAAGTAACTTCATAGCTATTTTTATAAATTTCTGGCATTCTTACAGGCTTAAAACTAACAAGACTCACACACGCATAGTCAACATTTGAAGTAAAGACAGTTTGATTTTTTGCAATATTTATTATTTGAAAAAATCTGCTCAATCTGATTTTTTTATCAGTCTTTGTAATCCATGTTGAAATCGCAATTTCATCGCCAATGAAAAGTGATCCAGAAAAATTATTTTCACTCCTAATAACAACACATGCACATTGATATTTTTTATATACATCAGGAGTAATACCTAATTTAGCTGAATGATCCCAACTGACTAGTTCACACCAATTTAAATATACTTTATTATTAACATGTCCTAAAATATCAATATCACTCTCTTTTATGGTGAACTTTAAAATATGAGGGTTACTAAAATCCCATTTTAAATCTTTTATATTAACCAACTCTCAATTCCTTAGGTAATTTAAAAGTTACATTTTCATTTCCTAAACTGAGCTCTTCAATCGTAACTTGATAAAATTCTGCAAATTTATTAATTACATTTTTAACCAGTATGTCAGGAACCGATGCG
Organism: Pelagibacteraceae bacterium AG-422-N09; assembly: GCA_003213515.1. Classification (GTDB taxonomy): domain Bacteria; phylum Pseudomonadota; class Alphaproteobacteria; order Pelagibacterales; family AG-422-B15; genus CACNXQ01. Next base: position 6,760 of record QCMV01000019.1, on the reverse strand, counting down.
CCTGAAGAAATACCAATTGACGTCATAAGCTCATAGTCTTTTACATTTAGATTAACTTCGTTTTCCAAGAGAATTGAGTTCTCACAACCTGCATTTTTTGCAACTTCCACCAAGCGATTAGAATTAGATGAATTACTTGATCCAACAACTATAAAAGCATCACACATTTGAGCGTATTCTTTTATTGCTTTTTGACGATTTGAGGTTGCATAGCAAATATCTTCTTTTGGAGAAGAAATTATTTTAGGTAATCGAACTTTTAATGCTTCTATTATTTTTTTTGTATCATCGAGTGAGAGTGTTGTTTGAGTTAAATAGGCAAAATTATCATTGTCATTTATAGACAGTTTCATCACATCACTTACCGTTTCAACAAGTTCTATGCTGCCGCTTGGAAGCTGGCCCATGGTTCCTATTACTTCAGGGTGGTTTTTATGTCCAATAAGAATAATGCGGTAACCCAATTCAAAAAACTTCATAGCTTGAACATGAACTTTGGTTACAAGTGGACATGTTGCATTAATAACTATTTTATTTTTTTTATTTGCATGTAGCTCAACATCCTTTGAAACACCGTGAGCGGAAAAGATAAATGGACGATCTGGGGGCGCATCATTAATATTATCTAAAAAAACTGCACCCTTATCACTCAATTCATCTATGACATATTTGTTATGAACAATTTCGTGATTCACATAAACTGGTGGGCCATATTTTTTGATTGCTAGTTCAACTATTTCAATTGCGCGGGTAACGCCAGCACAAAATCCACGAGGTGATATTAAATATATTTTCTTACTAGTTTTCATACTGTTTTAATTTATAAAAGAAGGTATATATTTTTCCATATGAATTTAGAAGACAGAATTGAAATATTTGGCAAGATTTTAGTAAACCATCGTATTAAAGTAATATTAGGCAGTTTATTAATCATTTTCACAATATCATTCGGTATGAAATTCCTAGAAACGCCCTCAGGATATAGGGGCTTTGTTGAGGAAGATTTTAAATACTACAAAGATGTGCTGGATTTAGAGGAAAAGTATGGAAACATAGATGTTCTGACTTTTGTTGTTAAACCAGAAAAGGGTAACATATTTCAAAAAGATGTATTAAGTCTTATTCATGAACTCACTGAAATTTCCTGGCAAACACCATATTCGTCAAGAGTAAGCTCAATTACAAACCATCAATACACTACAGTAGACGGCGATGACATATCAATAAATGATTTTGTTCATGATGTTGACTCATTAAGCACAAATGAAATTGCAAATTTATATAATGCTGCAGTTTTAGAGGACGCGGTTGTAAATTTTGTGATGTCTGAAAGTGGAAAAATAGGTTTAGTTAATATTAATCTTGAAATGCCTGAAGATATTGCTTTCCAGGAACCAATTTCATTTGCCTGGGAACAAAAAAATTATTTTGAAGACAGATATGAAGACATATTTGTTGGTGTAGCAGGCTCTGCTCAATTCTCACATAATTTTCAATCTACCTCGGAGTCTGATGCATCAAAAATGTATCCAAGTTTTTTACTGCTGATAATTATCTTAACTTATATTTTATTGAGATCTGTCGTAGCTTCAATAATTTCACTAATTGTAATTATGTTGTCTATTCTGCCTTCACTTGGAGCTGCTGGATGGCTTGGGTTTGAAGTACAACCCCCACTTATTACTGCACCAATAATTATACTTACAATATCACTAACGCATGCCATACATATGTTGTCAATTGGTTTGACTAACATGACTGAGGGAATGACAAAGAATGATGCTATTATTGAGAGTTTAAAAATAAATTTTGTACCGATATTTCTTACAAGTTTCACAACGGCTGCAGGTATCGCAGGTATTAACTTTGGGGATATTCCTGCTTATAGCGAAATGGCTAATACTGTTGTAATTGGCGCAGGTATTGGTTTTATTTTAAGTGTGACGATGCTTCCAGCTATGTTTTCTTTACTTCCAATCAATGCAAGAAAAAGAAAAAGTTATGTACTAGAAGTTCTAAAAAACCTAGGTGAATTAATTTATAAATTTAAGGAGAGGTTCGTTATTGTAATAACTGCAATTTGCATAGCAGTTTTTAGTTTATTACCAAATTTACATTTTGATGACTATTTTAGTACTTATTTCGATAGAGTTCCTGAATGGCTAGAAGTAAAAAATACTGTTGACCCTGAATTTGGAAGCTCTTTTTATATATTTTCTGATATGCAATCAAATGAGCCGGATGGTATAACAAATCCTGAATACCTTAAAAAGCTTGATGAGTTCGAAAGTTGGCTCCTTACTCAACCTGAAGTAGCTGATGTATCTACTATTTCAGATGTTATTAAGACTTTACATAAAAACATGAATGGCGGCTTGAATGAGTATTATGCAATTCCTGACAATAAAGCACTCATTGCGCAGTATCTGCTATTGTATGAGTTTTCAGTGCCATATGGGATGGATTTAAAAAATCAAATGACTGCGGATAAATCAGATTCTAGAATTCTTATCAGAACAAATAACTCTACATCAATGGAGTCAGTTGCATTCAATGCACGTGTGGATGAATGGGTTAATGAAAATATTTCACCTTTTAGTACAAATGGTGTTGCTGGGATTCCAATTATGATGCCACAACTATTTGTTGAAAACACAAGAGGGTTAGTAATCGGGCTTTTAATCTCTTTTACGTTTATAATTATGGTTGTTGGAATTTCTCTGCAAAGTTTTAGATACGGCATAATAAGCATTGTTCCAAATATTATTCCTTTTGTACTTGGTTTCGGTCTTCTTACTCTTGCCACTGATATGGTAACGGCCGCTCATCAATTTGCTGTTCTTATTTCAATAGGCCTTGTAGTTGACGCAACTATCCACTTTTTATCAAAATATAAAAAAGCTCTTACAATAAATTTACCCCCAAGAGAAGCAATACAATATTGTTTTAGATTTGTTGGTTATCCTATAATTGTTGCATCAATTTGTCTTTTTTCTGGGTTCTTATTTTTAACACAATCAATGTTCTACTATAATTTTATAATTGGTGGGATGTGTGCTTTGATAATTATGATAGCTTTACTCATTGACCTATTGCTTTTACCGGCTTTGCTTTTAATATTTGGAAAAAAAGTTTAAAATGAAAAAAATGAAATTTGCAAAAATTATATTTATCATATTTACCCTTTTTCCATTTTATCTCAGCGCGGAAACAGCTGAGGAACAGGGGCTTAGAATAGCTAAAGCGTCATATGAAAATGGCAGAGGCTTTACTGACATGGTTTCAGATCAATTGATGATACTTATTGATCCCAAAGGTAATGAAGTAACACGCGAAGTATCAGGTAAAACACTTGAGAATTTAGATCCAAACGATGGTGATAAAAGCTTGACTTACTTTAAAACTCCCAAAGACGTAGAGGGGACAGTTATGCTGTCACATACACACATAAGTGACGATGATGACCAATGGCTATATTTGCCTGCTCTGGGTCGAGTGAAAAGAATTTCTTCTAGTAATAAATCTGGAGCATTTATGGGCAGCGAAGTGGCTTTTGAAGATTTTTCGGGAACTGACTATAGAAAGTACGAATGGAAATTTCTTGGTGAAGAAATGGAAAATAATGAGACTTTTTATAAGTTAGAGTCTTATCCTAATTATGAAAATTCAGGATATTCAAAAAGAATTTCACTTATTGATAATTTAAATCGAACATACAAAGTAGACTTTTATGACAGAAAGGGTGAACTTTTAAAGACGCTGTATTTAGAGGATTATGTTTTGTACAAAGATAAAATTTGGATGGCAAATACTATGAAAATGGAAAATATCCAAAACAAAAATATAACTATTTTCAAATGGCTAAATAGAGAGTTAGATGTAGGCATCAATAAAAAAGATTTTGAGAAGTCTAGCATATTGCGACTAGCAGATTAGCAGTGCTAAAAAAATATATTATTTCGTTTCTTTTTGTATTTTTACAATATTTAGTTGCTTCACAAAATGCAGCAGCTATTGATTATAAAGCTTATGGATTTATTCAACCTGAGATAACCACGTTTTTTAATGGGGATGGAAGACACGGTCAGTCAAATTCTAATCAATCAATTTTTGTAAAAGGAACATTCATTACCTACTTAAATAATGGAGATCAAAAAATTACAATTAACACTACTGGACGTATAGATGAGAAAGATAGTGAACGCAGTTATATTGACTTTCAAAAATTTAAGTATGAGCAATATTTTGATGACATAACTCTAAAAATTGGGAATGAACTAATTTTTTGGGGTGTAAACGAAAGTTTTAATATTGTTGATATAATCAATCAATCAAATTTTGCTGAAGATATTTCTGGAACAAAAAAATTTGGACAACCGATGATTTCATTAAATTATAATCATTCATATGGTAACTTTGATTTATTCATAATGCCATTTTTTAAGGAAAGGATTTTTCCAGGAAGAAATGGAAGACCCAGGCTAGCTCTCGAAGTTGATAAGAGCACAGTTGCCTATGAGTCTTCATCAAAGAAAAATAAAATTGACGCCGCTGTTCGTTATTCCACAGTTTACGATGATTACGATATTGGTATAGCTCATTTTTACGGAAATAACAGGTCTCCGGAGCTCAACGTAAATCCTTTGTCTCAAAAATTAGATGCTTACTATCCTATTTTATCTCAAACTAGTTTAGATATTCAATCAACGAAAGGTGCATGGTTATACAAACTTGAGACACTTACTGCAAAAAATGGCGAAGAACGGCACTTTGGAATAGCAGGAGGGACAGAGTACACTATTTATGGTTTGAGAGAAACCACAAGTGATTTAGGAATTATAGTTGAATACACATTTGATGACAGAAATGACTTTGCTTTCAATAATGAAGGAGTCTTAGCATTAAGATGGACAAAAAATGATATAAAATCAACAAGCTTACTAGCTGGTTTAGTCGCTGATATGAGTGGGAGTTCAAATAGATTTTTCGCTGAATTTGAACAACGCATTAGAGATGATCTCAAAGTATTTATAGATATGAGTATCAACGGAGAGATTGATGCTGATGATTTTACATATGCGTTTGAAGAAGACTCTCAACTAACATTAAAAATTGCAAAATATTTTTAAATTCTAATATCTCTGCTATTAATTTTATTAAAAGACTCTTGATCTAAATTTAAATATTTTTTTTCATCTCCAGAAGCAAAATAAATTGGATCTTGAATTTTTGTTGGGTCGTAACCATCTTTTACTAAATCAGTTTTCTTATACTTGAACGTCCCAGTTTTTTCTATTTCTGGACTTATCCTAATAAATACTGGAACACTATAAGCTGGCAATTGCTCTGTCAGATATTCATAAAGTTGCTCTAATTTAAATTCATCATTTACAACTAAGGAAGCCATTCCGGCTCTGCCGTCTTGGTTTGGTACTTCAACTCCATAAACGTTGACTTCATCAATACCTTTATACGCAGAGATGGCTTCACTTACTTCATTAGTTGAAACATTTTCTGATTTCCATCTAAAAGTATCACCTATACGGTCAACGAAATAGTAATATCCCTGCTTATCTTTTTTAAGTAGGTCTCCAGAAGAGAACCATCGATCACCTTTTTCAAAGACATTCTCAAGAATTTTTTTCTTTGTTGCCGCTTTGTCTGTATAGCCCTCAAATTTACCCGTGAACTTATCATCATCAGGTATAAATCCAATCGCCTCACCGGCCTCACCATCTTCACATTCTATACAAAACCCATTCTCATCTCTGATCACTACCTCATTTTCTACATCGAATTTAACTACTTTAGTTGGCAATACACTTTTTAAATATGGGGGTATTCTTCCGATTGAACCGAACTTACTATCAACATTTGTTAGTGAGATATTTCCCTCTGAGGCCCCATAAAACTCAACAATCCTATCTATACCAAATCTTTCTTGAACAATCTTCCAAACTTCAGGTCTGAGACCGTTACCATATATGCCCCTAATTTTATGCTTCGTTTCGTATTCACTTTTCTTTGTAGCAACTAAATAACGAAACAGTTCACCAATATATGTAATTACTGTTACATCATACTTAACGCAATCTTCCCAAAAACTAGCAGCAGAGAATTTCTTTCTCAATACTAGTGTACCACCAGTACAAAATGTCGAACCAACACCAACAACTCCACCAGTTGCATGATAGAGTGGTAAGACCATGTAAGTTTTATCAGTTGGTTTCATATCAAGTGAAAACATTTGCAGACCACATCCAACTAAAAATTTTTGATGGCTGAAGTTTGCGGCTTTCGGCATGCCTGTAGTTCCACTTGTATAAATATAAAATAATGATTGGCTATTTGATAATTCTTCTCTTAACGAAGATTTGGGTCTTACTTTGCTGTTTTCAATTTGTGAGCCATCTAAAGTTTCATAACCTTGAACGTCCTGACCTGCTACGTAAACATCTAAATTACCTTCAATATATTCTTGAGCTGATGCAAGATTTTCCATTAAATCAGAACTTATGATTAGACTTTTACTTTCCGATTTTTTAATGCAGTGAGCGAGCGATTTACTTTTTATGTTATTATTGAGACAAGCAACTGTAACGCCGATCTTCGCAAGCCCGAACCATGTAAATATATATTCAGGTTTATTTTCCATCAAAAGAGATATTACATCTCCCGTCTTATAACCTTTATTAATTGCCCAGTTTGCAATCTGGTTCGCTTCAGCATCCATCTCACGATATGTGTATTTCTTGTCTTC
>QCMV01000018.1 GCA_003213515.1 Pelagibacteraceae bacterium AG-422-N09 | reverse complement strand
ATCTCTGGGAAATTGGTTAAAGAAGATACATCTGTTACATCAGCACCCATAGCTGCAATTGATTTTGCCGTGCCACCTGTTGAAACTATTTTTATATTATGGTCTTTGAGGGATTGAACAACTTTATCTAAACCTGATTTATCTGAAACAGAAATCAGTGCAGTTTTAATTTTTATATCCAATTTAATGGCCTCTTAGTTTTTCAATATTATTTGCATACTCACTTGGACCACCTTTAAAAGTCGTGGTACCTGCAACAATCATATCAGCTCCAGCATCGATTACTGATTGAACATTTTCAAAATTAATTCCCCCATCAACTTCTAAATGAATTTCTCTACCAGACTTATTAATTTCTTCTCGAAGATTGGATAATTTATCAAGAGCTGTTGGAATAAATTTCTGACCGCCAAAACCGGGATGAACACTCATTACTAAAATGAGATCAAGTTTATCCATAAAAGGTTTAACGACTTCCCATTCAGTATCCGGGTTGATTGCAAGCCCCGCTTTTACATTTAATGATTTAATTTTATTCAAACATGCTTCTGTATCATCTTTTGCCTCTGGGTGAACTGAAACAATGTCTGCTCCAGCTTCAACAAACTTTTCAATATAAGGCTGAACAGGATCGATCATCAAATGAACATCAAACGGTAATGAAGATTTATCTCTAATAGACTTAACCACATCTGGACCTATTGTGAGATTAGGAACAAAGTGTCCATCCATTACATCTACGTGTATGTAGTCAGCTCCAGCTTGAGTGATGTTAATGACCTCATCTCCTAATGATGAAAAGTCTGATGCTAGTATAGAAGGTGATATTTTAACCGACATTATTGTGAAGCATTATTTCTCTGTATAACAGAAAGGGTTGTTGTTTCCCACTGTTTTCATACTTTGATTAGCGATAAATAGAGATTACATTAAATATATGAACGATAAAAAAACAGAGGCTGTCGAGAACAAAGAAGACAAGAAAACTGACACTAAACTACCTAAAAAGAAAAAAGAAATAGGTGGCGCAGATGGTCCAGAGCCAACCCGTTTTGGAGACTGGGAAAAAAAGGGAATTACCTCAGACTTTTAGAATATCTTAGAGCTCTTGATCAAATTTTGATGGCTTCCAATCCTTTGGGGCCAGTTCTAAATCTTCAAATTCAAAAGCGGGTGCAACGGTGCATCCAATTAAGCTATATGCTCCAGTAGATTTCAAGGCAAACCAAGTTCCTTTTTCAACAGTGTACATAAAATTATTATTAGATCCTATCTCATCAATTTGGTATTCCTCACCGTCTTTTGATGTGTATACGTTTAGAGGACTGCCTGAGTAAAAATGTAAAGTTTCAGTTTTTGTTATTCTGTGCCAGTGTGAGTTTTCATGTGCTTCAAGTAAAAAATATATATGAGTGACATCATCATTTCTAAAAATCTCAACGTAATGACCTCCCTCAGGATGGGGAGTCATTTTGTGTTCTTCAATTAAACTTTTAATAAGATTTTTATCACTCACGGTTAGTAAGCTTACACAAGAGATATGATTTATCCAACCACCTTTTCTATAATTAATTTAATGAACATAAAGAAACCATATTCTCAACAAAATAAAGGCGGGTATATCACTTAGAATTTCTTTAACTGAAAGGAATCATAATGAATCAAAAAATCAAATCTAATCATCCAAAAATAGTTTTCAGTTTCTTTATTGTTCTTACTTTCTTTTTGCTCATGTTGAGTTTTACAGCAATTGCTGAAACAAAATCTAAAGGGTGGGAAGTATGGAATGATGATAAAAATGAATACATATACATAGATAAGTTTGGATCTATTTCACAAGCAGATTTAATGGCTTTAACATTGAAGCGTGACGATTGTGATACGATAAAAGCAAATTTTTACATTACAAGTTTTGGCCTTCCAATTGTTGAAAACGGAAGAAGATTTTATGTAGAAATTACAGAGACGGACTATGAAGATAATTCGGAAGAATATAAAAACGAAGTTTATATAAGCTACTCTGAAATGCAACATGGCAATATTGTCTATGTTTTATCCTTTGATGATGAATGGAAAACTCAAGATTGGATTAATCGACTTGATGAATTTGGACCCTACTACTTCCACTTAGAACTCTCTGAGCATACTGAAGAAGAATTAGAACCATCTATATATTTTGAACATACTGCAAACCTATGGGATATGAGTGGCCTTCAAAAAATATTGGTTAATGAGTATCGAAATTGCCGATTTAAAGTTATCGAAAACGAATCTGTTTGAAATTTATAATATGTCCGAAATTATAGAGCTACTAAATATTGTTTTTATTATTTCATTATGGTGCAACTGATTAAATGATAAATAAAAATTCCGTTAGTTCTCTACTTCTCTTTGCTTTACTTTTATTTTTTAATACTACAATATTAATTGCCCAAGATAAAAATGACTTTCCATATTTTTGTGATCTTTATATCAGTTACTATCCTGGATTTGATGGACAATCACACGAAGAATTTCATAAAATCAGCAATTCGGTAAGAGCTAAGACTGTAATCTTTCATGGAGAACATCCATCGCACGGCCCGTTTGAGCAACTGGGAGTAAAACTCATGGCTGATGTTTGTTATAAAAATGAAAACACAGGTCAGGTATATGTTGAGGATCCCAATGATATATGGATAAAGCACTCAAATATAAATGTTAAAAAACATCAATACTCCCTTACAGATTTTATTTTAATATTCCTTGATGATAATAAAACAAATGAAGAAAATGATGAATGTAAAGATAAATGGTGGACTTCTTTTGAAGAAGATAAAAGAGTCATAATAAAAGTTGCAGATATTTGGCAAGGAATGACCGCCCATTACTCCACAGCTTATGCTATCTCACCCGAGGACATCATGATCAACGGAAAGTGGATTTGTTCTTAACATAGAAGAATTAGATGCAGTTTTAAATTTAGTGTTTTTTGTAATGACTATTTTTGATTTAGTTGACGTTAATGTCCTTATCATTGATGCATAATATTTTATTTATTCATACGATTTTCAACTAGATCATTAACGACAGCCGGTTCAGCTAATGTAGACGTATCTCCTAAATTGCTGTAATCGTTTTCTGCAATCTTTCTTAAAATCCTTCTCATAATTTTACCTGATCGAGTTTTTGGAAGTCCTGGTGCCCACTGTATTAAGTCAGGTGATGCAATTGGACCAATTTCTTTTCGAACCCATGCAACAAGCTCTTTATATAATTCATCTGATGTTTCTTCTCCTGCGTTAAGTGTAACGTACGCATAGATCCCTTGACCTTTTATATCATGAGGATAACCAACTACCGCAGCTTCACTAACTTTAGGATGCGCAACGAGAGCTGACTCAACTTCCGCTGTACCCATTCTGTGACCAGATACATTTATGACATCATCCACTCTTCCAGTGATCCAGTAATATCCATCTTCATCCCTTCTGCAGCCATCACCAGTAAAATATTTTCCATCAAATTGAGAGAAATACGTTTCAATGAATCTTTCATGATCTCCGTAAACTGTTCTCATTTGACCAGGCCAAGAATCTGCTAAACAAAGAGAGCCTTCGCAAGCGCCTTCAAGAATTTTTCCTTCAGCATCTAAAATTTCAGGTTTTACACCAAAGAAAGGTTTTGTTGCTGATCCTGGTTTTTGTGCAATTGCACCTGGAAGAGGTGTTATTAAAATTCCCCCTGTTTCTGTTTGCCACCACGTGTCGACGATCGGACACTTTTTGTCCCCAACGACATTATAATACCACATCCATGCTTCGGGATTAATTGGCTCTCCAACAGTCCCGAGTAATTTAAGTGATGACCTGCTTGTTTTTTTAACAGGATCTTCGCCTTCCCGCATCAATGCTCTGATTGCAGTAGGTGCAGTATAGAAAATATTAATCTTGTGTTTATCGACCACTTCCCAAAATCTTGAGGCACTTGGATAGTTTGGAACACCTTCAAACATGACAGTGACGGCCCCATTTGCTAATGGACCATATACAATGTAACTGTGCCCTGTAACCCAACCTACATCTGCGGTGCACCAATAAACTTCACCCTGTTTGTAATCAAAGACATATTGATGCGTTATCGAGGCGTAAACCATATAACCACCAGTGGTGTGCATAACCCCTTTTGGTTTGCCAGTTGATCCAGATGTATACAATATAAAGAGAGGATCCTCTGCTGACATTTCCTCTGGTGGACAATCATCAGACTCTTTTTCAGTTAGTTCGTGGTACCAAACATCTCTGTCATCAATCCAACCAATATCTCCACCTGTTCTTTTAACAACAATACAATGACGCACTCCACCTGAAATCGAAATTGCTTCATCTGTATTTTTCTTTAATGGAATTGCTTTACCGCCTCTTACTCCCTCATCCGCAGTGATCACAATATCTGATTTACAATCACTTATTCTTCCAGCTAACGAGTCTGGAGAGAAGCCTCCAAATACAACAGAGTGAATTGCCCCAATTCTTGTACAAGCAAGCATTGCATAAGCTGCTTCAGGAATCATTGGCATATAAATAGTTACACGATCACCTTTTTTAACTCCAAGAGATTTCATGCCATTAGCAAGTTTTGATACCTCACTGTGTAATTCTTTATAAGATATGTGTTTTGAGTCTGCCGGATCATCGCCTTCCCAAATGATTGCGGTCTGATCTGCTTTATCTTTTAAATGTCTATCAATACAGTTGCTTGATGCGTTGAGCGTACCATCGTAGTACCACTTGATTGAGAAATCATCTTTATTGTAAGAAACGTCTTTTACTTTTGTATATGGTTTAATCCAATCAATTCTTTTACCGTGCTCATTCCAAAATTCTTCATTGTTATTGAGCGAATTTTCGTACCACTCATTATATTTAGTGGAATTAATCTGAGCTTCTGCAGACCATTCACTGCTTACTTCAAACCTCTCATTTTCACTCATAAGGAAATTATCTTATTTGATACCACCGAGATTGCAAATAATTGTCCATGACTTTTTATCGATTGGCATTACCGAGAGACGAGACTGTTTGACCAAGGCTAAGTGATTGAGTTTTGGATGTTCTTTTATTTGAGACAGGTTTACTTTGTTTTTAAGGGCCTTTACAGCTGCGACGGATACCATACCAAAACGCTTTGACTTGTCTGTAGGATCAGGATGATATTTCTTTACGACCTTAACGATGCCAACAATATCTCTTTCTTTAACAGAGTGATAAAAAAAACAAAGATCTCCAATCTCCATTTTTTTCATATTGTTGGATGCTTGGTAGTTTCTCACACCATCCCAGCCCTCACCTTTACTGCCAGCTTTTACTTGCTGTTCCCATGACCATGTTTCAGGTTCAGATTTCATTAACCAGTAATTCATTTATTCTTTTGTGATTGGTCTGTTTAAAAGTTCTTGAATTGTAACATCAATATTTTTCTTACGGTACAAAACTTTATAGATGGCGTCATTTATTGGCAAATCTAATTTTTTATCCAATGAGAGTTTCTTAAGTGCCCTAACAGTGAATACTCCCTCTGCAACTGAAAACTTTTTTGCAATGATTTGATTAAGTGTTTTGCCTTTTGCAAGATCAATTCCTAAAGAAAAATTTCTAGACTCTTTAGATGAACATGTAAGAAATAAATCCCCCATACCGGACAGTCCAGCAAGAGTACTTTTCTTAGCATTCATAGATTGAGCTACAATTTTTATTTCAGCAAAACTTCTTGATATGATCGATGCTACCGCATTTTCTCCATATTTTTTTCCATATACAATGCCGCTGGCAATTGCATAAATATTCTTTAGAGCTCCAGCTATTTGTGATCCAACAATGTCATCGGATAAGTAAGGCCTTAAAGTTGGAGATTTTATCATCTTGGCAATTTTGTTTGCAACCTGATCACTTTTGGACGCAACAACAGTAGCAGCTGGTAAACCTTTTGCAATTTCGGATGCGAAATTAGGTCCTGAGATAACTGCAATTTTATTTTTTGGAAAGAAAGAAGATACTATTTCGCTTGGTAATTTTAAACTATTCATTTCGATGCCTTTAGAACAACAAACGAATATTGTTTTTGTCTTAATAATTTTTTTTAGTTTTAGTAAGTTCGTTGATAAATATTGAACAGGTGAAACTAAAAACAATATGTCGCATCCGGCCAAATCAATAATTGATGTCGTACATTTTATTTTTTTACTTAATTTAATCTTCGGCAAATACCTCTTATTCTCAGATAATTTATTAATGTTGTCACAAACACTTTTTTCTTTTGCCCATAAAATAACTTTTTCTTTTTTTGAAATAATATTTGCCAGCGCAGTGCCCCATGCCCCGGCACCAATTACGCCTATCTTATAATTCGTTTTATTCTCCAACAGCTCTTTTGCCTTTCATGAAAACAGCATTCTTATCAAGGGGCCATCTTGGCCGTGGCTTAAAATTTAAGTTATTAAATTTCTTTCTTTCAAATCTCTCAATTCCCGCTAGAGCAATCATTGCTCCATTATCAGTGCAATATTTGATTGAGGGAAATAAAAATTGGCAATCTTCGATAGATTCAAGTGCTTTTAGAGAGCGACGAATACTTTTATTTGCAGCGACCCCACCAGCAACAACTACTTTTACAGTTTTTTTAGATTTGATTACTCGTTTGTACTCCCGAACTGCATTCTGAGTTTTGGTGAAGATTATTTTATTTATGGTTGCTTGAAATGACGCGGCCAAATCTTTTTTAAATTTTTCTGTACACCGATTTTTAGCAACAATATTTGCAACTGCAGATTTTAAACCTGAAAAGGAAAAATGTGCATTTGATTCATGGATGAGTGGCATGGGGAGCTGAAATCTATTTTCATCACCTAGCGCAGCATATTTCTCAATTTCCGGTCCGCCAGGATAACCCATTTTCAAAAGTCGAGCTGTTTTGTCAAATGCTTCGCCTAACGCATCGTCAATTGTGGTTCCAATACGCTTGTAGGAATTAAAGTTTTTAATAATTGTGAACTCAGTATGCCCACCTGAAACCAATAAAAGTAAATACGGATAGTTGATATCTTGCTCAAGCCTTATTGATAGAGCGTGTCCTTCTAGGTGATTAATAGCTATGAATGGTTTTTTTAAATAATGAGCAAGTGTCTTACCTGCTACTACACCAACAAGCAGTCCACCAAGCAATCCAGGACCCGCAGTGGCAGCGATAGCATCAATTTGTTTGAATGATGTTTTCGCTTCAATCAAAGCTCTACTAATAAGTTTATCTATTATGTCAGAATGTGCACGAGCAGCCAATTCTGGAACTACACCCCCATAAAGCTTATGAATTTCAATTTGAGATTTTACAATATTAGACAGCACATCAATTTTGTTGCCATTTTTTTGGACTACAGAAACCGATGTTTCATCACAACTTGATTCAATCCCAATTACTCTTACACGCTTTTGCACACTAATACTTATTTTATTAATATAAATTTAGATAGAAACTCTATTATATTATACTGTTAGAATATTCAAAGACTTATGAAACAATGACTAACTTAAGAAAATGCATAGTCGGTATCAGAGATAGCAAGTTATCAAAAGCTCAAACCAACCTACTTATCAAAGAAGCAGAAAAATTTGATGTTATAAAAAAAAATATTGAGTTTGAAGTTCAAACTATCAAAACATCAGGTGATATTCATAGCGATAAACGTCTCGATACCCTTGGTGGAAAAGGCCTTTTTACGAGAGAAATCGAGGGCAAAATTTTAGATAAAGCAATTGATGTGGGAATCCATTCAATGAAGGATGTGCCCGCAAGTGATGAAAACCCTGAACTTAAAATTATTTGCTGGATGAGACGTCATGATCCGTCAGATGCTTTTATTTCAAACTCAGGAAAAAAGCTTGAGCAATTACCATCAGGATCAATTATTGGTACAAGTTCAGTAAGGCGAAGAGCGCAAATTTTAAACTTTAGACAAGATTTGCAAATTAAATTATTAAGAGGCAATGTAGATACCCGTCTATTGAAATTAAGTCATGGGCAATATGATGGCATAATATTAAGTACAGCTGGCCTAGAGAGAATAGGTCAAGGCCATGTAATAACCGAAGTTATGGATCAAAATCATTTTTTGCCAGCAGCATGTCAAGGCGCTGTTGGTGTCCAGTCAAGGACGAAGGATGATTTAGCAGATTTTTTCGAACCTATTAACCACCTTGCAACGCAAACTGAATGTACTGCTGAACGAAATATATTAAAAACAATTAACGCTAATTGTAATAGTCCTATCTCAGTATATGCAAAAATAAAGAATGACCTGATTCAAATTAAGTGTGATTTTTTTGATCATAATGGCACGTGTTTATTTAGAGAATGTCTTGAAGGCCCCGCTGAACAAAGCTTAAAGTTAAGCCTTGAGCTTGGAAGGAAAATAATCAAACAAGTTGGCCAAAAAAAAATTAATCAATTAAATGTATTGGATAATGATTTTAATTACACGCCCCAAAACTGAAGCAAAAAAATTAAAAACTCTTTTAGAAGACCTGGGCCATAGAGCCCATATTGATTCGTTGAGTAAAATTTCATTTTCTGGATCCAAAAAAAACTTTTACTTTAAAAGTATTGTTTTAATTTCAAGTCAGCAGGCGGCAAAAATATTTATAAAAAATTACTTAGGTCCGAAAAACCTTCCGCTGGTAATTGTTGGCAATGTGTCTTATCACAAATTAATATCATCGGGTTTTTCAAATATCTTGTATAAAGCAAAAGACAGCAGTCAAATTCTAAAATATTTAAAAAAAGAATATTCTAGTTTAAAAAATAAATACGGAAATAAGTTAACCTATCTCACTGGGTCAATTACAAACAAAAAATTTATTACTGACTTAAGAAAAATTGGTTTTGAGTTTGAGAAAAAAGTAATTTATAAAACAAATTTTAAAAAATCATTTGCTCCTGCAACTATCGCTCTATTAAAGAAGAATAAAATTCATATTTGCTTGCTATATTCAGAACAGAACGCACGACAATTTTGTGAACTAGTAAGAAATAAAAATCTCTCAAAAAATTGCAATAATCTTTTAATTGTAACAATCAGTCGAAGTATCTCAGATTTGATGAAAAAAAACGGTTTTATCAACGTTAAAAATTCTACATACCCATCTCAACAAAGCCTTCTCAATTTGTTGAAACGATTATGATTGTTGTAAAACTGCAACAAATTATCTTTTAAAATTTTAGGTTGTATTTACCAATCGGTCATATCTTATTCATTAGTTATACAATCTTTTGAAAATTTCCCAGTTTTGCAATGTTTTTGATAATCCATAGGAAAAGCTGACAACTTATACATATATATATGTGTGTATATTCGATTCTATTTCATTAAAATTAAGATGATTTTAGAAATTTAAAATCTTGACTAAAACGCTTAAATTAAGTCAAATGTCTAAGTTTTGGATACTATCCACACTATACGTGTGTCTTGTGAGACACAGGTGGTTGTATTTAAATCAAGTATAAAATTATTTTTCAGGGGGAAAAATGTTGTCAAAAATTAAAAGTATAATTTTATCTTCTGCTATACTCTTTGCAGGTATTGGTTTTGCAAACGCGGAAGAACTAAATGTTCCTGGCTTTACAGGGAATATCAACACAACAGTTTCAACAGGACTTCAAATGAGAGTTGGTGAGAACTGTCAAGCTTTAACAGGTTTTATTAATAGAGCAGGCGATACAACATACGCTACTGCAGTTAACAACAATAGATCAGCTGATGCATCTGTATTACTTGTTGACGGAGAACCTGGTTGTGGAAAGATTTACCAAGACGGTTACGGCAACCCTGTCGACCCTAAAGGAGTGGCAAGAGAGTTAATCTCTAATAATGCCGACGATGGTAGAATGAACTTCCGTGACGGTGATATTTTTAACCAGACAACAAAAGTATTCACAGAAATTGATGGAACTTTAGATGGCGGAACTGGTCTTACAGCATCATTCATCGGTACATACAACGCAATTGACTCAATTAACTCGCCATCGTGGGCCCCCTTCACGAGCGATGCACTTGATGACATTGAAACAAATATAGATGTACTTGATTTATACTTAACAACAGACATTGCTGATCTTGATGCAACATTGAGCATCGGTCGTTACGTTACGAACTGGGGTGAGTCAACTTTCATACCAGTTGGAATGAATGGATTAACAACAAACGCAATTGACCTTGCAAAGTTGAGAACGCCGGGTTCATCAATTAGGGAGGCACTTGTGCCTGCTAACCAATTAACATTATCTGGTTATCTTGACGGTGGATGGTCTTATGAAGCCTACATGCAAGTAGGTGAGTCGCATGTTGAATTTGATCCTAATGGAACATTTTTTGGAAACGAAGTTATTTCTGGTGATCGTTTAATGTTCACATCCGGCTATTATCAAAACAGTCAACTGCAATCTAATGCATGTTCATACTTAAGAACTATTGCCAATAGTAACGCTGCTTGTGATGCAGATGCTGTTGCCTTTGCACAAACCACTGCTGGAAAAAGAACGTCAGCTATGTACTATTTCCAAGAAGGAATTAAAGCATTTGTCGGCGACGGATCTTCAAATGCAGCTAACGTAATCATAAAAGCTGGTGCCGCTGGTCATGGAGCTGCTGGAGCAGCTGCAATTGGTGGTGGAGCTGGAGACTTACAGACTCTTATGATTAATGGTCAGACAGCAGGTGTCACTGCAGGTTATGCCGCGTGGAATGAATTTGATAATAAAGATGGAAGAAAAGCCGGAGCGCTTGATGCATTTGGCGGAGCACACAGTTACGCGGATGGTGATGGCCAGTTTGGTTTAGCTCTTAGAACTTATCTTGATGGTGTAGGGTCTGGTGTTGATATTGGTGTATACTATACACAATACGACAGTAAAGTTCCTTACTTACAATTTGTAGGCCAACAAGGAATCCACGCAGGTGACTTGTTAGGACTATTCACGATTGCTGCATCTTGTGCTCAAGATGGAAATACATGTTCTGATGGTGGACTTTTTACTGCTGGTGATTATTTCTCTGCAACCGGCCTTGGTGATACTGCTCTTGAAGCATCGGATTTCACGGCTGCTCAATTAGCAGGTATGGCTCAGATTGCTGGAGGAATTGTTGACTTAGCATACGGTGAAGCTGGTTGTGGTGCTTACCAGAACCCTCAAGCTGTTGATGAATTGTATAACAGTGGCGGTATGGGAGCGTCTGCTTCAAACTTCGCATATACAGGTCCTCAAAAATCTAATGCATTATCGTATTACAACTACACAGTCATTAATGGCAAAGAATATCATGACTCAAGAAGATGTTATGATAACGCCAATGCAAATGATGATGCTACAGCTACAGCACTCGGTTTGAATACTGGTGAAGAATTTGGTACAGCTGCTACACAATTGGCTGCGGGTGCACTTCTTGGTGCAGCGGTCACGCCATTAAACGTAACCGAGTATCGATTTATTTATCCTGAGGATTTAAGAGCTATGGGTATCAGTGCAAATACGAATATTGCCGGTACAACAGTTCAAGCTGAATTGACATACAGACCTGACTTCCCACTTGCAACAAATGGTGGTGACCAAGGTCAACAAATCAGTGATGCTGCGGGTACAACTCAATTGTTATCAATCGGTGTGGCTCAAGGTGTTCGTGGTGCTTGTTTAGCTGCGGCGACCGTAGCTCACGGTGCTGGCGGGGGTGCTCTTTCAGCAAATGTAGGCGACTTAGCAACTATGAGTGCAGCCACTCAAACTGCCTGTGCAGCACAGTCATCTTCGGTTGCTGCTTACAGAGCAGGAACTGGCGACAGTGATGCTGAGTGGGCGGATGTTGTTGACGCGTTAAGAACAATGAAGCGTTCTTCATTGCCTGCGATCTCATTAGCAACAGTTGGTGCGGGTGACTATTATTCAACTGCATTTATTGAATATGATGTTTGGTCTGGAACAGTTGGAACAACAACTAGTTTCAGTGCTTCTCACCCAGTCACAGCCGGACTTGGCGCAGATAGTGCTTTCTTACTAACAGAGGTAGGATTTGTTTATGTACCAGATCTTGATTACAGTAAAGGCGGCGTAAACCGTGGTGGTTACAGAGACGGTGTCGGTGGATCAAAATGTGGTGGTGTCACAAACGGTGGTGGCGCTCCAACTACATATAACTCCGTTAGAGCTCTAGATGGTGCAACACATATTGGTTCAAGTCAGACTGACCCACTTTTTGGTAACGGTAGTTATTGTGAAAGTAAGAATACAATTGATGAGAGCGCTATGACTTATCGTATTGTTGGCGGAGCTGCTTACAACAATATTGTTAACACAGCATGGTCATTTAACCCATCGTTCGTATGGTCTCATGACTTTAGTGGTTACGGTCCAACTTCTCTAGGTGGATTTGTGCCGGGTAGACAATCATTATCATTATCTGGTAATTTCTCAAAAGGTGATGTGAGCATGGGTCTAAGCTATGTTAATGAGCTTGGTGATGAGGTGGATAACCTTAACTACGATAAGGATTACCTCTCTGCTAACATTTCATATGCATTTTAATTTAGGAAAGGGTTAAAAAAAATGAATATAAAAAAATTAATTATAGCTGCATTATCGTCGTTAATGATAACTTCTACGGCAGCTTTTGCTGATGGGCATATTCAATACACAGTCACAGCTGACAATGTATCTGAGCATGCAAGTAAGCTGACACCTGGCATGTTAAATATGTTCTCTGCGTATCCAGATACATTCAGAATGGATGTTTATGAGAATGGCGGAGACTGTACCTTAACGCCTGATATTGCTGCAATCAGTCAAACTAACGGCACAATGATAAATGACAACGAAGGATTAGAGCTGCCTAATGCTGGTCAGATACCTTTCCCTGACCCAACACATCCTCAACACTATGTTTGGAATTATCGAATGTATGCTGGCACAGTGAGTGCGGTTGACAGAGTTCAAACTTCAGTGACTGTAAAAGCTGATGGTTCAATTACATTAGGACAACAAGAAACATCAATTTCTTTTCCGCCTAACCCAAACACAAAAACAATGTATGCAGATAAAAACTTATTTGCATTGTTCATGCAGAAAAACCTTGGGCCACCAAGAACTGCCGGAACAGTTACTTTAGTTCATGACTTTATTGATAGTTACATGCAGCCTCGTAAAGCTTGGCAGTATAGCCCGGCAACAAGACGTGTAAGAAGAGCGCCTGATATTACTTATGATACATTGACTACTGCTGGTGGTGGTATCGTAACAGTTGATTCATATGGTGGCTTTAACGGTGCTCAGGACAGATACGATTGGTCTTATGAAGGAAAGCAAAAGATGATCGTTCCAATGAACAATGACATGTTATCTGAAACCGCTGTTGAAGACACGTTCACACCAAATCATCCAAATCCTGATGTAGTCAGATTTGAAGAAAGAGATGTTCATATTGTTCATGCACAATTAAAGCCTGGACAAAGACACCTCTATGCTTCACGAACTTTCTATTTCTTAGACGGTCAGCCTGGAATGCTTGTTTATCATGATGCTTATGATGATAATCAAGACCTTATGAGAGCAATGTACCAAACAACAGTACAAGGTAATATGGGTGGTAGTGGCTTAGGCGATACAGATTGTAATCCTCAAGGTGAGTATACTATGGACTTTGCAACAAGAACATATTCTGGAACCAACCTATTTGGACCAGCCTTATCTCCAAGGCCAACTGTCTATAACGGCGAAGAAAAAGCTGTAAGCTTTTATACGCCTGATGGCTTAAGAAGGTACGCAAGATAAAAAAATAAAATACTTCAAGTATTTATAGAACCCGGCTTGATTTCTTTTAAGTCGGGTTTTATTTTAAGTAGGGCTTATGAGAAATCTATTAGTAGCATGTTCTGTATTTTGTGCACTGACCTTTAGTGCAATAGCAAGCAATTTCAATTATGCATCGGGATTTGCGGCGGTTAATAACATGTCCTCAAAAGCGCTTATCAATGCAATGGAAAGAGTTGATGACCGTATTTATGCCGTTGGTGAACATGGAATTATTATTTATTCAGACGATCTTGGAGACAACTGGACTCAATCTGAAAGTGTACCTTTCACGAATACTCTTACAGATATTGATTGTATTTCAAAAGTTGAATGTTGGGCAACTGGCCATGATGCTACGATATTACACTCTAATGACTCAGGAAAAACTTGGACAAAACAATATGAAGACATTGACTTTGATGCCCCTCTTCTTTCAATTCATATGTATGATAATGGTGAAGGAATAGCAATTGGCGCATTTGCATTATCACTGAGAACAACGGATGGTGGACAAAGTTGGGGTTACTTGTTTATGGATGATGATGATTTCCAACCGCATTTTAACTATGCATATGGCGACTCACAAGCTTGGAGGAAATCTTCTGCAAACGAAGCTTATGCAGTGGGTGAAATAGGTAAATACTACATATCAGATGATAGAGGTTTAAACTGGCTTGTTGTGTCTACTGGATACGATGGTTCATACTGGTCAGGTATAAAAGTTGACGATGGTAAATCGCTACTATTGGGCATGTCAGGCAACCTTACGTTAATAACGCGTTATGGGCCTGAAGATACTGTACCTCCAGAAAAATTTACTTCAATTGCATGTTATGAGGCAGGTTATTTTAGAGATGATTGTAAACTATTTGCATTTGATAATATCTTTATCGGAACAAAAAACAGTTTAACAAACGCTATCATGATGGATGATGGACGTATTGCAATCAGTGGTAATGGAGGATCTGTGACCATTGTAGATCTCTATAGAAAAAAAACAGTCGAGACTTGTGTTCGATCAGATCGACTAAGTAACACTTCATTAATATATCTTGGTGGTGAGGAATTTCTGTTAGCAGGGGAAGATGGATTCCGCAAGCATAGCATGACGGAATGTTATGATAATTTTGCATCTGCAGATTCTAGGTCACAAGATACTTATTATACTGTTGATTTAAATATGGTTCAGTTCTTCTAAATTTCTATGGGCCGAGTAAAAAATAAAGTAGCAATTGTTACAGGTGCGGCTTCGGGACTGGGTTTTGCTGCGGCACAAAAACTAATGGATGAAGGAGCAAAAGTTTTTCTGACAGATATTAATGAAAAAGTCATCAGCACTATGCCCGAGAGACTTGCTAATTACAGTGAGACACAATTTTATACCATCGTTCACGATGTTGCAAATGAAGACTCATGGATTAATGTTATTGAAAAAGCAGAAAATCACTTTGGTAAAATTAATATTTTAGTCAACAGTGCAGGTATAAGTTTAGGCGCTGATGTTGTATCTACTGATTTTGAAATATGGAAAAAAGTTCATCAGGTAAATTTAGATAGTGTCTTTCTAGGTTGTAAATACGCTGTGCCAATAATGAGCAAATCAGGCCAAGGTTCAATAATAAACTTATCATCAATATCTGGGATAGTTGCAGGTTGGAATACAGCTGCATATAATTCATCAAAAGCAGGCGTTCGGTTACTTAGTAAATCAGTCGCGCTTTACTGCGCGAAGAAAGGTTATGATGTTAGGTGCAATTCAGTTCATCCAGCATTTGTTGACACTCCCATTCTTGATCCTTTGAAACAAGCTTTTGGTGAAGAAAATGCGGTTGCAAAATTATCTCGCCAAATTCCAATGAATAAAATTGGTGACACAGACGATGTATCGTATGCAATTTTGTATTTGGCATCGGACGAAAGCAAGTTCATGACAGGAACAGAAATTGTTCTTGATGGTGGATTAAGCGCAATGTAGTTTCATTCTAGAGACTATGAAAACAAAAAAAGCATTAATGATTGTACATCAGCCAAGATCCAGCACTGGGGATGTAGGTATGAAATTACTCGAAAGAGGGTATGAACTTGATGTGAAAAGACCAGTCATAGGAGAAAAGCTTCCTAAATCAATGAGCGACCATGACGTTGCAGTAATTTATGGAGGACCTCCAAGTGCTAATGATAATTTAGATTATATTAAGTATGAAATTGAATGGATTTCAAAAGCATTATCTTCTAATAAGCCTTTTCTTGGCATATGTCTAGGAGCACAAATGCTTGCAAAAAATTTGGGAGGCACCGTTCAACGTGCTAAAGATCATCAATTCGAAATTGGTTTTTATGATATAAAGCCAACGGGGGATGGTCATAAAATTTTTCAAAACCAAAAAACTTTTTTTCAATGGCATAAAGAAGGGTTCACTGTTCCAAAATCTTGCGATATTTTAGCGTTGGGTGAAACATTCCCTCAACAAGCATTTAATTATAAGAATGCAGTTGGTATACAATTTCATCCTGAGGTTAATCTTAAAATGCACTTGAGGTGGCTATATTTTGCAGGATATATGCTTAGAGAAAAGGGTGCACAAAAACGCAATTATCAAATGCAGCAACGACTTAGTCATGGAAAAAAAATAAATATGTGGTTAGACTCTTTTATTGATAATTATTTTCTTATAGATAAATCATGAACTCACTCATAATTCTTGTTGATCAAATTATAAATCTTTATACCTGGGTGTTGATTATTAATGTGATATTCAGTTGGTTAATTGCTATGAGTATTTTTAATACTCAAAATAGAATTATTATTGCAATATATTTTGGAACAAAAAGGTTAACGGATCCACTTCTTAACCCAATAAGAAATTTTCTTCCGAACCTTGGAGGGATTGATATATCTCCGGTGGTTTTAATTCTGATACTTTACTTTATAAGAAACTTACTTTACGAGTATTTTTATGCAGGAATTCCAATCTAAAAATGTCTGATACAAAAATTATTGATGGTAAAGTAATCGCAGCTGATCTTAGAGCCGAAACCGCTATCAAAGTTGAAGATTTTAAAAACAAATTTAATAAAACACCGACCCTTGCAGTTGTGCTTGTTGGTGAAGATCCAGCAAGCCAAGTTTACGTTAATACAAAATCTAAAATGGCTAAAGAGATAGGAATGGATGTTGAAGATCATTTTCTAGATACCACTGTATCTGAAGAAAAGCTTTTGGAATTAATTGATAAACTTAATAATGATCAAAAAGTAAATGGCATTCTTGTTCAATTGCCTCTACCATCTCATATTGATTCAAGAGCTATTATTGATTCAATTGATCCAGTTAAGGATGCCGATGGCTTTCACGCGATAAATGTTGGTAGAAATTCAATAGGTGGTGATCTACTGAGTAAAACATTTACTCCTTGCACACCTCTTGGATGCTACTTAATGTTGAAAAAAAGTATTCCTGATTTGAAAGGTATGCATGCTGTAATTATTGGACGATCCAATATTGTGGGTAAACCGATGGCCCAGCTTCTGCTTGAAGAATCATGCACTGTTACAATCGTTCATTCTAAAACTAGAAATATTGAAGAAATTACAAAACAGGCAGATATTGTAGTTGCTGCAGTTGGAAGACCTTTAATGGTTAAAAAAGATTGGATTAAGGAAGGAGCTGTTGTAATTGATGTTGGAATAAATCGTGTTGATCACCCGGATCAACCCGGAAAAACAAAACTTGTTGGAGATGTAGATTACGACGATGTATTTAATATAGCTTCAGCAATTACACCTGTTCCAGGCGGTGTGGGCCCCATGACAATTGCATGTTTGCTAAAAAATACGGTAGATGCTGCATTTAGACAGCAGTAGCTTATTTCTTTTCTCTTAATCTTAGAGCATTTAATTTTATAAAACCCTCAGCATCTTTTTGAGAATAAATTTGATCTGACTCAAATGTTGCAAGATTTGGATTGTATAAGCTTAAAGACGATTCCCTACCTGTAATCATTGTATTGCCTTTAAAGAGTTTAATTCTTACTTTGCCTTCCACTTTTTCTTGAGATTTGTCAATCATTGATTGCATCATTTCTCTTTCAGGAGAGAACCAATAACCATTATAAACTAGTTTGGCATATTTTGGCGCTAACTCATCTTTCATATGTGCAGCTTCTTTATCGAGCGTGATACTTTCAATAGCTCTGTGTGCGTGATATAGGATAGTTCCACCAGGAGTTTCATAAATTCCTCTTGATTTCATTCCAATGTATCTATTTTCAACAAGATCAACTCGTCCAATTCCATGTTTTCCACCGAGGTCATTAAGTGATTTTAATATTTCAAATGGTGTTGAAGTTTTTCCATTGAGCGCGCAGGCATCCCCTCTTTTAAATTCTATCGTTATTTCCTCTGCTTTATCTGGCGCTTGTTCAGGTGAAACACTTCTGGTGTAAACATAATCAGGCGCTTCAATCCAAGGATCTTCAAGAACTTTTCCTTCAGCAGAAGAGTGCAAGATATTTTCATCAATGCTAAATGGTTGTTCTCCTCTTTTATCTTTTGATATTTCAATACCGTGCTTATCAGCGTATTCAACCAGTGACGTTCTTGACGATAAATCCCACTCTCTCCAAGGACTGATTATCTTTATATCAGGCTTATGATAATAATAGCCTAGCTCAAATCTTATTTGATCATTTCCTTTTCCAGTTGCACCATGAGATACCGCGTCAGCATTAATCTGATTTGCAATTTCTATTTGTTTTTTTGCAATCAACGGTCGAGCAATCGATGTTCCAAGTAAATAATAGCCTTCATAAAGAGGATTGGCCCTAAACATTGGAAAAACATAGTCACTTACAAACTCATCTTTAAGATCTTCAATAAATATTTCTGTGGTTCCTTGTTTTTCTGCTTTTGCTCTAACTAGATCATAGTCCTCGTCTTGACCTAGGTTTGCTGTAAAAGTTGCCACTTCACATTGATAAGTTTCTTTTAGCCACCTTAAAATGACTGATGTGTCTAAACCGCCTGAGTATGCAAGAACAACTTTGTTTATTTTATCCATTTGCCCTGAGTTCACTTTTTCTAATTTTTATACTGGAGGATTTTAATTGACCACACGCAGCCATAATATCTTGTCCTCTGGTTTTTCTAACTGGGCTTGCATAACCTGCATTTTTAATTATGTCACTAAATTTCTTGATATCTTCTTTACTAGAACATTCGTAGGGTGAATTAGGCCAAGGATTGAAAGGAATAAGGTTAATTTTTGCAGGAATTCCAGAAATCAGTTTAACAAGTTTTCGAGCGTCTTGCGCTGTATCATTTACTCCCTTCAACATAACATATTCAAAAGTTATACGTTTAGAATTTTTTGACCGAGGGTATTCTCTACACGCCTTTATAAGCTCTTTAAGAGGAAACTTCTTATTTATTGGAACAATATCATTTCTCAATTTATCGTTTGTTGCGTGTAAAGAAATTGCCAATCTAGAGTCGACTTCGTCACCCCATTTAATAATTTCAGGAACAATGCCTGAAGTGCTTAGAGTAATTCTTTTTGTAGATAATTGAATACCTTCTTTGTCTCCAAAGCCTGTTGACCTTGTTCAAGCGGAAGCACTTCAGTCACTGGGGCTTTTAATTTTCCCTCTTCATACCACCCAGTAAGTTGGTTCATGTTAGCTAGATGCTCTTGTGGCTCTAGAGCTGTAAATTGACCCCAAAATACCCCGACAGCGGAACAGCCTTTGATTAAGTACAAGTTCATTGGTATTTTTGGAATATAACCCGCCGCCCAACCTATAACTAAGAAGCGTCCATTCCATGCAATACTTCTTAAAGCTGGCTCGGTAAAATCTGCTCCAACGGGGTCATAAATCACATCTGGTCCTTTGCCACCCGTTGCTTTTGAGATTTCTGCTCTAAATTCTTTCACATGATCTCGGTTTGTTAAATCATACTTTCCATAATTTATAACTTCGTCAGCTCCATACTCTTTGCATACTTCTAATTTTTCATCAGAAGATGCACCAGCTATGACTCTTGCACCCATTGCTTTTCCAATTTCAACAGCTGATATGCCAACACCACCTGCAGCACCTAGGACAAGTAAA
>QCMV01000017.1 GCA_003213515.1 Pelagibacteraceae bacterium AG-422-N09 | reverse complement strand
TGCAAAAGTGATGGAGTCGATTCCAATGAAAAGAACAGGAGAACTCAGTGAACTCGCAAATCTAGCAACATTCTTAATGGCAGATGGAGTTGATTACTTAACAGGAGAAATCATTACGATTGATGGGGCTCAATGGTTAAATCATGCGGGTAATTTCTATGAAATGTTAAAAGATGTGACAGATCAAGAGTGGGAACAACTCAGAAATATGATTAAAGCCTCAAATGACGCTGATAAAGTAAAAAGGTCTGTCTAGATAAAAGAATCCCTAAAAAGTTTTTTGCTCAAACCTCTTATGAGTGATGGAAGGTGTCTCATAAAAAACGATGCAAATTTTGCTTCGAAGCCAACTGGATGATGGATTCTTCTTGAGTCATAAGCGGACCAAACTGAGCTTACGACTTTCTCAACTGGATAAACTTTTGTTTTTTGATTAACAAATTCACGGTCCAATTGACTTTTTGCGCCAGTTGTAACAGCTTCAGCATCTAATATTGGTGTTTCGGTAAACCAAGGGTTAATTTCAGATACTTTAATGCCATACCGCTCAAACTCAATACGCAGATTTTCGGTGAGAGAGCTTACGGCATGCTTTGTTGCTCCATAAACTGATATGCCCGGCGCTGTAATAAGTCCCGCAACTGAACTTGTATTAAGTAGCATGCTGTTTTTTGTACTTTTTAAAATTTCAAGCATTGTTAAACATCCATTAACAACACCTTTAAAGTTTACATCAATTATTTTGTTCATTTCCTCAATCTTTATATCCTCAAATGCTCCTGCAAAGTTTGCTATACCTGCATTATTAAAAAATATATCGCACCTACCGCCTGTATATTGTGAGAAATTTTTTTCTGCTTCAATCCAATCCTCTATATTGGTTACATCTAACTTTTGATACATACACTTATTATGACCAATTATTTCGGCTACCTCTTTCAGGCCTTCTTGATTGATATCAAAAAGTCCTACATTCCATCCATTTTCAGCAAAAGATATTGCGGTTGCCTTACCGATTCCTGATGCCGCTCCAGTAATAAAAATACTTTTTGTCATCTTAAGCTAAAGTCCTTTTAAAAATAATTTAGTTGCAAATAAGCTTACCTCAGAGGGCTTCAAATCATTTCTTTCCAATAATTGATCACCAAGGTTAACGCTAACAGCAATGACAGATGTTACCATAAGTGAAATATCGTTTTGAGGAAATTTAATAACTTTTGACATATTTAATGTTACTTCTAGAAGTTTTTTATTAAAATTTTGGTATTCTTTCGAATTTTGACCTAACCATTTAAGATCTAGTATATATTTTTTATTATTTTTGAAAAAAATATAATTTTCTGCATCATTGGATATCCAGTTAAACCAGCTATTAAAAGCAATACTAACTAATTCATCAAAAGTTTTGGCTTTGTTAATTTCAGGAATTATAAAGTGACTAAATTCGTTAATAAGCCTATTTACAATAACTAAAAAAACTTCAACTTTATCATCAAAGTAATTATAGAATGTACCAGAGCCTAAACCAGCCTCAGATACAATTTCCCTTACATTAGAGCTATCAAGACCCTTTTCTGTAAAAACTTTTCTTGAAGCTAGAATAATGAAGTCGCGATTCTGTTGTTTGTTTAGCTGCCTCTTTCTTTTATTAAAAGGAAGATCAATGGTCTTATTCATTTATTATTTACACCCACTGCTTCTGAAATATTTGCGAATCCGTCATCTTTGATAAGTTTAACAAGATCAATCAATATCTTATTTATCAGTTGCGGGCCACCATAAGTTAGTGAGGTATACATTTGTACTAAAGATGCACCTAGTTTGATTTTACTATATACGTCTAATGCACTACCAATTCCACCTACACCAATTAAAATTAATTCATGATTAGTCTCTTGATATAAAAATTTTAAAACTTTATCTGATATATCCTTTATTGGAGTACCAGATAATCCGCCTTCTCTTTTCTTATTAAGATCTCGTAAAGTTTCCGGTCTTGAAAGTGAAGTATTTGTAGCAATAATGCCATCGATATTATATTTATTAACAAGATTAAGAATCATACTGTAATGATCATTTGTATTATCTGGATCAATTTTTAGCATGATAGGTTTTCTATTTTTTTCCTCATCCCTAATTTGTGAAATTTCTCTTAAAAGTACTTCAAGATATTCTTTTCTTTGCAATTCACGTAGGGCTTCAGTATTTGGAGATGAAACATTAATGGTAACGTAATCACAATTGATTGAAATCTTGCTATAAATTTTTAGATAATCATCAATGAAATTTTTAGAGTCTTTATTTGGTCCAATATTTGCTCCCACAATACCTGTCTTTTTTGCAGACATAAGATTCTTTACAAATATCTTTTCTCCCTTGTTATTAAAACCTAATCTATTAATTATTGCATTATCCTTTTTTAATCTAAAAACTCGTGGCTTTGTATTTCCGAATTGTGGCATTGGTGTAACAGTTCCACATTCCACAAATCCAAATCCAATCTTTAATAAAGGATCTATTAATTCAGCATTTTTATCAAAACCAGCAGCAATACCCAGTGGGTTATTGAAGCTAAGGCCTATAACATTAGTATGCAAACTCTGATCTTGAAAACTTTTACTTAGTAAGGAACTTCCATATTTTGTTAATTGTATTGTGACGTTATGAGCAGTCTCTGGTGGCAAAAGCTGAAGCATACCGGTTAACAAACTCATCACTTGCTCACTTTTATTCTTTCTCTAATAAGCTGTATTGTTTCTTTTATGCCGTAAATGGCAATAAAAGTACCAAATCTTGGTCCATCACTTTTGCCAAAAAGAACCTGATAAATAAGTTTGAACCAGTCCCTTAAATTATCGAACTTATAATCTTTACCAATTTGATAGATTTCAGTCTGTATAGTCTCAGCATCTACATTATCTGGCAAAAGATCAATTCGATTGATTAAATCTAAAAAAATATTTTTCTCTTCTTCATTAGGTACTTTATACTGAATTTTATCAGCATTAACATTCTCTTCAAACGAAATTGCTCCAGTTATTAACTCTAACATGAAATTATGATCAGAATTGATAATTGCACCATCATATTTTTTTATAAAATCAAGAATGAATTCTGGATCATTTTTGCCACTTGCTGAAACTAAATTTAATATTAAATTGAAGGATATTGGTATCGAACCAATATAATTTTGACTATTCATGATGTGCCAAACTGGATTTTCAATTTTTTCATCATCATTTTGATCATTAAATTTATTTAGATGACTCAAAAATTCATCAACTGATTTGGGAATAACATCCAGAAATAGTTTTTTTGCTCTTCTTGGATTTTGGTACATAAAGTAACTCAGTGTTTCCTTAGGCGCATAAGATAACCATTCTTCAATACTCAAACCATTTCCTTTTGATTTTGAAATTTTTTCACCATTTTGATCAAGAAACAACTCATAGAAATAATTTTCAGGAGGTTGATGTCCTAATGCACGGCATACTTTCGATGAAAGTTGAAAAGTTGGTATCAAGTCTTTACCATACATTTCATAATCAATATCTAGAGCACACCACCTCATTGCCCAGTCCACTTTCCATTGTAGTTTGCAATTACCATCTAAAATTGACTGTTCGATTTCCTTATTATTCTGAAGATAAACAATCGTATTTTTTTCAGTATTAATTGAAATAATTTCAACTTCGAGTACATGTCCTGTTTCTGGACAAATAGGCAAAAATGGGCTGTACGTTTTTTTTCTTTCCTCTCCTAGTGTAGGTAATATTATTTTTTTAATCTGATCATAAGAATTCAAGACTTTAATTAATTGGTCGTTAAAAAAGCCTGATTTATAAAGCTCTGTCGCACTCTTAAAGGAATATTTAAACCCAAACTTATCAAGAAATTCTTGTAACATTTCATTGTTGTGGTTTCCAAAGCTAGTTGATGTTTCAAAGGGATCTGGAATCGAAGTGAGTGGTTTGTGCAAATTTTTTTTCCAAAATTTCCTGATTTGGAACATTATCAGGAACTTTTCTTAACCCATCCATATCATCAGAAAAAGCAATCAATTCAACTTCATAGTCGGATAACGCTTTTATAGCATTCAGTACCATAGTAGTCCTTGCGACCTCTCCGAAAGTCCCTATATGTGGAAGCCCGCTTGGTCCATAACCAGTTTGAAGTCTTATTTTTTTCTTATTTTTTTTTCGGATTTGATTAATGATCTTTCTAGCTTCCAAAATTGGCCAGGCTTTAGAGTTTTCACTAATTTGGCTATTTAGTAACATGATATTGACATTAGCATATATATCGTACAATTCGCTGAAAAATAAACAGTTTTTTGACGATATTCATTTAAATTTACTGATTAATAAATCTATCAAATAATAAAACTATAAATTTTATAGTTTTTCATATAGTACTCACTCTGCATTATGAAAAAAAGAAAAGCAACTAAACCAACAAGGCAACAAGCAGAAGATGCCGTTAAAACCCTTATGGCCTTCGTAGGTGAAGATATTAAACGCCCGGGAGTGCTTGAAACACCAAAAAGAGTTGTTAAAGCTTACGAGGACTGGTTTGCAGGTTATAAAGAAGATCCAAAGGAAGTATTAAAAAAAACTTTCGATGAACTTGAGGGATATGACGAAATAATAATGCTAAGAGACATTAGGATTGAATCTCACTGCGAACACCACATCGCACCATTCATTGGTTCAGCGCATGTTGCGTATCTTCCGAATAAAAGAGTAGTGGGTATTAGTAAACTTGCTAGAATTACTAGGATATATATGAAAAGAATGCAGATCCAAGAAAAACTCACAGCGCAAATTGCAAATTGTATACAAGATGTCTTGAAGCCAAAAGGTGTTGCTGTAGTTGTTGAAGCACAACATCAATGTATGACTACACGAGGTGTTGGTACACCTGGTATCTCAATGGTTACTAGTCAATTATTAGGCAAGTTCAGAACTGATGCTTCTACAAGAAGAGAATTCTATAGCATGATCAACCAAGGATCAATTCTCAAAAAAAATTAAAATCTTATAAATGATAAATTTTAAAATAATACTTAATGTATTAGGTTATTTGCTGATTGCATTAAGTTTTATATTACTAATACCAGCATTTCTAGACCTTGCTTTTAACAATGGAACATGGGAATCATTTATAATAAGCTCGATAATTACTCTAGGATTTGGTATTACTTTTTTTATTTCAACTAGAAACGCTACAGAAAATAAAATTCAAACTCAAGATGCATTTTTGATTACTACTTTATCTTGGGTTTTTATTTGTATTTTTGGTTCCCTACCTTTCTTTTTAGCAAATCTAAATATTAGTTTCACAGATTCAATTTTTGAATCTATGTCGGGCATTACAACTACAGGATCGACAATTCTTAGCGACATTAAGTCTATGCCTGAGGGAATTCTGCTTTGGCGAGGACTTCTTCAATGGATCGGGGGTGTTGGTATAATAGTCATGGCTATTAGTATACTGCCAGTATTGCAAGTCGGAGGTATGCAGGTCTTTAGAACAGAATCGTCAGATACAACAGAAAAGATCTTGCCAAGAACCGCACAGGTCTCTTTTGCGGTAATCATAATATACTTATCATTAACCGTTCTTTGTTTCATATCTTACTGGTTCAGCGGTATGAGACTTTTCGAGTCTTTAGTTCATTCAATGACAACGATAGCTACAGGTGGTTTTTCAACAAGGAATGATTCCTTCGCTAGCTTTGATAATCGATCTACGGAATACATTGCAATCTTATTTATGATTTTAAGTAGTCTTCCAATTTTAATTTATCTTGAGGTTACACGTAATGGCATCAAAAGTTTTTTTAAAGATACCCAAATAAAAACTTTTTTAATCATAATTTTTTTAAGCTCTTTATTAGTAATTTCTTACTTATGGATATTTGATCTTAAAAATTTTGAACAGTCTTTAAGGCATGGTGCATTTAATGTTGTCTCAATTATAAGTGGAACAGGTTATACTTCAGATAATTACAATTTGTGGGGACCATTTCCAATTTACTTACTTTTCTTTGGCATGTTTGTTGGTGGCTGCGCTGGTTCAACTACTTGTGGAATCAAGGTTTTTAGATTTCAGATATTATTTGAAACTTTAAAAATGCAAATTCAAAAGCTCTTACATCCCCACGGCGTATTTGTTCCACACTATAATCATAGAAAAATTCAGGAAGAAGTAACATCTTCAGTCATGAGTTTCTTCTTTATATTCATACTCAGCTTCATAACTATTACTCTGCTTTTATCTATGACTGAGCTTGACTTTGTAACTTCATTATCAGCAGCTGCGACTTCTCTTGCCAATGTCGGGCCAGGACTTGGAGCCACAATAGGTCCGGAAAATTCTTTTTATGCAGTTTCTGATCCTGCTAAGTGGATACTTATATTCTCAATGTTATTAGGGAGATTAGAGATATTAACTGTATTAGTTATCTTTCATCCTGCCTTTTGGAAGAAATAATTAAAACATTACTTTCAGAATTTCTTTCTGAACAAACAGTCTATTACTCGCTTCTTGCCAAACCCTTGAATTATTTCCATCTATTACACTTGATTCAACTTCCTCATTTCTGTTTGCTGGAAGACAATGCATAAAAATACTATCCGATTTGGCCATTTTCATAACCTTTTCGGTAACTTTGAATTCTTTAATTAAATCATAATCCTGATTTCTTGTATCCTCTCCCATTGATTTCCATGTGTCTGTCATCACAGCATCAGCGTGAGCTAAAATTTGTTCATTTATATGATGATGTACGATATCATCGAGATCAGTTGAAATGTCGTATTCCTGCATTTTTTCTTTAAACTTTTCGAACCATGCCTCCGGACAAAAAATATTAAGTGAGAAGCCTAAATCTTTTTTAAAAGCCTCAATCCAAGAATTTGCTACATTTGTAATAGGTCCCATCCAAACAATATTCAATTTTTCTAAACTACCCCTCTCCTCTAATAACGTCATTAGTCCTGCCAAGCACTGACAAGGATGTGATAAGTTTGATAGTGCATTTATCACAGGTAAATGAGATAGCTTGGAAGCACTCATTATAGTTTTATGATCGTTGACCCTAAGAATAAGTCCATCAGCATATAGTCCAAAAGTATTAATAGTATCACTTACGCTTTCTTTATCATTCCCCAGGTGAATATCTTCCTTATTTAAAATTGTTGTAGAGCCGCCCAATTGTTTAATTGCAATATCAAACGATAGCCTTGTTCTGGTAGATTTTTTTTCAAAAAATAATACTAGGTTTTTACCATTAAGATGATTTTGTAATGTTGTTTTAGACTTCTTATTTTGTAAAGCGCTATCTAATAAGCTAGTTAATTCACTCTTTGAGAGTTCTTTTATATCTATAAAATTTTTCATTTAAACTCGTCGCAAGTAGCTCTTATTTTTTCAATTGCTTCATCACATTCATTTAGGGTAAGATTTATTGGAGGCAAAAGTCTTACAACATTATCTGATGCTTTTACAGTTAGGATATATTTTTCTCTCGCTAGATTCACAAATTTATCATTTTCAACTTTACACTTTAGTCCCAAAATAAATCCTCTACCTCTGACATTTTCAATAACACTTGGGAAATCAGTAATAACGTTTTGCAGTCCTTCATAGAGTTTTTTTGCGACAATATTAATTTCACTAAAGAATTTATCTTTTAGCATTATATCCAAAACAGCGTTTCCAACTGTACAGGCAAGTGGATTACCTCCGAAAGTCGAACCATGGGAACCAAAATCCATTTTTTCACCAACTTTCTTTGATGTCAGGCATGCGCCCAATGGAAACCCATTTCCAATAGCTTTAGCTATTGTCATAATATCTGGATTAACTTCAGACCATTCATATGCAAATAATTTTCCTGTTCTACCCATACCACATTGCACTTCATCAAAAATTAGAAGGCAGTTATATTCATCACAAATTTCCCTTAATCCCTCAAGGCATTGCTTAGGCACTTCTCTTATACCGCCCTCACCTTGTATTGGTTCAATAATTACTGCAGCAGTCTTTTCACTTATTGAGTTTTGAAGCTGCTCATGATCACCAAATTCAAGAAATTTAAAATCATTAACTGTGGTATTAAAAGAGCTGAGTTTGTCTGGACCTCCCGCTGCAAGCGCTCCTATTGTTCTGCCATGAAATGAACCTGAAAAACTTAAGATTTCTGTTTTATGTGACCAATTTTCTGAACTATGAAAATATCTTCTAGCAATTTTTATGCTTGCCTCTATAGCTTCAGTACCTGAATTACAAAAGAATACATAATCTGCAAAAGAATTATCACATAATCTTTGTGCGAGTTTTTCTTGTTCTGGTATCTGATATACATTTGATAAATGCCATAATTTATCAATTTGTTCTTTTAACCTATCGTTTAGATATGGATTTGAATAACCTAGAGAATTAACTGCTATTCCTGTACCAAAATCTAAAAACTTCTCCCCTGATTTTGTATACAAATAGCTACCAACTCCATGAGTAAATTCCAAGTTTGATCTTGGGTATGTTGGAAGAACATTGGTCATTTTATGGTCTCAATTTATAACCTGATTTTAACATCAAATAATTTATCGCAATAAGAAATATAAAAATTACTAATAATATAAAAATAGCTGAAAGGTATGAGGAATCACTTACACCTAAAAAGCCATAACGAAAACCATCAATCATATAAAAAAATGGATTTATTAAACTTGCCGTTTGAATGGGTCCAGGTAACACAGTTATCGAATAGAATGTACCAGAAAGAAAAGACAACGGAACAATTACAAAGTTGCCTACTGTTCCAAGATGATCCCATTTTTCAGCCCATATTCCTGAAATAGTTCCAATTAAAGACATGATTGCTGAAGCTATTATAGCAAAAACAAGAATTATATAGATATTATAAATACTAACATCAGCGAAAGGGTACATCATGAGAGCGCAAGCAACTGCAACGACTAACCCCCTGGTAATTCCAGCTAAAGTGAAAGCCGAAATTATTTCAATATTACTAAGAGGAGGCATCAATAGATCAACAATATTACCCTGAACTTTAGACATCAAAATTGATGAAGAATTATTCATAAAAGCATTTTGAATGATGGTCATCATTATCAAACCTGGGAATAAAAAACTTTTAAAGCTATCTAGGGGGTAATTAGTTCTAACAGAACCAATCGCTGTTGTAAAAATTACCATAAAAAGCAAACTGGTTGCAGCAGGCGCTACAATTGTCTGTAGTGGGATTTTAGTAAATCTCTGTACTTCTTTTTTGTATAAAGTAATAATACTTATTGGATTGTACTGCATAGCGTCTGTTTAATTAAATTTCTTAAAATGTCATTAATATTTAGATTTCAGTAATTATTCTATTCAACTGATATTTATAGATAAATTTTTATACTCACAGAATAAGCAAAAATATCAACATTTAGTATATTTATATTGAATTTAATCAAAATGTAGTGGTAACATTTACCATCTATTAAGGAGAAATTATGCCCTGGACATATGAAAGAATTGAGAAGCTTAAACAGCTTTGGGATGAAGGTCTAACAGCTAGCAGAATTGCAGCGGAATTAGGTGAAGTCACAAGGAATGCGGTGATTGGTAAAGCGCATAGATTAGGTCTTTCAGGCAGGATGGCCTCGAAAAGCAAGAATAATGGAATATCCATAATACGCAAAAAAAGAATAAATGTATCAAGAAGTCAAAAAGTAATTGATATCTCACCTGTTATTGATGAGCCAATGAATCCAACATCATTTCAAGATATTAAGGATGGCTTATGTAGATGGCCGCTTGGAGAACCGGAGGAAATAGATTTTAAGTTCTGTGGAAGAAATACGAATGAAGGATTTGTCTACTGTCAAGCGCATCATAAACAAGCTTATCAACCACTGAGTAAAGTAAGGGAAAGAAAGAAAATTAAAAAGAAATTTCGAATTTCTTAGAAAAAAAACTCAAGAGAGAGGCTTAGACCAAAAGAAAAAATCAGTAAAATTACTATTACAATTATTACACCGTTAATTAAATTCATTTTTATTCCTTTTTATAAGATGGAATAAGTTTTTCACCTTTACTTATTTTATCTTTAATTTCTTTTATTGTTGACTCCATTCTGACATATCTTTCAGCTGTTGATGGATGAGTTCCACCAGTTGAGTAAATTGAATTGGGAACTTCTACAGCGAATCTTCTCCAAAAATTTACCGCTTCATCCAAGTTATAACCTGCTTGGGCTAAAATATACATACTAAGATAATCAGCTTCATTCTCATACTCAATTGAATAAGCGGTAGCTCCAATACTTTGACCGATCTCCATCATATCTTGCGGCAGACCAACGTATATTCCAACCAACAACCCAAGTAAAGCCCCTGTATTTGCGTTTTGAATTTTATCAGCAACGTGCTTATTGGCATTATGACCTAATTCATGAGCAAAAACAATTGCGGCACCAGTTTCATTTTGTATTAGCCACTTTGCCATTCTCAGTGAAAAAACCATAATCTCACCATTTGCAAAAGCATTAAAAGTATTGTTATCGAGATCAATGACAAAGTTGAAACGGCATCTTTGTTCGCTTCGAATTTTTATATTTTTAATTTCATCTCCTCTAAGAATCCTAAATTCATATAATTTCTGGTATTCTTTATCAATCTTTTCAAAATAAGATTTAAATGCATCTTCCCCCTGAATTAAGCTTTCACCATCTATTTCTAAAATCTCATCACCAACTAAGACGCCCGCTTTACTTGCGGGCGAGTTATTGCCTAAACTTACAACTTTTAATTTTGACCCTAATTCAAGACTTTTATTTATTTCTTTGCGAATCGTTTCATATGCCGAGTGCTCATTTGCAAGATTCATTCCAACAGCAAATATTCGGTCATCTTCAGCACATAGATCGGAAGCACTGAACAATATATCTGTGCCCATAGTTGAAAATGGCAAATACGTATCAAGCCAAGAATCAGCGAACATTTGGTTTTGTATATCTCTCTCTTTTTCAGTTATTGTTGTGCTGTAGTCTGGAAGCTGTGTTTGCGGTTGGGCACAAGATATGAGAAACCACAAGGCTAAAATTGGGAATTGTTTCATCATTTCCGTTCTGAGCGTTCTTTTCTAATCATATAGTACGAGTGAATAGATATAATAATTATTATAAAAATGCCACCTATCAAGGTTTTTTGTGTTGGTGCCTCACTGATAAAAAACCATACCCATAGAGGTCCCAACGCGGTCTCGAGTAAAAAGAAAATTCCCACTTCAGGAGAACTAATAAATTGCGGTGCAATACTTATAAATACAAAAGATACACCTACAGTGATTATCATTAATGACAAAAGTATTAAATCAGTTGAATTAACTGTGAAACTACTAACAAAAAATACTGCTACACAAGCTGTTAAAATTTTTCCTAATATATATGACGGTACAAAATTGATACTTGGTGAACTTCTCATTACAGTTAAGCTTCCTCCAACAAAAGCAGCACATAAGAGTCCATAAAAATCACCGAGATATCGATTAAGCTCATATGACTCATAGAAAATATAAAGCACAGCAATCAAACAACCAAGAGAGCAAATCCAAGTGATCAATTGAGGTTTTTCATTTAGAAAAATAAATGAAAATATTGACGCAATTATCGGTACAAGACTAATCATTATCAAAGCGTTTGCGACATCTGTATTCGCTAAAGCCAAAATAAATGTAATGTTAGATCCCATTATTAAGACTGCATTTAA
Source organism: Pelagibacteraceae bacterium AG-422-N09 (assembly GCA_003213515.1). Taxonomy (GTDB): domain Bacteria; phylum Pseudomonadota; class Alphaproteobacteria; order Pelagibacterales; family AG-422-B15; genus CACNXQ01. Next base: position 10,756 of record QCMV01000017.1, on the reverse strand, counting down.
TAGCCCAGGTTTTCCGATACTCATAAAATCCGGTACAGCTCTAGAACTGAAGAAAACAAAATAGCCAATTAATAATGCAGTTCCAGGAAACAGAGATCTATAAAATAAAAGGTTCCATGTATCAATTGATACGAGTTTAATAATTAGTGAGTCTGGAGTTACAATCATTACTCCAATAAATGCGAGTAGGGTTCCCGTTTGTGTATTTGATAATTTGTTAAACATAAATTTTAATGGCGCGCCGGGAGAGATTCGAACTCCCGACCCCCAGATTCGTAGTCTGGTGCTCTATCCAGCTGAGCCACCGGCGCATATAAGTTGATTATAGTTTATTTTCTTATAATCAAACCAAAAATCTTTTTTTTATAAATTTGTAAATTACAGGAACTATTACAATTATACTTATCAATAAGATAGGAAGTAAGTACTCAATTTTTAAAATATCACTTGATGAGAAATTCTGCGTTTCCATAATATTTTGAATTCCATTTCCAATACTAACTAAAATATATGCCCAGGGAATAACGCCAAAGATCGTTGCTATAAAATAGTCTCTAAACTTCATATCCAAGACAGCTGGAAGCAAATTTTGTATTCCAAATGGAACTCCACCTATTACTCTTATAAAGAGCAAATAGCTTATCGAATTACGATTAAAACCATCTTTGAACTTTTTAAATCTCTCACCGAATTGTTTTAAAATATAAGCTTTAAATAAATATCTACCGTACAAAAATACAATTACTGCTCCTGTGATTTCACCAATTATCGCGATGAGTAATCCTACGTATAGGCCAAAGTAAAATCCTGCTAAAATACACACAGGAGTTATGGGCCCCATTAAAGAAATCATTAATGCAATTATTAAGATGCATATAACAACTGAAAGTGATGGATATGAGAGAATATAATCCTGTATATATCCATGTTGGTTTATTAAGAATTCCATTGATATAGGGTTATATTTTCCCAGAAAATATAAAATAAGAACGATAGCGAGACCAATCCCCAATAACCTTAATGACTTATTTTTAAACATATATCTTATTTAATGAATATTAATTGACTATCAATAGAATGCAATTTATAAGCCAATCACCTAACAAAATAGAATTATGAAAAGAACATTTCAACCAAGCAACTTAGTCAGAAAAAGACGTCATGGATTCAGAGCACGTTCTGCGACTAAAGATGGAAGGATTATTTTGGCTAGGCGCCGTGCTAAGGGCAGAAAAGTTCTCTCAGCTTAGAACAAGATATTCAATGAACAAATTAGAGACATTAAAATCCTCTAAGGATTTTCAAAGAGCTAAAAGTGGGCTCTTCTTTAGAAGTAAATCCTTTTTATTACAGGCTTACGAGGATAAATCGTGTAATAAGGTAAGAGTTGGATACACAGTTTCAAAACAAAATGGAAACGCTGTTGTTAGAAATAAAATAAAGAGGCGACTAAGAGTAATTGCAAAAAATATTATTGGGGAATATGGTATTAAAAATTGGAATTACGTAATTATTGGCAAGAAGAATTCACTTATTGAAGATTTTAAAAATCTAGAATTTGAAATGAATACAGCAATTAAAAAAATTCATAGTTAACAAATGAAATCAATACTTATATTTCTGATAGTATTATATCAAAGATTAATCTCTCCATATTTTCCCTCATCATGTCGTTTTATGCCTACATGCTCTGAGTATGCAAAAGAGGCAATTGAAGAGTACGGTTTAATTAAGGGAACATATTTAGGTATGAAGAGAATAACTAAATGTCATCCAATAAAGCTTTTAGGTGGTTCGGAAGGTTATGATCCTGTTCCAAAAGAGAAGAAGTAATCTATGGAAAGTAGAAATCTAATACTTGCGATAATACTCTCGGTAGGTGTTCTATTTATCTGGAGCTTTTTCTTTGAAGCACCAGAGCAAGAAATGCTTAATGGAGAAATAGAAAGTGGTGACGTGTCAGAGGTTAACTCAAATGAACTTGATATGGAAGCCATTGATGAAATTGAGAGATCTCTAGGTATTACCGAAAATGATAACATTGGTTTAGACGAGGCACTGAGTGCTGATAAAAGAGTAAAAATTGAAACGGACAGTATTATTGGATCAATTAATCTAAAAGGTCTAAGAATTGATGACATCATTCTCAAGAAATATAATGAAACTCAAGAGGAGTTTTCAGAAAAAATTAGAGTTTTACAACCAATTGATACTTATGATGGCTATGAAGTAACATTTGGATGGATAAAAAATCAAGACGCTAATTTTGAAACACCAAATGCTGAGTCTATATGGAAAGTGTCTAATAGCAATGCTACTCTTAGATCGAACAACGAAGTTGAATTTGAATGGAGCAATACAACTGGTCAGACATTTATAACTACAATTGGCTTAGATGAAGACTATTTATTTGATATTACACAAGAGGTTAAAAATAATTCGAATGAAGAAATTATTATAAATAACGCAAGTAAGGTAACAAGAAAACGAGCGCCTTCTTTATCAGGAATGTTTATTCTGCATGAAGGGCTGCTAGGTGTCTTACAAGAAAAACTTGAATTAATAGATTACGACGACCTTAAAGATGATGAAGAAACACTTAACTTTGAAAGTGATAATGGTTGGGTAGGAATTACCGATAAATACTGGTTAGCTGCGCTCATTCCAGATCAGAATAAATCATTCAAAGCTATTTATACTTATGATAACGGATACATTGCTTACTTCAGATCTCTAAATGCAACGAAAGTTGCAGCTGGTAGTGATCACATTGTTGAGAGTCAAATATTTATTGGTGCTAAAGAAGCAAAACTCATTGATCGATATCAAGAAGATTATGGCATTTATAATTTTGATTTAGCGATTGACTGGGGCTGGTTCTATTTTCTCACAAAACCTTTATTTAACGTAATTTACTTCTTCTCTGAATTATCAGGAAATTTTGGTTTGGCTATCATTATATTAACAGTTATTACAAGAATTGTTTTCTTTCCTCTTGCAAACTGGTCATTCATCTCCATGGCTAAGATGAAAATGCTTCAACCTGAAATGACAAGAATTAAAGAACTCCACAAAGATGATAGAGCGCAGCAACAACAAGCACTAATGGCTTTGTATAAAAAGGAAAAAGTAAATCCAATCTCAGGCTGTTTGCCAATACTTATTCAAATTCCATTTTTCTTTGCGATTTATAAGATGTTATTTGTTTCAATTGAAATGCGACATGCCCCTTTTTATGGATGGATTCAAGACCTTGCTTCAAAAGATCCAACTACTATTTTTAACGCATTTGGCCTTATACCATGGGATCCTCCATCATTTTTAATTATTGGAATTTGGCCAATTTTAATGGGCTTAACGATGTACATACAACAAAAACTCAACCCAGCTCCCCCAGATCCAATTCAAGCAAGAATATTCATGTTCTTACCACTTTTTATTACAATTCTTTTAGCGCAATTTGCAGCTGGTCTTGTAATTTATTGGACAACAAATAATGTACTCTCGATTATTCAGCAGTGGATAATCAATAAAAGAACCACGGTCAAAACAAATTAAAATGTCTATAAAAAATAATGTGAGTGAAAGCTCTAAGCTTTTACATAAATATTGGCCATCAGGAAAAAAGTATTTCAACAGTACAGATCAATTTATTAGAAGATATAAAAATCGAATTATTGTTATTAAATACGGGGGTTATGCTCTTACAAAACCTCATTTAGTAAAATCATTTGCAAAAAATATTGCTCTTCTGAACCAATTGGGAATGAAAGTCATTATTGTTCATGGTGGAGGGCCACAAATTGAAAATCAATTGAGAGAGAAAAAAATTAAGAATGAGGAATACCAAGGTTTAAGGGTTACAACAAAACAGATTTTAAGTGTTGTTAAGACGGTTCTAGCCAATGATCTCAATAAACTTATTTCACATGAAATTACAAAATATGGCGGTAAACCTAAACGTTTTGATGGTATTAGACAAAAAATCATCAATTCAAAAATAGCCATGAATGGGAATATTGGTTTTGTTGGAGAGCCCAAAAAAATTAATAAATCATTAATTCAAGCAGCGCTGGGTAAAAATCAAATACCAGTGATTGCACCGTTGGGATATGATTCAAATAAAAATACGCTTAATATTAATGCTGATACTGCAGCTGCGTTTATCGCGGAGACAGTCAAAGCCGAAAGGCTTCTGCTTTTGACAGATGTAGAAGGGGTAATGGATAATAACAAAAAATTAATTACCGAGCTGGACCGTAAAAAAGCATTTCAATACATAAAAAAAGGCACTATAAAAAGTGGTATGATTCCCAAAATAAAGGCATGTTTCAATACACTTAAAAATGGGGCAAAAGGAGTTGCTTTAATCGATGGTCGTAAACAAAATGCAGTGGTTATGGAGCTCCTAACCACGAAAGGTGCAGGAACACTGATAAAGAAATGAGTGATAATACAGAATTAAAAAATAAAATTGAAAGTGCATGGGAAAATATTGCAATTATTACTCCCGACGATACAGATATTGCTGATGCTGTAAATGAAGTTATAAAAAAACTTGATAACGGACATTTTAGGATTGCAGAAAAAAATGGCAATGACTGGATTGTTAATCAGTGGTTAAAAAAAGCCGTTCTTATATCATTCCGAATAAATGATAATAAAATTTTAAAAGGACCTTACACGTCTTGGTATGACAAAGTAAAAGGTAAAACTGTTGATTGGAATGAAGATCAATGGAAAGAAGCTGGCTACCGACATGTTCCAAATGGTACCGTTCGCGAAGGATCTTTCATAGGTAAAGGTGTGGTGCTGATGCCATCTTTTGTAAATATTGGCGCTTATATTGATGAAGGCACAATGGTTGATACATGGGCAACAGTTGGCTCATGTGCTCAGATTGGAAAAAACTGTCACTTATCAGGCGGTGTTGGTATTGGTGGTGTTTTAGAGCCACTACAAGCAAATCCAGTAATAATTGAAGATGATTGTTTTGTTGGTGCAAGAGCTGAAGTTGCTGAAGGTGTAATTGTAAGAGAAGGATCGGTTCTCTCAATGGGAGTATATTTAGGAGCATCAACAAAAATTGTGAACAGGTCCACGGGCGAAATAAGTTACGGGGAAGTGCCTGCTTATTCTGTAGTAGTTCCAGGTAGTCTTCCTAATGAAGATCCAAAAAAGCCAAGCTTGTATTGTGTTGTAATCGTTAAAACAGTTGATGAAAACACAAGAAAGAAAACATCGATAAACGATCTACTCAGAGAATAAATTATGGAAGTCGTTGAACTAACAAAATCACTTATTTCTTGTCCAAGTGTCACACCTAATAACGAGGGGGTCTTAGACCTGCTTCAAAAGGAACTCACTGACATGGGATTTACATGCAATCGATATTTATTCAGTGATACTGATACCCCGGATGTAGACAATTTATTTGCAAAGATTGGGAGTGGTGCTCCACATTTGTGTTTTGGAGGTCATACTGATGTTGTTCCAGTTGGTGATGAAAGTGCATGGAATTCAAATCCATTTGAGGCCACTGAAAAAAATGGAAAGTTGTATGGCCGTGGTGCGAGCGATATGAAATCTGCTATAGCCGCATTTGTTTCAGCAGTAAGGGAATACCTAGAAAATAATGAGATGAAAGGCACCATAAGTCTCTTAATTACAAATGACGAGGAAGGTCCTGCAATCAATGGAACAAAAAAAGTACTTGAGGAAATTTATAAAAATGGAGAAAAGATAGATAGTTGCTTGGTAGGAGAACCCACATGCCCAAGTAATTTAGGTGAAATGATTAAAATTGGAAGAAGAGGCAGTATTACCACGACTATTAAAGTTTCAGGGAAACAAGGTCATGTTGCCTATCCAGAATGGACTCTCAACCCAATAAATCCTCTGACATCAATACTCAATACACTGTGTAATATAGAGCTTGATAAAGGTACAGAAGACTTTCCACCATCAAATATGGAAATTGTTAAAATTGAATCAAGTGAAGGTGCGACAAATATTGTTCCACAAACCTCAACTGGAATATTTAATATTCGCTACAATATTAATCACACAAAAGAGAGTCTTCAATCAATGATCAATGAAGTTGTTTCAAAAAATATCAATAATAGTGACTATAAAGTTGATATAACTTTTAACAATTCTGCGGAACCATTTTTAACTGAAAAAGGTAAATTTACAGAGATAGTGAAAAGTTCTGTTGATGAAATTACAGGAATGAATTCTTCACTCACAACAACAGGTGGAACATCAGATGCAAGATTTTTTAAAGACTACTGCGAAGTAGCAGAGTTTGGTCTTATTGGAGAGACAGCACACCAAATTGATGAAAATGTAAAAACTGAGGACATAACTAAGCTTAAAGAAATTTACAGTCTTATAATCACTAAGTACTTCCAGTAAAAATCAACTATTTATCAATTTTAGAGCTATTTAGGTATTATACTATTAGCAACATTAGCATGATGGTTAAAGCTATATCCAATTTAAGGGGGGAAGGATTAAAATTCCATCTTGTTCCAAACATAATAAATACCTAAATAATTGCTCCAGCTATTTGAAAAAGAAAGTAAACAGTCAAGATTACTGGGAAAGCCCTAAGAAAGTAGTTAAATGATTGCTCAAAAATTTTTTTCATAATCATCCCTTACAGATTATTCGTTGAATTCGGGAGGGGAATAACATGTCAATTTGGCAAAGGCATAAAATTAATATTGATAGCTATTTGATTAGTATGTGGCCATGTTTGATGAAATGTATAGCGATGATGCTCAAATAAGAAAGCACTACTTGCAAGTAAATTCTTGGTTGAGAACCATGTCATCCACAGTCATTAGCCAAAAGAATTTTGAAGCTGAGTCTCATTTTAAAAGAATTGGTATTACTTTTTCAGTCAAAGATGATGATATGACTGAACGAATCATCCCTTTTGACCTAATTCCAAGAATTCTTACAAACTACGAATGGGCAAAGATAGAAAAAGGTGTTTTGCAAAGAGCGAAAGCTCTAAATGCTTTTCTCCACGATATTTATAATAGTGGTGAAATTTTTAAGGCGGGGATTGTTCCAAAAGAAATTGTTTATAAAAAATCGTCATATGATCAGTCTATGATCAACTTTTCACCTCCAAGAAAGATTTATAGTCCAATAATTGGTGTTGACTTAGTCAGAACAGGAAAAGATGAGTTTTATGTTTTAGAAGATAACTGTCGTACACCATCTGGTGTTTCATACATGTTGGAAAATAGAGAAATCATGATGAAAATGTTCCCTGATTTATTTCACACGAATCGTGTTTTACGAGTTGATGACTATCCTACTAGATTATTGCAGACGCTAATGAGTCTTGCCCCAAAAAAATGTGATAGCAGTATACCAACAGTTGTCCTATTAACCCCAGGTCATTTAAATAGCGCATATTACGAGCATACTTTTTTATCCGACCAAATGGGTATTGAAATGGTGGAGTCACAAGATCTTTTTGTTGAAAATGATTTGCTCTATATGAAGACAGTTGATGGACCAAAAAAAATAGATGTTGTTTATCGAAGAATTGATGACGAATTTTTAGATCCTCTTTGTTATAACCCGGACTCAGTCATTGGTGTCCCAGGGATCACTCAAGTTTATAAAACAGGTGGTGTGAATATATGCTCAGCTCCTGGTGCTGGTATCGCAGATGACAAAGCTATTTATATATTTGTCCCTGAAATGATAAAATTTTACCTTGGTGAAACACCTATTCTAGATAATGTTGAAACATGGAGATGTGAAAGAGATGACGAATTAACTTATGTATTAGAAAATATTGAAAAACTTGTGGTGAAAGAGGTTGATGGTTCAGGTGGTTATGGAATGTTAATTGGACCTAAATCAACTAAAGATCAAATTTCAGAGTTCTCTACTAAACTAAAAAGTAACCCTCGAGGATATATTGCTCAACCAACATTAGACTTATCATCCTCACCAACTTTAATAGATAATGAAGTTTCAGGAAGACGAGTTGATTTACGTCCATTCTGTCTAGTTGGAGAAAAAGTACAATTATGCCCAGGGGGATTAACAAGAGTTGCATTAAATAAAGGATCGTATGTAGTAAATTCATCACAAGGGGGAGGAGTAAAGGACACTTGGGTCCTAGCGGATTAACATGCTAAGCAGAACAGCAGAGAATCTTTACTGGATTAGTAGATATATGGAAAGAGCAGAAACTATGGCACGCCTTCTTGATGTGGGTTATAGAATGTCCTTGTTTCCTAACCCTAAAGGCTATCATAATGAATGGGACTCAGTATTATCAGCTGCAGGTGCTGCTCAGGGTTATTTTACTAAATACAATGAAATAAATCAGGAAAATGTTGAGGATTATATTTTTTTTGATGAAGAAAACCCTTCCTCAGTATACAGCTGCATATCCAAAGCTAGAAATAATGCTCTATTAGTGAGGACTGCATTCACACCTGAGGCATGGGTTGCGATTAATAAGTCGTACAAAGAGATATTGGAGCTAAAAAATAAAAAATTTACTCGTGCTGATCTACCAAACTTTACTGAATGGACTATTCAACAAGTAAATATGTTTCGGGGATCAGCAAACTCATTATTACGAAATGACGGATATCATTTTATATTTCTTGGTACATTCATTGAACGAGCAGATAATTCTGCAAGATTGCTCGATGTAAAATATTTTGTATTGCTTCCCACTGCTGATTATATAGGGGGAAATCTTGATAATTTACAATGGATTATACTTTTACGATCACTATCTTCATTTCGCGCTTTTAGATGGGCTTATGATGGAGACGTGACCTCAACAAAAATTGCTCATTTTTTTATACTTAATAATGATTGTTCACGTTCTCTAAGTTTTTGTATAAATAATATTGTTTATCATCTTAATTGTTTAAAATGCAGTCCTGATAAAATTAGTGATATTTACTCTGGGCTTAAATCAGTTCATAATTCTGTGAAAGACGAAACTGTTGAATCAATTATTGAATATGGCTTGCATGAGTATGTGACCAATTTTGTATCGAAGATATCTTTCTTAGACAATCAAATTCAAAATCATTTTTTTAGGTAGATTATGTTACTTACAATCAATCATACAACAAATTATGAATACGATGATAACCTATTAGGGTTAATTCAAACAACAAAGTTGACTCCATCACCCTATAATGGTCTTAAAATATTGGATTGGACTGTAAAAAGAAATAACAAATCTGGAGGCGAAATATTTAGAGATGGAGAGGGAAATAATATAATTAACTTCAAAGGTGAGCCATCAGAAAAGGAGATTAAATTTGTAGTTAAAGGTGAAGTTGAAACAATTGATACAAATGGAGTGTATGAAAGTTTGAATGATAAAATAGATCCATATGTCTATTTAAGAAGTACAATTTTGACACTACCAAATGATAAAATAAAAGAGCTAGCTTCTATTGCCTCAAAAGATAGTTCAAATGAAGATACTGTAACTATTGCTCATGATTTAATGCTCTTAATTGCAAAAAAAATTAAATATGAACCGTATACCACCAATACGAACACAACTGCAGCTATGTCAATAGATCAAGAGAAGGGTGTTTGCCAAGATCAAGCACATATAATGATTTCCGCTGCTAGATACTTGGGCATTCCCTCAAGATATGTAAATGGCTACATGCACAAAAATAGAAATGACTCTGAATTTCAAGCTACACACGCATGGGCTGAACTTTATATAGATCAACTTGGTTGGGTTGGCTTTGATCCTACAAATCAATGTTGTCCTGATGAGAGATATATTCGAGTTTCATGCGGCTTAGATGCAAGTTATGCGGCGCCAATCAGAGGAATCTTTTATGGTAACACCGCAGAAAAATTAGATATAGATGTTCAAACAATTGAAAACTGCTCACAATAATTAGTATTCAACTTCCATAAAATATAATCCCTCAGGAGGAGCAAGTGCTCCACATTTAGAGCGATCTTTTGAATTAAATGCTTTTTCAAAGTCGCCAAGTGACCAACTTTTTTCTCCAACTAACTTTAAACTACCAACAATTGATCTAACTTGATGATGCAGAAATGATTTTGCAGTGAAACCAAAATAGATATTTTCTTCTGATTGACTAATTTTTAGGCTGTCTAAAGTTTTTATTGGACTATCAGATTGACAATGAGCTGAGCGGAATGTTGTAAAGTCATGCTGACCCTCAATTGAAGGAATGCATTCCCTCATCAATTCAACATCAATGTCTTTATGTACTTGCCAAGCTCTTCCCTTCTCAATAGTGAGTGGTGACTTTCTGTTTACTATTCTATAAAGGTATTTTCTCTGAGTTGCATCAAATCTTGCATGAAAATCATTATGTACTTTCTCTACTTCCAATATGGAAATAGGAAATGGCCTCAAGTGATCATTTAATGCGTTCTTAATCACATATGGTTCAAGTAATTTGTCTGTAACATCAAAATGAGCGACCTGCCCCATTGCATGAACACCTGCGTCTGTTCTACCAGCCCCAAAAATGATTATGTTTTCCTCAAATATATTACTTATCGCTTTTTCAATACACCCTTGAACTGATTGTCCATTTTCTTGTCTTTGCCATCCGACAAACGGGGTGCCATCATACTCAATTTTTATTTTGTACCTATTCATTGAATATAAGATCCAACTTCAATTTTATGTCCTAGTAGAAAGTCATTGATTGTACAATCTTGTTTACCTTCAACTCTTAAAAGCAACGGT
>QCMV01000016.1 GCA_003213515.1 Pelagibacteraceae bacterium AG-422-N09 | reverse complement strand
GCACCTCTATTGCTTGAACAAGCAATTGAGAGATCTTATTCACTAAAAGACACAGCAAAAGCAATTATAAATGCCAAGGGTGTAATGTATCTTGGCCGCGGTACAGCATTTCCATTGGCATTGGAAGGAGCATTAAAGTTTAAAGAAATATCATATATCCATGCAGAGGGATATCCTGCAGGCGAAATGAAACATGGTCCGCTTGCATTAATAGAAAAAGATTTGCCAGTTGTTTGTATTGTCCCACCAGGTCCCCTTTTTCATAAAACAATTTCGAACATACAAGAAGTTATTGCTCGTGGAGGTAAAATATTAATGATAACAGACGATGAAACATTGGAGTCAAATTCTGAAAATATTTGGGAGGTTTTTCGTTTACCAAAATGTCCTAAATCAATTGAAGCAATCGTTTATTCAGTTCCCATTCATATGCTTGCCTATTACACGGCAGTTGAGCTTGGCAATGATGTTGATCAGCCAAGAAATCTTGCTAAGTCTGTTACCGTGGAATAATTTATTGACACAAAAACTAACAACATATTATCTTTGTTTAAATGTTGGCAAAGATAAGCATCCTTATTTGTTTGTTTTTTTTTAATGCAATAAGTTTCATTCTTGCATATGAAGTTTCACCTGGTGTATTGAGAACTCCTGACACACAATTTGAAAATCTAGAAAATTATCCATTTAATCCAAATTATATTGAAATTGATGGCTTAAGAATTCACTACCTCGACGAAGGGCCTAAAGATGGCGATCCAATTTTTCTTCTTCATGGTTTACCAACTTGGAGCTATCTATTTCGAACAATGATACCGGTGTTAACTGAGGCGGGTCATAGAGTCATTGTTCCTGACTTAGTAGGATTTGGAAAGTCAGATAAATTTATTTCAAAATATGACTATAGTTATGAGTTTCATATCAACACCATGAAGGCGTTGGTGGGGAAACTTGATTTAAGAGAAGCTACATTCTTTGGACAAGATTGGGGAGGCATGATTGGACTAAGGGTTGTAGCTGAGATGCCTGATCGTTTTGCAAGAGTTGTTGTTTCAAATACAGGCATGGCTGCTAGAGATGGAATAACTGCATGGCTATTTGAGAATTTTGTAAAATTTATGGTCTGGTGGAATGGAGAGGTCACTTTTGAGGAACTTAAGACTGCTGCCGATAAAGCACTAACGTTGGAAGAGCCATCACCACTTGAAGGTATGAGAATGTTTTCAAAATGGATTGCACACTCGTATTACTCGGATGATATGGATGTATCAGGAATTATTTCTACCTTTGGGCGTTTAGAGTTATCTGATGAGCAAATCAGAGCTTATGAGGCTCCGTATCCTTCAGGTCAATATAAAGCAGGAGCTCATGTCATGGCTTATTTTATACCAACACAATTATCCGAGAATGAGAAATACTGGAAAGATGTTTATGAAAAATGGGATAAACCTTTTCTTGTGGCGTTTGGAGGTAATGAACGAATAACAATAACTATGAAGGAAGATTTTTTGACTAGGATACCGAACCCAACTGTTGTTACTTTGGAAGGAGTTGGACATTTCTGCCAAGAAGAGGCCGGTCCTGAACTAGCAAACTTAATAAATGATTTTATTCTAAAAAACTAGAAGATATAAAATTTATACCTATTATAAATTAAACTTTTATTTAAAATTAAACGTATGACAGTAACTTTAAGATCAGATGGAGATGTTTCAATCATTCAAATGGATGATGGAAAAGTTAATGTATTCTCTCCTGATATGATAAAAAATTTTAGTGAAATATTAGATCAAGTCCCAACTGACAAAGGGTCTGTTTTAATAGCGGGTCGAGAAGGGATGTTTTCTGCTGGGTTTGATTTAAAAGTTATGATGTCAAGTCCAGAAAATGCAGCTGATATGGTTAAAAGTGGTTTTAACTTATTATTAAAAATCTTTACTTTTCCAAGACCGATTGTTGCGGCTTGCAGCGGACATGCAATCGCGCTTGGCGCTTTTTTACTTTGTAGTTGTGATCACCGTATAGGAATTAAAGGTGACTTTAAAATTGGAGCCAATGAATTAAGAAACAATATGATTATTCCAACACCAATACTTGAACTTGCAAAATTTAAATTGACAAAACCGCACAAGCAGAGAGCGCTATTAAATGCGGAAATGTATTCAATAGAAGATGCTATTGCTCCAGGTTATTTAGATGAAGTAACTGAAAATGAAAAGTTAATGGAGCTTGCATTGGCTAAGGCAAAAGATTTAGCAACACTCGCTCATCCACAATATCAGCAAACCAAAAAACTCGATCAGGAAGATGTAGCAGCAAAAATAAGTGCTGGGATAGATACCTTAGGAGCAATAAACTAAGTAAAATCAATGTATTTTACTGAAACTCTAGTATTTTACTTTATTTAGTACTATAAAGCCCGCAAAACGAATATTTAAAAAATATGAAGAAATGGTCTGTTAACAGTTGGAGAAATTACGAGGCTAAGCATTTGCCAGAGTATCCAGATGTAAAGAAATTAGAAAAAACTGAGGATCAGTTAAGATCTTACCCGCCACTTGTTTTTGCAGGTGAAGCAAGAGATTTGAAAAGGAATCTTGCTAAAGTTTCAGAGGGTAAAGCATTTTTGCTGCAAGGTGGTGATTGTGCGGAAAGTTTTGATGATTTCAATGCTGATTATATAAGAGATACATTTAAGGTATTATTGCAAATGTCAGTCACATTAACTGCTGCAGGTAATTGCCCTGTCGTAAAAGTTGGAAGAATGGCAGGTCAATTTGCAAAACCTCGAAGTGCACCGAAAGAAGAAATAGATGGCGTTGAGTTAGATAGTTATAAGGGCGACATTATAAATGATATGGATTTTACTGAGGATGCGAGAGTTCCTGATCCTGATCGTATGATCAGAGCATATACCCAATCAGCTGCTACACTTAATTTATTGAGAGCTTTTGCTAAAGGTGGATTTTCAGATTTAAATAAAGTTCATCAATGGAATATGGGATTTGTAGATGAAAGTTCTCAAGGAAAGAAATTTAGAGAACTAGCAAATAAAATTTCGGACACACTATCTTTTATGGAAGCTATTGGAATTTCTTCAAGAAACACAAAACGTCTAAGAAGCGTTGACTTCTTTACAAGTCACGAGGCTTTATTGCTTCCTTATGAAGAATGTCTGACGCGACTAGATAGTACATCAGGTGAGGTTTATGACACATCAGCCCACATGGTTTGGATTGGTGATCGTACCAGACAGCCTGACGGAGCACATGTAGAATTTTGCAGAGGGATTAAAAATCCAATTGGAATTAAATGTGGACCATCTTTAGATCCTGAGGAATTGAAAAAGCTTCTTGATATTTTGAACCCTGAGAATGAGGCTGGAAAAATTACATTAATTTGTCGATTTGGTTCTGAGACTATAAATGAAAAGTTACCTAAGCTTATACAACCGTTTTTAAATTCAGATCACAATTTAGTTTGGTCTTGTGATCCAATGCACGGCAACACCATGAAAGCTAATTCAGGCTTTAAAACGAGGCCATTTGAAAGTGTTCTTAAAGAAGTTGAGACATTTTTTGATATTCATCATCAAATGGGAACGTACCCAGGTGGAGTACATTTAGAAATGACAGGTCAAAATGTAACTGAATGTATTGGTGGCGCTCAAGCCATTAAGGATGAAGATCTTTCAGCACGATATCATACCCACTGTGACCCAAGGCTGAATGCAAATCAAGCACTTGAACTTGCATTTTTAATATCTGACAAGCTCAGAGAGTCCCAAGAACCACATAATTCAAAGATTACGATTGCTAAGTAATTGCGACTAAATTATTTAGTTGTAAGATCAGTCAAATGACAGAAAAAACCTCCATATTAATCGTTCAGTCCAACCCACAAGTGGGAAATATTGATAAGAATAAACAAATTGTGATTGATCATATTGAAAGCAATAAATCTGACCTCATAATTTTCTCTGAGTTAATGCTCACAGGTTACCCACCAGAAGATTTGGTTTTAAAACCAGCTTTTATGGAAAAAGTTAACAATGCAATTTCAGATATTTTGAATTGTTCTGAAAATAGTAATTCAACAATAATCATAGGCACTCCTTTTTTGGAAGAGAGCAAACTGTTCAATACAGCTCTAGTAATTAAAAAGGGCAAGATCTTACATAAACATCACAAAATGGCTTTGCCAAACTATGGAGTATTTGATGAAAAAAGAATTTTCTCAAATGGAGAGAAAGTCAGCATAATCGAATTCAATGGAATTAAATTGGGTCTATTTATTTGTGAGGACATATGGGTGAACGATACAATTGTTGAGATTGATAAAAATGAAATTGATTTGGCGGTATCATTAAATGCATCCCCATTTGATATAAATAAAATTGAGGAAAGAGAAAAGAAGGCACTTAGTTTTGCAAACTCTATTGATGCTCCTTTAATTTATGTAAATCAAGTTGGAGGTCAAGATGAGATAGTTTTTGATGGATCTTCCTTCTTGTGTGATCAAAAAAGGGTAATTTCTAAATTCAAATACTGCATTGAAGAAAGCAGGGAATATACATTCAACATCAATACTAAGACTTTTGATACTGAAGAAGAGGTACCTCTCAGCAGTGATAAGCAAGATATTATCTATTCCAATCTTATGCTTGGGCTAAGAGACTATGTTGAAAAAAATAAATTTCCTGGAGTTGTAATTGGTATTTCAGGAGGGATAGATAGTGCATTTAGCGCAGTTGTCGCAACCGATGCATTAGGACCTGAAAGAGTAAAAGGCATTTTAATGCCATCTCAGTTTACAAGCGAGGAAAGTAATGAGGATGCAAGTCGGCTAGGCAAAAAATTAGGTATCGAGTTAATAAGTGTTTCTATAAAAGATATCGTGAATTCATACGATAACACTCTTTCAAATTTATTCGCGGGTAAAGAAAAAGATATTACTGAAGAAAATATTCAATCAAGAACCAGAGGCGCAATATTGATGGCCTATTCAAACAAGTTTGGCCATATGGTAGTTACTAATGGCAATAAATCAGAAGTCTCAGTTGGATATTCAACTTTATACGGAGATATGTGTGGGGGGTTTTCAGTAGTTAAGGATATTTATAAATCTGATTTATATAAACTTTCTGAATGGAGAAACGAAAATCTTCCATCATTTTCAGCAATTAAAGCAAAGGAAGTTATTCCTAAAAATATTATAACAAAAGAACCCACTGCTGAACTTAAAGAGGATCAGAAAGATAGTGATTCCCTTCCGCCCTATGATGTCTTGGATAAAATTTTGTACTTACTTGTTGAAAAAGAAAGTTCAATTAACGAGATTATTTCGAAAGGTTATGAGCCAAGCTTGGTTACAAAAGTTCAGAATTTGCTCTATAATTCTGAATATAAAAGACGACAAGCTGCTCCGGGTGTAAAAATTTCAGAGAGAAATTTTGGGTATGACAGACGATACCCAATAACAAATGCATTCAGAGATAAGGAAAAATAGATGACAACGACAACAAGATTTGCGCCTAGTCCAACAGGATTATTGCACTTGGGTAATATCAGAACAGCTCTCATAAATTGGTTGTATGCTAAAAATAGTGGTGGAAAATTTATTCTTCGAATTGATGATACCGATCAAGAGAGGTCAAAAGATGAATACATTTCCCAAATAAAATATGATTTGGAGTGGCTGGGAATAGACTACGACGAGACTTTTAATCAATCTTCTAGATTTGAAAGATATAAAGAACAATTCGAAAAATTAAAATCTGACGGCAGGATATATGCTTGCTATGAAACCCCAGAGGAACTTGAGAGAAAAAGAAAGCTTCAGATGGCTGCCGGTGGAAAGCAAGTGTACGACCGTTCTGCATTAAAATTAACGGAGCAACAAATAAAAGATTATGAGAATGATGGAAGAAAACCTCATTGGCGATTTTTTCTTCAAACAGAACGCATGAAATGGAATGATTTGTTAAAGGGTGAAATTGATATTGATTTGACAAGCTTATCAGATCCAGTTTTATTTCGAGAAGATGGTGTTCCACTTTATACATTCAGTTCTGCTGTAGATGATATTGATTACAACATTACTAATGTAATTAGAGGGGATGATCACACTAGCAATACTGCTATACAAATTGAAATCATAAATGCATTGGATGAAAATAAAATTTCATTTGCACATCATGCCCTTTTAAAGGCATCAACAGGAGATAAACTATCAAAAAGAGACAATGTAATATCAATCGATAGTTTCAGAAAAGATAATATTGAGCCCATCTCAATTCTCAGCTTACTAGCAACGATTGGAACTTCAAATTCAATTGAACTAAAAAGTGGGATAAAACAAATCATTGATGAATTTAAACTTGAGACAATTTCGACATCGCCAGGACGTATAGAAATTGATGTCCTAAAGGCGCTTAACAAAAAACAAGTCCAAAAATTTGATTATGAGGAAATTCAATCAAGACTTACTGAGATTGATGAAAATGTTGATAAAAAGTTTTGGGACACCATAAAAGGCAATTTGGAAACTGTTGAAGAAATATCTTCTTGGACTGACATTGTATTTAACAGCAAGCCTGCTGAGTCTGATGATAAAGATTATATAAAATTAGCATTAGAGTTAATGCCAGAGGAGCCTTGGGATGATGATACATGGACTACTTGGACGAATGCCATAAAAGAAAAAACAGGACGCAAGGGCAAAGAATTGTTTCTTCCATTGCGAGTAGCATTCACAGGACTGACACATGGTCCAGAAATGAAGCTTCTCATACAACTAATTGGTAGAGACAAAATTGTTGAGAGGATTCAGACTTAAATGGACTTGATGCTTTACGATACATTTACCAATTCAAAAAAGAAGTTTGAACCAATTGACTCAAATAATGTGCGAATGTACGTATGTGGGCCAACTGTTTACGATTATGCACATGTAGGCAATGCTCGACCAGTTATAGTGTTTGATATTTTATTTCGATTACTCCAAAAAATTTATGGCAGTGAAAATGTAACTTATGTAAGAAACATCACTGACGTTGATGATAAAATTATACATGCAGCAAATTATCAAAATGAAGACATTGGAATACTTACAGAAAAGACAATTAATTATTTTCATGACGATGCGAAATATATTGGCGCTTTAAAACCTACATTTGAGCCAAGAGCAACCGAACATATACCCGAGATGATCGAGTTGATTGAAAAACTCATATCAAAAGAGTTTGCATATGTAGCGGATGGCAATGTTCTTTTTTCTTCAAGTAAATTTAAAGAATATGGAAAACTCTCTGGTAAGAATTTAGATGAAATGGTTGCTGGTTCGCGTGTAGGTGTAGAAAGTTATAAAAAAGAAGAATCTGACTTTGTACTATGGAAACCTTCAAAAGAAGATGAGCCCAGTTGGAAAAGCCCATGGGGAGATGGGAGACCTGGCTGGCACATTGAGTGCTCTGCAATGAGTGAAAAACTTTTAGGGGAAAATTTTGATATTCATGGAGGAGGCCAAGATTTAATATTTCCACATCATGAGAATGAAATTGCCCAAAGTGAGTGTGCAAATAATAATAAATTTGCAAATTATTGGGTTCACAATGGCTTTGTCACTGTTGAAGGTAATAAAATGTCAAAGTCTGATGGTAATTTTGTAACTGTAAATGAGTTAAAAGACAGTTTCCAAGGGGAAGTTATTAGGCTTACCATGATATCAACTCACTACAGACAACCTCTGAATTGGACCAAGGATAACCTCAATGAAAGTAAAAAGACATTAGATAAATGGTACTCATTCTTGAGTAATTTTAATGATGTTAAATTAAAAGATGCAAGTAATGATAATGAAATTATGGAAACATTATTGGATGATATGAATACACCTAAAGCTATTAGTGTGCTTCATAAAAAATTTAAAGACTGCCAATCAGGTGACAAAGACTTAGTAAGCAATTTTATATATTCAGCAAATATGCTTGGACTTTTAAATGAAAAACCATCTGAATGGCTTTCCTGGAAAAAGGAAAATTTAAATATTAATACCGCTCAAGTTGAATTACTTATTGCTCAAAGAAATGAGGCACGATCAAACAAGAACTTTGATGATGCTGATAGGATCCGAGATGAGTTAGACAAAATGGGAGTCATACTTGAAGATCAAGGTGGTGAAACAACTTGGAAAGTTAAGTAAGTGAAAGAAAAACTATACATATTTGATACGACTCTTAGAGACGGAGCTCAAACTTACGGTGTTGATTTTAATGTTGATGAAAAAAAGCTTCTCGCAAAAAAATTAGATGAGCTTGGTGTTGATTATATTGAGGGTGGATGGCCAGGAGCAAACTCAACTGATACTAAGTTTTTTAATGAAGATTTAAAATTTAAAAACTCAATGTTTACCGCGTTTGGCATGACAAAAAAATCTGGTCGCAGTGCGGAAAATGATCCTGGTTTGGCTGCAATGATAAATATTAATGCACCATCAGCATGTGTTGTTGGAAAATCTTGGGATTTCCATGTTGATCTTGCACTGGGAATTACAAATGAGGAAAATTTAAAAAATATTGAAGAGTCGGTAAAATTTTTATCAAAAACGAAAAAAGAAGTGCATTTCGATGCTGAACATTTTTTTGATGGTTACAAATCTAATCCAAATTATGCAATTGACTGTCTTAAAGCTGCAAAGTCAAATGGCGCACGTTGGCTTGTTCTTTGTGATACGAATGGAGGAACCCTTCCGCATGAAGTTGAAGATATCGTATCAAAAGTTTCTAAAGAAATTTCAGGAGATCATCTTGGAATTCATGCACATAATGACACAGGTAATGCAGTCGCCAATACTCTTGCTGCTGTAAGAGCAGGTGCAAGACAGGTACAGGGCACGATAAATGGTTTAGGTGAGAGATGTGGAAATGCCAATCTGATTTCACTTTTGCCAACATTTGCTTTTAAAAATGAATTTGAAAACAAATTTGACTTATCAATTAATAGAGAACGACTTAATCTTTTAACCGAGCTTTCAAGGCTCCTTGATGAAATCTTAAACAGAGTTCCAAATCGAACAGCACCTTACGTTGGCTCTTCTGCTTTTGCACATAAGGGTGGATTACATGTTTCTGCTGTCAATAAAGATCCAAAGACTTACGAACACATCAATCCTGAACTTGTGGGCAATCAAAGGCAAATTATCATCTCTGAACAATCAGGAAAATCTAATATTTTATCAAAGTTAAAATCAGCAGGAATAGAAGTTAATGAAGACGATAAGACAATTCAAAAAATCTTAGATCGAGTAAAAGAAAGAGAATTTAATGGATACTCTTACGATGGGGCCGATGCTTCTTTTGAAATTCTTGTTAATAAAGTACTTGGCAAAATGCCAGAATATTTTGAAGTAATTAGTTTTAATGTGAATGTACAAAATTCAGGTGAAGAGGGGCAGACTATGTCAGAAGCTTCTGTGAAATTAAAAATTGATAATGATGAAATTATTGGTACCGGTAAAGGAGTTGGTCCAGTCAATGCATTGGATAATGCCCTTCGAAATAATTTTAAGTCAAGCCGTTATGCTGAGTACATAAACGATTTATCATTAATTGATTATAAAGTTCGAATTCTCAATACGGGTACCGATGCGATAACTCGAGTTTCAATTGAAAGTTCTGATGCAAATAAGAAAAGTTGGTACACGATAGGTGTTTCAGAAAATATTATTGAAGCATCTTTTAGAGCACTTATTGATAGTGTTGAATTTAAATTAATGAAAGAACAAGTAAAAGTTTAAATTCAAATGAATTTTGATAAAATTTCAATTATTCTTGTTGATACTCAATTACCTGAAAATGTCGGTCTTGTTGCTCGCTCTATGTACAATTTTGGTTTCACTAATTTAAAACTGGTATCACCTAAACTCGAATGGCCATCAGAAAAAGCACTTGCTGTAGCTGTAGATGCTAAGAGCATAGTTGAAAATATCAAAGTATATAGCTCTCTTCGAGAGGCGTTGAGTGGTTCCAATTATTCAATTGGCTACACAGCACGTCTAAGAGATATGAGTAAACAATTTAGTGACAATTCTAAAATTATCAGTGAAATTAAAGAGCAGAAAATTAATGATAGTATCGGCGTTGTTTTTGGTGGCGAAGCTTCGGGACTTACAAATGATCATTTGTCACTTATAACAAAATGTGTGACTATTGATACGCATGAAAATTTTTCATCTCTTAATTTATCTCATGCAGTCAATGTATTTTGTTATTCATTATTTTCTAAAGTATTTAAAACGGAGCAGTTAGTTGATAAGAATTCTGAGCCTCATGGAAGTCAGAATGATCTGATGTATTTTTTTGACCATTTAGAAGAAGAGCTTGAATCTAGAGGTTTTTTTCAACCTGAAGAAAAAATGCCAAAAATGAAACAAAACCTAAGAAATATCTTTCATCGTGCTGATCTCAGTGAACGTGAGATAGCAACACTTAGAGGGGTTGTGACAGTGCTTACAGAATATAGAAAAACTAAGGAAATTTAGCTTTCAGGTTTGACATTGGCGAGGAAACCAGTATAAACCACGGATCATCAAATATGACAAAAAGAGTTGCACAAAAACATAAAATAGACAGACGTCTGAGTGTTAACCTATGGGGCAGACCAAAAAGCCCATTCAACCTAAGAAAATACAGACCTGGCCAGCATGGACAAAAGCATACAGGTAAATTGTCTGATTATGGTGTTCAGTTAAATGCTAAACAAAAGCTAAAAGGTTATTATGGAAACCTCAACGAAAGACAATTCCGTAACTGTTATAAAGAGGCTATTAGACAAAAAGGTGACTCAGGTGAAAACTTAATTGCTATTTTAGAACGCAGACTTGATACTATTGTTTATCGATCAAAGTTTGTACCAACTGTATTTGCTGCTAGACAATTTATTAATCATGGGCATGTCAAAGTTAATGGAAAAAGAGTTAATATTGCAAGCTGTCTTCTTAAAGAAGGTGATGTTGTCGAAGTCAAAGATAAATCTAAAGAGATGGCATTAGTAGTTGAGTCAATGAAAAGCCAGGAAAGAGACATCCCAGGATACATTACAGTTGATGAAAAAAAATGTTCTTCTACTTTTGTAAGGACACCTCAGTTTGCTGAAGTTCCATATGCAACTCAAATGGATCCAAAACTAGTTATCGAGTATTACTCTCGATAATATTAAAATGAGTGCATCGCACTGGTTTCCCAAATCTTATACTGAAGCTAAGAAACGGTTTAATGAGTCTGTTAACCAACTAGAGTCACTGGGTCATCAAGTTCAACGTGATAGCTTATCATTAGATTTAGTAGGTCCTGATGGAGAGGATCTTACAATAGATATCGCAGTTCTTGGATCTTTAACAAGTAAAAAATTATTGTTATATACCTCTGGTATACACGGTGTTGAGGGTTTTGCCGGTTCAGCTATACAACTTTCAGTTATTGATATGTTAAAAAATCAAAAACTAATTGAGGATTATTGCATAATTTTGTACATATCATTAATCCTTTTGGTATGGCTTGGCACCGAAGAGTCAATGAAAACAATGTTGATATGAATAGAAATTTTATAAACACGCATAGCGGTGAGCCCGATGGCTACAAAAAAATAGATAAATTTTTAAATCCAAACACAATACCAAAAAAATTTGAATTATCTTTTTATATAGATGGAATAAAATTAATTTTGAAATATGGTTTCACTAATTTCAAGCAATGGTTTGCTCAAGGTCAGTACACAAGGCCATCCAGTCTGCAGTATGGAGGAGATAAAATTCAAAAGGGTCCTAAATTATTAATTGATTGGTTGAGAAAAAACTTAAAAGAAACTCAAATGATATTTGGTATCGATTTGCACACCGGGCTTGGTAAATCTGGTTACGATACTATTTTAATTTCAGACCAAATTAATGAAGTTGATTATGAATTACTGCAAAATTTATATGGAAGTCATATAGCACCGTTGGATCCAAATAAGGGAGTAGGCTATCACGTAACAGGCGACATTCACTCTGGAATTTCAGCTGAATTTCCATCTATTAAGTGGCTTACAATTACACAAGAGTTTGGAACTTATGGACCTGTAACAGTTTTTAAAAATTTAAGAGCTGAAAATAGATGGACACAAAATAATAAACTCAATGATCCGTTGGATATTATGGAACATTGGAGTAGAAATAATTTATTACGTACATTTAATCCAGACAATAGGAAATGGCATGAAAGTTTAATTGCGCGAGGAAAGATTGTATTTAATAGAGCAGTCGAATATCTTATTTCAATAGACTAATCGTGCGCAATTCCTTTTGTATCAAAAACTGATGCTAACTCTCCACTTTTATGCATGTCTAAAATAATATCGCATCCTCCAATAAACTCGCCCTTAATGTAAAGTTGTGGAATTGTAGGCCAGTTAGTGAAATCTTTTATACCTTGTCTCAGTTCGTCACTTTCTAAAATATTTACATCTTTATAATTTACGTTCATAAAAGAAAGAGTATTTACAACAGCATTCGAAAAACCGCATTGAGGCTGATCCTTTGTCCCTTTCATGAAGAGAACTACATCGTTTTGATCAACAATGTTTTTTATTTCATCTTGTACATTATCAGTCATGAATGAAGAATTAACTGCTTTTTATAATTATTCAATAATAATTTTGAGCCCTTTAGGTCAAAATTCATTGAACCATTTTGTATGGTGGTCAATTAAGCTTGATAATTCAATCTCTCCAATTGAATTAATTGAGATAGATGTTCCTCCAATTTCTCCAATTCTTTCTATTTTGACCCCACTCTTGCTTGCGTCAACTTCTATTTGTTCAAGTTTATTTTGTGAGACCTCAACCAGGTACCTAGCTTGATCCTCGCCAAAAAAGAATCCGTGAAGAAAATCTTTTGTTATATCAATTTTTATACCTTGCATACCTGAGATGCACATTTCAGCAATTGCAACAAGAACACCACCTTCACCAACATCATGAACAGATTTTAGTAATTTCTTAGCGACGCAATCTAAAATGAATTTTCCATTTTTTAATTCATCATCCAAATTAATTGACGGGGTACCACCGTCTTCTATATTTTGTATGATTGAGAGATAATGACTATTACCTAAATGATTATTGCTTTCCCCAATGAGGCATAAAACATTACCCTCATTTTTAAGATCTATTGTCATTGTATTAGATAGATCTCTAATTAGTCCAACTCCACCAATAGCGGGAGTAGGATAAATCCCCTCACCATTAGTTTCATTATAGAGTGATACATTACCTGAAATGACAGGATAATTAAGCTTACTGCAAGCATCTCCCATGCCACGAATGCATTCTACAAATTGTCCCATGATTTCTGGCTTTTCGGGATTTCCAAAATTCATACAATCTGTAATTGCAATTGGTTCAGCTCCGGATGCAACAATATTACGCCAAGTTTCAACAACCGCATGCTTTCCTCCTTCATATGGATTATGTCTGCAGTATGTGGGTGAACAGTCTGTACTGATCGCTATTCCTTTGTTGGTTCCATGCACTCTGACAACAGCTGCATCAGAACCAGGTCGTACAACTGTATCTGCCATGACCATGTGATCATATTGTTCCCATATCCATTTTCTGCTGCATAAATTTGGATGGCTGATCATTTTTAATAAATCGCTTAAGATATCTTTATCTTCAAAATCCTTACTTTCGAAACTAATTAGGGGAGAAGGGACATTGACAATATAGTCTCGCTGATACTCTGGCGCATCCTCTACCAAAATATTAATTGGTATACTTGCCTGCTCTTCACCATCCATATGTAATATTAATTTTTTTGTATCTGTAACTTCACCAATTATTTCAAATTCAAGATCCCATTTTTTAAAAATGCTTCTGGCAAGTTCTTCTTTTTTGGGTTGAATAACCATTAACATTCTTTCCTGACTCTCTGATAGCATGAGCTCGTAGGCAGTCATGTTAGCTGCTCGCATAGGAACCTTTGATAAATTTATATCAATCCCTACATTTCCTTTGGATGCCATCTCAATAGATGATGAAGTTAAACCTGCTGCTCCCATATCTTGAATTGCTATAATTGCATCCTCTTTCATAAGTTCTAGACAAGCCTCAAGTAACAATTTTTCAGTAAAAGGATCACCAACTTGAACAGTGGGTTTTTTTTCTTCAGAGTCATCGTCAAATTCTGCTGATGCCATAGTTGCACCATGAATACCATCTCTACCTGTTTTTGAACCAACATACACTACTGGATTTCCTATTCCTGCAGCCGCTGAATAGAAAATTTTATCTTTTTTTGCGATGCCAACCGTCATAGCATTAACCAATATATTGCCGTTGTAGGATGGATGAAAGTTTACTTCACCTCCAACAGTTGGAATTCCAATACAATTTCCATAACCTCCGATGCCACCGACAACGCCTGAGACTAAATGCTTTGTTTTTGGATGATTGGGATCTCCAAATCGAAGCGCATTCATATTTGCTACAGGTCTTGCACCCATAGTAAAAACATCTCTTAAAATACCACCTACACCAGTTGCAGCTCCCTGGTAAGGCTCTAGAAATGAAGGATGATTATGACTTTCCATTTTGAAAACAGCAACATCTCCATCATCAATGTCAATCACACCTGCGTTTTCTCCTGGTCCTTGGATAACTCGTTCCCCTGAGGTTGGTAATTTTTTTAGCCAATATTTAGACGATTTATAGGAGCAATGTTCATTCCACATTGCACTAAATATTCCAAGTTCAGTTAGATTAGGTTCACGCCCAAGGCCCTCAACAATTTTTTCAAACTCATCAAGCTTAAGACCGTGACTTTCTACAAGTGATTTTTCTGTATCAAACTGCCAATTGGATGAGGTCATTAACTTAGAAGACTTTCAAAAATATTTCTTCCATCATCACATCCATGAATGCTTTCAGCTGCTCTTTCGGGGTGAGGCATCATACCTAGTACATTTTTGCTTTTGTTGAACACCCCAGCAATATTATTTATTGAACCATTTGGATTTGAAAGGGCATTGATATCTCCGTTTTCGTCACAGTATTGAAATGCAATTTGATCGTTGTCTTCAATTTCTTTTATTTGATTACTGTTAGCAAAGTAATTTCCCTCATTGTGAGCTATTGGCATTTTCGAAATTTTAGATTTATTAGTAAATATGGTTTTTGTATTTGTTGGTTTGATTATTATATCGCGACATATAAAGCTTAAACTGCTATTCCTTATTAGCGCGCCTTGAAGAAGACCGCTTTCAATTAGAATTTGAAATCCATTACAAATGCCCATTACTGGCACTCCTTTATTTGCATTTTCAATCACACTTTTCATGATAGGTGATGTTGACGCCATTGCGCCACATCGTAAATAATCACCGTAAGAAAATCCACCTGGAATAACGATCAAATCTGATTGTTTTATTGTTGAGTCTTTGTGCCAAACCATTTCAGGTGAAGAGCCAATAATGTTTTGAATTGCAACAGCCACATCTCTGTCACAGTTCGAACCTGGGAAAACAATCACATGTGTCTTCATTTAATTTTCAATTTCTACTGAGTAGTCTTCAATTACTAAGTTAGCCAATAATTTCTCACACATATCATTACACTGCTTTTCAGCTTCCTCTTTACTGTTACTGTTGATTTCAAGTTCTATAAATTTTCCCTGCCTGACATCATTGACGTTGTCGAATCCAAGAGATTTCAGTGAATTCGCAATAACTGAGCCTTGAGGATCAAGTACGTCTTTTTTTAATGTGATATGAATTTTGGCAAGCATTAGACTTTAATGCACGATTCCTAATCTTGAGGCAACCTCCTCATATGCACTCAATAAACTGCCGAGGTTTCTTCTGAACACATCCTTATCAAGTTTCTTATTAGTTTTTTTATCCCATAATCGACAAGAATCAGGACTTATTTCATCAGCTAATACAATTTTTTTGGGGTTTGATGAGAGTCTGCCGAATTCAATTTTAAAATCTACTAAAATGATGTTCTTTTTGAGAAAAAGATTTCTTAAGTGCTTATTAATTTGAAGAGACATTTTATCTATTTTTTTTAGCTCAGAGTTTGTTGCCCAACCAAAAGTGATAAGGTGATCTCTTGAAATCATTGGATCATCCAAACTGTCTTCTTTGTAATAATATTCTAGTAAAGGTTTTTTAAGTTTTAATCCTTCTTTAATCCCTAATTTTTTAGCAATAGAGCCCGCAGTGATGTTTCTAACAACAAATTCAATCGGAATAATTTCACATTTTTTTATAAGTTGCTCACGGTCATTCAGCTTTTCTTCAAAATGTGTTGGGATGCGTTTTGACTTAAGGTACTGCATTATGTGTGCAGAAATATGATTGTTAAGTACGCCTTTGCCTTTAAAAATTTTATGTTTCTTTTTATTATAGGCGGTAGCATCGTCTTTAAAAATTTGAATGAGTGTATTTTTTTTAGGCCCTTTAATAATTTTTTTAGCCTTACCTTCATATAAAGTTTTAGATGATCTCATTGCAGGTAATAAAAATATTTGTTAAGATTAGTGCTTAAATTAAATTAAATTTATTCAAAAGTACAAAAAATCATGAAAAAACTTGATGAGAGAAAAAAAGGTTTCGAGGGTAAGTTTGCTCGTGACCAGGAACTAGAGTTTAAAATATTAGCTCGCAGAAATAAGTATTTAGGTGTGTGGGCAGCAGAAAAATTAGGCATATCTGGCCCGGCTGTTGAAGAGTATTTTGCAGAGGTTGTAAAGTCAGATCTTGAAGAAGACGGGGATATGGATGTGTTCAGAAAGGTCAGAAAAGATTTTGATGATAAGGGTATTACGATTTCAGATGACGAACTGAGACAAAGTATGGATCAATTTTTACTTCAAGCAAAAGAAGAGATTATTGGAAAAGATAATATATAAGAGTTTGTAATGAATTATCTATTTGCCCAAAAAAAGAAAAAATCCGTTAAAAAGAAAGTAACCAAAAAAAAGAAGCAAGTTACCAAAAAAAAGATTGTTAAGAAATCAAAGAAGAAAAAATCAATTAATAAAAAGAAAGCTTCTTTGGTGGATATGATTGATCGTTCTAATTATGTCGTATTTTACTATGCAGGAGCTTATGCGCTGATTTTTGGTTTATTTGCAGTCGCAATTTACTATTCAAATTAAATTACTTAAAAACTTTTTTGAAAATATAGTCAGTTCTGCGAGCAGCATGTTTTAGATCTAAAATTTTTGATATTTCTTTTTTGCTAAGGTATTTTTTTAATTCTTCATCTTTGTTAAGTATTACCTCGAAATCTGTATTCGTTTTCCATACTTCCATTGCATTACGTTGAACTATCTTGTACGCATTTTCTCGCGATAAACCTTTTTGTGTCATTGCCAGCATTAAACCTTCTGACATTGGCAATTTTTTTAATCTATCTAAATTAGTTTTCATATTTTTTGGATATACAATAAGATTTGATATCACATTATTCATTCGTGAAAGTGCAAAGTCGATTATAATATTTGCATCTGGCGCCATTATTCTCTCTACACTTGAATGTGATATGTCTCTTTCATGCCAAAGAGTAATATTTTCTAAAGCAGGAACCGTATAACCTCTAATCAGTCTTGCAAGTCCAGTTAAATTCTCAGTCAGAACTGGATTTCTTTTGTGAGGCATCGCTGATGACCCTTTTTTGTCCTTTTGAAAAAAATTCTTCAACTTCTAAAACCTCAGTTCTTTGTAAATGTCTTATCTCAGTAGCTAAACGTTCAATTGAACTAGCAATTACTGCAAGAGTGTTAAAATATACTGCGTGACGATCTCTTGGAATTACTTGAGTTGAAATCGTTTCTGCTTTCATGCCTAACTTTTTTGCGACGTACTGTTCAACACGTGGATCAATATTTGCATAATTGCCAACTGCACCTGAAATCGCACATATATTTATTTCTTCGATTGCTTTTAAAAAACGCTTATGGTTCCTCTGAAATTCTGCATAAAAAGATGCCATTTTAACTCCAAAGGTTGTGGGTTCGGCATGAATCCCATGACTTCTTCCAATGCAAGGTGTGTTTTTATGTTTAATTGCAATCTTTTTTAATGATTTTAGTAAATTTAATATTTCCTTCTCAATAATGACCGAGGACTGTTTTAGTTGAACATTAAAAGCTGTATCTAAAATATCTGAAGAAGTTAAACCTTGGTGAAGAAATCTTGCAGGTGGACCCGCGTATTCGGAAATTGTAGTTAAAAAAGCAATTACATCGTGTTTCACTTTTTTTTCAATTTGATCAATTCTCTTTTCATTAATCTTTGCTTTTGATCTAATTTTTTTACTTGTTCCCTTTGGAACGGTTCCTAATTTCTCCATGGCTTCACAAGCATAGAGCTCAATATCAAGCCATATTTTAAATTTAGAGTTAGAGCTCCAAACGTCAGTCATCTCGGCTCTAGAATAACGAGGGATCATATAAATATGTTTTTAATCTTTAATTTACGGTTTATCAAGCCCAGCAGGTGATTTTGTAAAAATTTCTACACCATCGTTGGTAATGCCAATACTATGCTCAAATTGTGCTGACAAACTTTTATCTTTTGTAACAGCCGTCCAACCATCGCCCAACATTCTAACGTCATATTTTCCAAAATTTATCATCGGCTCCACTGTAAAAAACATTCCTGGTTCAATTTTCTCACCCTTACCTTTATCCCCGTAGTGAAGAATGTTTGGGAACTCATGGAAAACTTTTCCTAATCCGTGACCACAAAAATCACGAACAACACTGTAGTTTTGTTTTTCTGCAAATGTTTGAATGGCATTGCCAATATCACCTAATGTAGCATCAGGTTGAGCAGCATTGATACCTTCATGCATTGCATGAAAAGTGCAATCAATTAATTTTTGTGCTTTGGCATTTATTTTTCCAACAGGAAACATACGGCTTGTATCGCCATGCCAGCCATCAACAATCACTGTTACATCGATATTAACAATATCTCCATTTTCTAAAATTCTTGATGAAGGAATTCCATGACATATTACGTGATTAATTGAAGTACAAACTGACTTAGGATAACCCTTATAAAATAAAGGGGCAATAAGGCCTCCATGACGAATTATATAATCAAATGCAATATTATCTAACTCTTCAGTGGAAATTCCAGGCTTTACTTTTTCAACAAGAAGATCCAATGTAGATGCTGCAAGATTACCTGCTTTTCGCATCCCTTCAAAATCTTCAGAGCTATGAATTGTGTTATTCAATTTAATATCTTTATTTTTTTATTAACATTTATACCATTTCGACCAAAAGAACAGTCATAACATAAAGGCTCAACACCCATTTTTTTAACCTTCTTAAAAGTATCTGCATATTTATTATCAATATCTGCAGCGATCTTAAACTTACTGCAATCATCTCGTTGGACTAAGAAAAGCATAACTGCTCTAATAGATTTGGTAGTAAGAGCAGATAGCTCAATTAAATGTTTTAGTCCTCTTTCAGTGACTGCATCAGGAAATTCTGCGATTGATTTATCTCTAGATAAAGTAACATTTTTAACTTCTACGTATATTTCTTCTTTTTTTGTTTGAATTAAAAAGTCAATTCTAGAATTGTGTCCGTACTTAACTTCTCTTTTGAATGATACAATTTTTCCTAGTTCTGAAATTTTGCCATTACTTATTGCTTCTTCAACAATTCGATTAGCTCGATGTGTATTTACTCCAACCATTGCTCCGTTAGATTGAATTGCCTCTAGAGTGAATTTTAGTTTTCGGTTAGGGTCATCTGCTTCTGTTAAATAGACTAAATTACCTTTTTCGAGCAGCCCCATCATAGAGCCTGTATTAGGACAATGTGCTGTGACAATTTTTTTACTATCAAGTTGAACATCTACAAAAAATCTCTTATATCTCTTTATGAATTTACCAGTGAGGAAATTTTTTGAATTGTTTGGCATAATATTATGAAAGCATCATTAATTATTATAGGTAATGAAATTTTATCAGGTCGTACACAAGATAAGAATCTATCATATCTTGCAAATTGGTTGAACGAAATAGGTATTCAATTAACAGAAGTCAGGGTAATTCGTGACGAAGAGGATGTAATTGTTGAGACAGTTAACCATTTAAGAAAAACATACGACTATGTGTTTACCACTGGCGGTATTGGACCAACGCACGACGACATCACATCAGAGTCAATCGCTAAAGCATTTTCTGTTGATTTGGAAATAAATCAGGGAGCGCTCTCAATATTAAAAGAGTATTATAAAGACGGGGAGCTTACAGAAGCTCGTATGAAGATGACAAAAATGCCTGTTGGCTCAGAGCTCATTGAAAATCCAGTTAGCAGAGCGCCAGGATTTAAAATGGGCAATGTATTTGTTTTGGCAGGTATACCAGGAATTATGCAAGGCATGTTGGAAGGAGCTCGTCAATTTCTTAAGAAAGGGGATGTAGTAAAATCTAAATCAGTCGACATTTTTACCCCCGAAAGCAATGTGGCCGAGATACTGACTAACCTTCAGGCAAAATATAGCTCTGTTGAAATAGGCAGTTATCCATTTAGTAAGGAAAATAGATTTGGAACATCAATTGTTATGCGTTCAACGAGCGATGATCAGCTCGCAAAATGTGATACAGAATTAAAGGAATTAGTTAAAAATTATGATACAAAGTATTATTAATTTTTATCCACAAATCTTTAAGTAATTGATTTTATTAATTATTATTATTTTTTTAATATTTACTTAAGAAGGATTCTCAATAATAATTGCCTAATTTTATAAAATTAAGGGGAAAATAAACATGAAAGTATTAATGCTAAATCCCGGAGATCAGGTAGCCATTTCGTTTTGGTTGATCTCTATGGCCATGGTTGCCGCTACCGCTTTCTTCTTTCTTGAAAGAGATCGTGTAGCTGCTAAATGGAAAACGTCCCTAACAGTTGCTGGTTTGGTTACTGGTGTGGCGGCGTGGCACTATTTCTACATGAGAGATGTATGGGTAGCTACAGGTGATTCGCCAACAGTCCTTCGATATATTGACTGGTTGATTACTGTGCCTCTACAAATCGTAGAATTCTATGTAATTCTTGCAGCGATGACTGCTGTTGCTTCAAGCCTTTTCTGGAGACTATTAATTGCATCAATTATTATGCTTGTCTTCGGTTATCTCGGTGAAACTGGAGCGATGAATGTAACTCTAGCCTTTGTAATTGGTATGGCTGGATGGTTATATATCATCTACGAGGTTTTTGCAGGTGAAGCGAGCAAGGCAAGTGCTGGTAGTGGAAACGCTGCCGGTCAGACTGCATTTAACGCATTGAGATTAATTGTTACAGTCGGATGGGCAATTTATCCAATAGGTTATGCTGTAGGTTATTTCGGTGGCGGCGTAGACGCTGGCGCATTGAACTTAATCTATAACCTTGCAGACTTTGTTAATAAAATTGCATTTGGTATGGCTATTTATGTAGCTGCAGTATCAGACAGCAACTAATTAACTGCAAAGTGATAATAAAGAAGGGGCCTTCGGGCCCCTTTTTTTTATCCATTGTCAAAGTTCTGGAACTTAATTACACATAGAGCTATAAATCATGGTATTGGCCTCATGGCGGAATTGGTAGACGCAAAGGACTTAAAATCCTTTGGGATTTATTCCCGTCCCGGTTCGAGTCCGGGTGAGGCCACCAAATAATTAGATAATTTTTATCAGTGCTATAAACGCATTATTTTGCTATCATATTGCTGATGAGAAATCTTAGGACTTACATTTATTCAATAATAGGTATTTTCTTGCTGATAGGTATTTCAAATGCCTCTAATTTAGAAAATAGAGTTACCTCATATTTTAATGGTTTAGCTAATAGTTTTGGTAATAGCATTTCATCATTATTGAGCGAAAATAGTAGAGTGAAGTATCTCGATTTAAATTTGGGCGTACAAGAACATTTAAAGCCAACGATATCTCTCACCAATGTTAATATGATTTCTGAGTATGGTAAAAGCGCAATATTTAACCAAAACTCTTTGAACCTTCACAACAATGACCAAACAATTAACCTGGGACTTGGACATAGAACTCTTCTTAATGATGATAAGGTTATATTTGGATTAAATTTATTTTTTGACTATGCATTTGATGACTCACATCAGAGAAATGGAGCGGGCTTAGAAGTTATAAGTAGTGTATTTGACTTGAGATCCAATATCTATGACGCTACTTCTGGTATTGAAAAAGTTTCAGCAGGTAAAGATGAAGAGGCAATGGACGGATGGGATTTGCGTCTTGATTATCATTTACCAATTAAAGCAAATGCAAGAATATTTGCAGGATTATTTGAATTTGAAAATGCGGCTGGTTCCTATGAGTTAGAAGGAGAGAAGTACGGTCTTAATGTAATTGGTAATAACTTCGATTTAGAAATTGGATATATCGATGACAATAAAACAGGAGATGGTTCATTTGCAAACCTAAGCTATGTTATTCCTCTTGGAAATAGTGGTACTTTTTCAAATGACACGTCAAGTTATTTTGAATATGTCTCAGTTGCTGAGAGATTATATGAACCAGTAAAACGGGAAAATAAAATAAAAGTTGTAACAACAACATTAAATGTAAAGGCAAGTGGTTTCTAGATTATGAATTATCGAATTAAAAAAATATTTTTATTATCAATTCTGTCTTTCTTTGGATCTATTATACTTTCAGCTGCAGATAGTCATGTTACAGAATGTACTATAACTGGTGGTATATTTGATAAAACTCAGCCAATTGATAACGGCTATTGTGCAAGTGCACCGGATACTTACGAAGTTATTGCTTATGAAATGTATCTATGCACTTCCCAGCCGACAGCCCCAACCACTTCATCCGCAATGGGCTTAGATAATTGCTTTAAAAACTGGGAGCTTTCATCGGGGGCAACGCTTTCGGTGCAACAAAATGTAACAATTGACGTTCCGGGAACAATGACACGACCACCAAACGGAACATATACATATGGTGTTATGTTAATTGATAATACATTTGGTATAACTCAAGCGATGCAATTTGATGAAGCTGTAACAGGACAAGATGGGACGTCAGGGGTATTTTGTGCTTCTGTTGCAGGAAGCGAGCAGTATGGCTCATCGAATGTAAGACCGTCAGCAAGTTCTACTTGTGGTTCATCAGCAATTACACCTGGCAAGTTCGTTGAAACTCTTACTACTTTTGATAACACTTTTACTGCAACCGCTACCGCGGAAAACTTAAACGGAACATCAGCATCACTTGACGGCTATTTGGTAGATACAAATGGATATCTTGCAGAAAATGATGCCGATGTGGATAAATTAATGGGACGCTTATTATTTGCTTCAGCTGTTAATTTTACTGAAGCAACAACAACATTAACTATGTCATTTAATGTCGGTGAGGGAATGTCACTTTACAATGATGGTTCTAATCAATTAACTTTTGGAAGTGGACCATTTCAAGCAGTAATAACTACTGATTAATTTTTAAAATTTAAATTGCTCGTTTAAAATTCTTTCATCGAATGAGTGATCCTCATCAAAAAGAAGTTCTACAACCTGGTCTTTACTTTGATGTACTTCAACCGATTTGATATCTCTAAACTCAGTACTATCTGCGACAACACTTACGGGTCTTTTCTTGCTTTCAATAATCTCAAATTTCACATTTGACTCATTATTAAGTATAGCACCTTTCCATCTTCTAGGTCTAAAAGCACTTATAGGAGTTAACGCAAGAACATCTGCATTAATTGGTAATATTGGACCGTGAGCAGATAAATTGTAAGCCGTACTTCCAGATGGAGTAGAAATCAATACACCATCACAAATTAATTCCTCTAATCTTATTTTACCATCAACTGAAATTTTTATTTTTGATGCTTGATGTGTTTCTCTAAGCAATGAGACTTCGTTAATAGCTATCGCTTCATGAATTGAGCCATCGACACTCAACGCTTTCATCATCAACGGAGAAATTTTAATTGATTGAGATTGGTTAATTCTGTTTATCAAATCATTTTGATTTGACGAGTTCATTAAAAATCCAACACTACCATAATTTAATCCAAAGATAGGCAACTTTTCATTCATATGAGATTTTATAGCCTCAAGCATAAATCCATCGCCACCTAAGACCACTATTACATCAGCTTTATCGAAGTCATTCTTGCCAAACTTGTCTTCTAAAATCTTTTTCTGAGAACTTGCCTCATCACTGCTAGAAGCCAAAAAAACTGGTTTGCTTAAATTCATTGTTTTTTTACCTACAAAAAAGTATTCCTTTATCCTAAAATCTTCTCTAATTGAACATAATTAATTATTTATTCTTATTCTTATGTCTTTAGATGGGTATTTACTCTCAATAGATCAAGGCACAACCAGTTCACGGGCCTTAATTTTAGATATTCAAGGAAATATTATTAGTCAAAAAAACATCGAATTTAAACAGTATTTCCCGAATGATGGCTGGGTTGAGCATGATCCAACAGAAATTTTAAAGACAACACAAGACGCTATTAATTTTGTAATTAAAGAAACAAATATTAGCCCAAAAGATCTCAATATTGCAGGTATTACGAATCAGAGAGAGACGGTTGTTGCATGGAATAAATTAACAGGAAAGCCAGTTTACAATGCCATTGTGTGGCAGGACAGACGAACAGAAAACTTTTGTGAGATATTAAGACAGGAGAACTTAACAAAACTTATACAATCAAAAACTGGACTCATAATTGATCCTTACTTTTCAGCAACAAAAATTAAATGGATTATTGAAAATATTGAAGAAGCTAAAAACGTAATGAATGAAAATAATCTGTTGGTCGGAACTATTGACTCATGGCTTATCTGGAATTTTACAAAAGGTGAATGTCATTATACTGATGTTACAAATGCATCAAGAACAATGCTTTATAATATAAATGAAGATTGTTGGGATGATGAATTGTTAAATATTTTCAATATTAACAAAAATATTTTGCCTGATGTAAAAAATTGTGCTGATGATTTTGGAGCAATAGATTCAAGTTTCTTTGGAGAAAAGATTTTGATAGGCGGCGTAGCCGGTGATCAACAGGCAGCAACTATTGGACAGGCTTGTTTCAAGGAAGGAATGGTTAAATCGACTTACGGCACAGGTTGTTTTTTATTAATGAATACTGGAAATAAATTTATAGAGTCCGAGTCCAAATTATTGTCCACTAAAGCTTATAATATATTTGATAAAAAGGATTTTGCTTTAGAAGGTAGCATCTTCAACGCGGGTACTGTTGTTCAATGGATGCGTGATGAAATGAATTTCATTAATGATGCAAGCAAGGTTGAAGAGCTCGCAAATAATAGCACTAACGAAATACAATTCATTCCTGCTTTTACTGGTTTGGGCGCTCCTTATTGGAACTCTGATGTAAGAGGTCAAATTACAGGAATTACTCGAGATACTTCCAAGGCTGATATTGCCATGGCTGCACTAAAATCAATATGTTATCAGACAAGGGATCTCCTTGAGTGCCTACTTAACGACACGGAATTAAAGAGAAATGATTTTACTATTCGAGTTGATGGAGGTATGTCTCAAAATAACCTCATGATGCAATTATTATCGGATATCACTCAAGTAAGAATTGAAAGACCTTTGAATCAAGAGTCGACAGCTATGGGTGCAGCTTACTTAGCTGGAATGAAATCTGGCGTATACAAAGATGTTGCAGAGGTCGAGAAATTATGGAAGACTGACCGCAAATTTGAACCTACTATTTCGTTGGACGAGGCAGATCAACAATATAATAGATGGTTAAAAACTGTAAAAGGACTGATCAGTAATGGTTGATGTAAAAAATAGTGTTTCAAAGGAAGAATGG
The DNA here is from genome assembly GCA_003213515.1 of Pelagibacteraceae bacterium AG-422-N09. Lineage (GTDB taxonomy): Bacteria > Pseudomonadota > Alphaproteobacteria > Pelagibacterales > AG-422-B15 > CACNXQ01. The sequence continues at coordinate 3,059 of QCMV01000016.1, read as the reverse complement.
GAAACGAGACAAGACTTAGCGGCATTTTATAGAACAATCCCATATTTTGGTTGGGATGATTTAATTTTCACACATATCTCTGCTAAAGTTCCTGGGACTGATGATGAATTCCTAATTAACCCTTATGGTTTTTTATTTGATGAAATAACTGCATCAAACTTGGTGAAAGTTAACTTAAAGGGAAAAATACTCAGTGACACAAATAATTTTATAAATCCTGCAGGTTTTACCATTCACAGTGCAATACATGAGAAAAGAGAGGATGCACATTGTATTGTTCATCTTCACTCAAATGATGGTGTAGCAGTTGCATCACTTAAAGATGGTTTGTTGCCTCTATCACAAACAGGTATGTTAGTTAGAAGTCAAATTGCATACCACGATTATGAGGGAGTTGCACTTTTTGAAGAAGAAAAAGAACGATTAGTAAAAGATCTTGGTGAAGCGCGTTTAATGATACTTAGAAATCATGGAACATTGGCTTTAGGTAAAAATGTTGCAGAAGCATTTACAAATATATATTTCTTAGAGAAAGCATGCTCTTATCAAGTGAGAGCCCTTTCTGGAAATCTTGAATTGAACTACCCCTCAGAGGAATCAATTGAGACAACAAGACAACAAGGTGAGGGAAGAGAAATGGCTGCGGCTTTACTATGGCCTGCAGTCAAAAGAAAGATGGAGCGATTAGACTCATCTTTTCTTAATTAATCATAATAAATAAGGAGTTATAGATGAAAGTATTGTGCATTTTATACGATGATCCAAAAGGAGGAATGCCATCAAGTTATCCAGTGGAAACTTTGCCAAAAATTGAAAAGTATCCAGATGGTCAGACATTACCAACACCAAAAGGGATCGACTTTAATCCAGGAGAATTGCTTGGATGTGTCTCTGGTGAATTAGGTTTAAGAAAATTTCTTGAGGACGCTGGCCATACGTTGGTAGTTACAAATGATAAAGATGCGCCTGGATGCGTAGCGGAAAAAGAACTCGTTGACGCTGATGTAGTAATTTCTCAACCTTTCTTTCCGTTCTATTTAACAAAAGAACGTATTGCTATGGCTAAAAATTTAAAAATGGCCATAACTGCTGGTATTGGTTCAGACCATGTTGATTTGCAAGCTGCTATGGACAATAAAATTGATGTTATGGAAGTCACTTTCTGTAATTCAAGGTCAGTAGCTGAGCATATTGTTATGATGATTTTATCTTTGGTAAGAGATTATCATAATCAATACCGAATTATTAATGAAGGTGGATGGAATATTGCTGACGCAGTACAAAGATCATATGATCTTGAGGGAATGCACGTAGGTACTGTTGCAGCTGGAAGAATAGGCTTAGATGCATTAAGAAAACTTAAACACTTTGATGTTCATATGCATTACTTTGATAGACATAGATTGCCAGAGTCAGTAGAAAAAGAATTGAATTTGACCTTCCACGATTCTGTTGAATCAATGGTTGCAGTATGCGACGTTGTTACAATCAATTGTCCACTTCACCCTGAAACTGAAAATCTCTTTAACGATGAGATGATCGGAAAAATGAAAAAAGGAGCGTATATTGTAAATACTGCTCGCGGCAAAATTTGTGATCGCGATGCAATTGCTCTTGCATTAGAGTCAGGTCAATTAAGTGGCTATGCTGGCGACGTATGGTTCCCACAACCAGCTCCAAATGATCATGTATGGAGAACGATGCCAAATCACGGTATGACGCCACATACTTCTGGAACTTCGCTATCAGCACAAGCAAGATATGCAGCCGGAGTTAGGGAAATTCTTGAATGCTTCTTTGCTGGAGAAGATCAAAGAACTGAATACACTATTATTAAAGATGGTGCGCTAGCTGGAACAGGAGCTCATTCTTATAGTGAGGGCTCTGCCACAAGCGGTTCAGAAGAAGCAGCAAAATACCAGAGAAAATAGTCTAAATTTTATATTGGGACGGAGTAAAATCCGTCCTATATAATGCATATATGCAAAGCGTATTTAGAAATTATTTTTCACACTCGACCATTTATGGTTTTTTTATAATGGCAGTTTTTGGTGTTTACTTCGTTCTCTCAAACGGACTGATGTATGATTATTTATTTTGGTTTTTTATACCAATCATTTTAGCGCCTTTTTACGAGTGGTATGTACATAAGTTTCAACTACATAGAGAGCTTACAAAAAAAGAAGGTTGGTACAGAAGATATCAAATTGTATTACATCACGGACACCACAAAGATCCTGATAATATCAAACTGCAATTTGCGCCTTGGAGATATCTAATCTATACATATGTACAAGTATATTTGCTCTACTCGCTTTTGCTTTGGAGCTTTCCTGCAGCAATGGTGCCTTTTACAGGCCATCTAATTTACCACTTATGGTATGAATGGATTCATTTAGCTCATCACTCCAAAGAGTATAAACCTGCTACAGTAATTGGTAAAAAATTAAGAGATGCTCATATGAGCCATCACTTTCATAATGAGAATTACAACTGGGGTATAACAAATATGATCGGTGATTATTTCTTCGGAACTTTAAAAGATAATAAATCGATAAAAAAAAGTACTACTGCAAAATCTATAGCTGGTTATACAGATTAAATTAGTGGTGCCCCCACACGGACTTGAACCGCAAACCTATTGATTGCAAATCAATTGGTCGATATACTATTTAGTTATTATTAAAAAATATGGAGTAATAAATGTTTGTATCTTTTACCGATTGGGAATTTGACGGAAATGTTGAAAATGCCGTTGAAAATATGAAAGGTTTTTGGCCTGAGATGAAAAAGCATGGAGCAACTAATATGCGCGCAACAGTCACGGGCGAAAAAACACTTAGAACGATGACTATTTGGAGTAGCGAAGAACAAATGAAAGCTAACATCGATGAAATTAGAGCAGCGGCTGCTAAAGTTGTAGGCATGACCACAACAGGTGGAATGATGGGTACAATCGCAGTCGAGCTTAATGATTAATTAATGAGAAGCAGTTTTTATAATTAAGTGGTGCCCCCACACGGACTTGAACCGCGAACCTATTGATTACAAATCAATTG
>QCMV01000015.1 GCA_003213515.1 Pelagibacteraceae bacterium AG-422-N09 | reverse complement strand
CATTCATATCTTTTGAGATGTGAGCGTTTCTTGCAATATTAAATGCTATGTTCGTAGCTAGTGAGGTTTTTCCCATTGAAGGTCTTCCTGCAATTATTATTAAATCTGAGGGGTGAAACCCTCCAAGTTTGGCATCAAGGTCAGTGAAATCAGATGAAATTCCAACAACGCTACTATCTTTTTCAAATGCTTTTTTTGCTAATTCAATTGCTTCTTCAACTGAAGTTTGAAATGTTTGAATTTGGTTTTGAGACGTTCCTTTTTCTGAGATTTGATATAAATTTTTCTCTGCTTCCTCTATGAGATCTTCTGGTTTTGTTTCAATTTCACTTTCAATTGCATCATGCTGAACTTTTCCACCCAATTCATAGAGTCCTCTTCTAACAGCAAGGTTATAAATAATATGAGCATAGTTTTTAGCATAATCAAGAGATACAGCTGAATTTGCAAGTCTTACTAAATAATTCGAACCTCCAATTTCTTCCAAATTCTTTTCAACTTCAAAAAAACTTTTTAGAGTAATTGGCGTGGCAATTTGTCCTTTGGAGATCATTTTGCCAATTACATCAAAAATTAATTTATGAACTGGCTCATAAAAATGCTCAACATTGATAGTTTCTGATACATCGAAGAAAATTTCGTTATTTAATAATATTGCCCCAAGTATACCTTGCTCAGCTTCGATATTATGAGGTAACTCCTTTAGAGTATTATTCTGTAATTGAAATGATGTAGACATAGCTCTGCTTACATAATATTAAATTGCTTAGTCTGTCAGCAGAATTAATTAAAAAGATATTAACAGATATATAATATTGTTAATATTAGTGGAGGATAAGGTATATCTGTAAATATGCCTTTTAAATAATTGAAATACTGCGAAATTAATCTTAGGTTTTTTTTATTATCTCTAGTTTTAGTGTAGCGCTTATATCATCATAAATTCTTAAGGTGACATCGTGACTTCCTATGGCACTTATATTATCTAAAACAATATTTCCAGGCTCAATATCTATAGAAAAATCATTTATCAGCCTGTCACGGATTTGCCTCGGACTAAGATTGCCATAAAGATTGCCGTCTTCATTTGCTTCCATTTGGATATTAATTTCTTTACCATCCAACTTAGCTTTTAGCTTATTTGCCTCAGAAATCTTTTTTATATTATTTTCATTGATTTGACTCATTTTTGAATTTAGGTCACTCAAATTCTTTTTATTGGCTATAATTGCTTTTTTTTGAGGAATTAAAAAATTTTTTGCAAATCCATCTTTAACGCTAACAACTTCACCTGCTTTACCAAGTTTATTGAGTGTTTCTAACAAAATTATTTGCATATTATTTTCCGGTATAGGGTAAAAGTGCAAGATATCTAGCTCTCTTAATCGCATTAGAAAGGTCTTTTTGTTTTTTAATGGAAATATAGCTTATTCTTCTTGGTGTAATTTTTCCCTTTTCTGAAATAAACCTTTTAAGACTTGATACATCTTTATAGTCAAATACCACTTCCGAACTTTTTGAAAATTTATCCATCAATCAATGTTAATCCTTGTTTTTTACCATTATGGTAGGTGTTTCACAAAAATCTTTTACCTTAATTGATAAGTAGCGAATGATTTTATCATTTAAGTTTAGCTTAGTATTAAGTGTGTCAATTTTATCTTGTGGCAATTCAATATTCATGAACTCATAAAATGCTTTTTTGTTTTCTTTTATTGGATATGCAAGACTTCTTAGTCCCCAGCTTTCTTTATAGACAACATTTCCATCAAGCTCACCAAGAGTTTGTTCGTGAACTTTTATTGCTTCCTCAATGTCAGAAGAGCTTAGGTCTTGTCTAAGCATAATAATGTGTTCAAATAAAGCCATTTATAATTTGTATTTGGTGTTAAAAATGGAATAAATATTCTATAATCATCTTTTAAGCAAGCATTCTTTTTTAATGAAAACGGCATTAATTTTTCCAGGTCAAGGCTCACAATATGTTAAAATGGGTCATGATTTCTATTCAAAATATGATGTATCACGTGATATTTACGAACGGCTAAATGAGTCCATTGGCAGTAACTTATCTAAATTAATTTTTTCAGGTGAGGAAGAAGAACTTCTTCAAACCCAAAATTCTCAGCCCGCAATTATGGCCACAAGCATTTGTATATTTGAGGCATTAAAATATGAAAATCTTTTAAATATAAAATCATATGGTTGCGTTGCTGGACATTCTCTTGGTGAATACAGTTCATTAGTTGTTAATCAAGGTTTGAGATTTGAAGATTCTGTAAAGCTTCTCAAATTCAGATCTAAAGCAATGCAAGAAAGTATGCCTCTTGGAACTGGGGGGATGATCGCTTTGATTGGCTGTGCCGAAGAAGATGTTGAAAATGTAATGTTGAAAGCAGAAAAATATGGAAAGATATTTATTGCAAATGATAATTCTAAAGGTCAAATTGTTTTAAGTGGTGAAATTTCAGCTGTGGATTACATATCATCAAATGCAAAAGAGTTAGGAGTAAAAAGAGCTATAAAGTTGCCAGTGAGCGCACCATTCCATTGCGAATTAATTAATAAAGCTTCAATAGCAATGAAGGAAGAAATGCCGAATTATTCATTCAATCCCTTTACCGTACCATTATATTCTAATGTGACTAGTAAAGTATGTAACGAGAAAGAAATTGCTAATTTACTGGTTGAACAAATAATATCAAAAGTTAGATGGCGAGAAATAGTTGAGAATATGATAAAAGATGGTGTTCAAAATTTTATTGAAATAGGCCCAGGTAATGTACTTACCAATTTAGTCAAAAGAGCATCTAAAGATCTTGTTGCTATTTCAATAAGCAAGATAGAAGATTTTGAAAAACTTGATAATATAAAACTATGAAAAATGTATTAATAACTGGAGCAACAGGAGGAATAGGGCAATCCCTAGTGAAAGTCTTCCATGTTAATGGGTGTAATGTTTGTGCAACCGGAACGAATGTGGATAAGCTTAGTTTTCTTGAAAAAAAATATGAAACTCGCTTCAAAGGTATACAATGTGATCTTTCAGATGATGATCAGCTTAAGAAACTAGCAGAGGAATCAAATAAATATTACGGAAGTACAAATATCTTAATTAACAATGCAGGAATAACTAAAGACAACCTTTTTCTCAGAATGAAAGATGATGAATGGAACGATGTAATAAATATAAATTTAAATTCAAATTATAAACTTACCAAGATAGTTATTAAAGATATGATCAAAGCAAAGTGGGGCAGGATAGTAAATATCTCATCTGATGCAGCTAAAATAGGAAATCCTGGTCAATCTAATTACGTAGCTTCAAAGTCGGCAATTGAGGGCTTAACAAGGACTATAGCAAATGAAGTCGCTTCAAGAGGAATAACTGTGAATTGCGTGGCACCAGGATTTATTAAGACTGATATTCTCGACTCAGTGGATAAAAAAAGACTGAGCATGATGGAGGAAAAAATACCACTAGGAAGAATTGGCAATGTTGATGAAATAGCGTCAGCAGTTTATTATCTTTCCTCGGAAGAATCATCGTATATTACTGGTCAAGTGCTTCATGTTAATGGTGGCTTGACAATGTGATGCATATCGTAATAAACATGAATAAATTTACCTAGGAGTACATATGAGTGACGTAGCCGAAAAAGTAAAAAAAATTATAGCTGAGCATCTTGGCATAGATGACATGGAGAAGATTACTGAGGATGCAAAATTTATTGATGACCTTGGTGCAGATAGCCTGGATACTGTAGAGCTGGTTATGGCATTTGAGGAAGCTTTTGACGTAGAAATTCCTGATGAGAAGGCTGAGACAATACTTACAGTAGGTGATGCAATTTCACATTTAGAGTCAAATTAATTTACAAGGATGAAAAGAGTTGTAGTTACTGGCATAGGGTTAGTGACTCCTCTTGGCTGTGGAACTGACATTAATTGGAAAAACTTAATTTCAGGAGTATCAGGTGCAAAAAAAATTAGTAAATTTGATGCCAATAATTATAAGTGTCAGGTTGCTTGTGAGGTTCCTTCTGACGGCAAAACAGCAGGTTCATTTGTTGCTGAGGATTGGATAGATAAAAAAGAATTAAAAAAGTTAGACGAATTCATAAAATATTCTCTAGCTGCAGGTGAAGAAGCTTTCCAGCAAAGTAAATTAATGAACATTGAAGATCCTGATTCATTCCGCTCAGGTTGTATAATCGGTTCTGGCATGGGTGGACTACCTGGGATTGAAGAAACTTCTTTGTCTTTTAATGATGGAAAAAAAATAAGTCCTTTTTTTATAACCGGTAGAATTATAAATATGTCGGCAGGTTATTTATCTATTAAATACAATCTTAAAGGTCCAAACTACTCAACCGTTTCTGCGTGCGCCTCATCTGCTCATGCTATAGGAGAGTCCTTTAGATTAATTCAACATGGTCAAGCTGATATAATGATGACTGGTGGAACCGAGGCAACAATTAGTCCAATCGGAATTGAAGGTTTTACTGCGTGTAAGGCACTAAGCACTAAGTATAATGAAAATCCGCAAAAAGCATCTCGACCATTTGATGCTGAACGCGATGGTTTTGTAATGGGTGAGGGGTCTGCAATACTTATTTTAGAGGAAATGGAGCATGCACTTAGTCGTAATGCAAATATATTAGCTGAGATAGTAGGATACGGCATGTCGTCTGATGCTTATCATTATACGCTACCTGAACCCTCAGGAGATGGGGCATATAGAGCAATGCAAAATGCATTAAATGATGCAAAGATTAATTCAGAAAAAGTAGATTATATTAATGCACATGGGACCTCGACACCTTCAGGGGACAAAGTTGAAGTTTTGGCTATTGAGCGAATGTTTGAAGAGTGTAAAAGAAAAATAAATGTTTCTTCTACTAAATCTCAAATTGGTCATTTATTAGGTGCTGCTGGTGGCGTTGAAGCAGCATATTCTATTTTATGTATAAATAATAAAAAATTACCTTATACATTGAATTTAGAAAATGTCATTGATGCAAAAAACATCAATTTTATTAGAGAAAAGGCAATGGACTCTGATATTAACTTCGTTCTATCTAACTCATTTGGTTTTGGCGGAACAAATGTTTCTCTTATTTTAAAAAAGTTTAATGAAAGTAAGTTACAATAAAAGAATTATCATTGTAATTTCGTCTCCATCAGGAGCTGGAAAAACCTCAGTTTGTCACAAGTTAATTGAAAGAGATAAAAGTATAGCTCTCTCAATATCAGATACAACAAGATCACCTAGAGATAATGAAATCGATGGTGTAGATTATAACTTTATTGAAGAGGAAGAGTTCAAGAAGAAAATTATAAATAAATCTTATGTTGAACATGCTAAAGTATTTGGAAATTTTTATGGTTCACAATATAAAAATATAATTAATCATTTTAAAAATGGGAGAGATGTTTTATTTGATATTGATTGGCAAGGAGCTAAGCAATTAAAAAGTTCATCATTCAAAAATATCATCTCTATATTTATTATCCCTCCTTCAAAGGATGTAATTTATCAAAGACTTAAATCTCGGGCTATAACATCTGGCGATAATGAAGAAGCAATTGAGAGTAGAATGAATAAGTACGAAACAGAGATGAGGCACAGAAATGATTATGATCATATAGTAATTAATGACAAGTTAGAAACTTGTGTAGATGAGTTAGAGAGAATTATAAATAATAAAAGAAAAAATCTAATTAATTAATTTAACTAGATCGCAGTAATTGGAAACAGATAAGTTTTCAGGGCGTAAGTTTTCATCAATATCAAGTTTTGCGAGTGATTTTTTGTGTTTTCTTAAAGTATTTTTAATTTTTTTTCTTCTACTGCTGAAAGACTCCTCCAATAACTTTTCAAGGTTATTAAAATTAATTTTACTGTATTTATCAATCGGTTTAAGTTGAATAACTGCTCCATCAACTTTTGGTTTAGGTGAAAATATTGATGCAGGCGCATCAAGTATTTTCTTAACATTGCACCTTGATTGCACTAACACAGAAAGTCGACCATATTTTTTATTATTATGACTCGCAATGATCCTATCAGCTACTTCCTTTTGAAACATTAAGACCATTTTATTAAAAAAAGAAGGCCATTCGTTATCGCTTATCCATTTAGTCAGAAGCTTTGTTGAAATATTAAATGGTAAGTTGCCATAAATGATAACAGTTTCTTTTATATTTTTAAAAGAACTATAATCAAATGTTAATGCATCATCATTAATGATAAAAATATTTTTTAATTTTTTATACTTTAGTCTAAGTTGTTTAGCTAAATTAATGTCTTTTTCAATGAGAAAAAGTTTCTTGAAATTCTTTTTTGATAAATATTCTGTGAGCGCTCCTTTTCCAGGTCCAATTTCAATAATAATGTTATTTTTTGAAGAATTAATGTGATCATTCATTTTTAAAAGAAAATTATTATCAGTAATAAAATTTTGACCTAATGATTTCTTAGGAAGCGCTCTATTTATATTCAATAGTTGCCTCATTCATTATATCGCGTAACAGTTTACTGCTTTGCAAGTCCAGTTGCCTTTGAATTACTAGATTTTCAGCCTGTTCAACTGATAAAGTTGGATTTTTACTTATTAATTCATCTACTTCAAGGTCACTTATCGAAGTCAGTCTAAAAAATAAACCATTTACAAGTTTATTCCAGGCCAATTCACCCATCAAATATTTTTTCAATTCTTGATAATTTATGCTATTTTCTCTAAGTAAATTCAATATTTCATCTTGTTTAATTTCATTTCTTGTAAAAAAATTTAGTTCAAATTCTGCGTATTCTTCATCTTTAACTTTTATTTGATATTCATTTATTTTACTTAGTTTCACTTTTTCACGTATCAATTCATCAACTACATTGTTTACAATTATTTGAGTATTTTGAGCATTTAAATTGATACCTTGGATAATTGCTGTAAGTTTTAATCTCTGAATAATATCATATGATGTAATAATATCTTCATTAACTAGAACTGCTATTTTATGTTCAATCTTATCTTCCGCTATTACATAATATGAAGATAAAAAAATGAAAAATATAACCAGCAATGATCTATAAATGTTCATCAACATACTAATTAATTAATGGGCCAAAAACTTTACTTTTTCCATAGTTTCTTGTTGATCCAAAAGGTTTCAATACGACAGTAAAGCTATAACCATCACTTTCTTTTATATCTCTATCAATTGTCAAATCTCTATAATAGTTTAGATCAATACCAAGGCAATTATCTTCATAAAGAATTCCATATTGATACCCTATGTTTTTATTTGTATCTACATCTTTTGTTCCAGTAAATTTAAGAAAAAAATTATTTTTAAAATTATATTCACCACCAATAGCAACCTGTTCATTTATTGTAGAATATTTTCCCGATGAATAATCATAGTCAATTTTAAACCTAAGATCGTATATTTCGGAATATGTATTCATACTTATTGATTTTACATCAATATCCTTTCTATCTACGACAATTGTATTATTGATATAATTGTTGTTTACAGAAGCATTAGAAGAAAAGTAATAATCAGAAAGCTCTTCTGCAGTATCTGAGTTATTTTTATTTAGCCTAAAACTCTGACCAAATGTTAATTTTAGGCTTTTGTCTAAATTATTATCTAAAAACCACTCTATGCCATAATTTATTCTTGGACCACTTTCCCATTCTTTTATTGATATGGCTCGGTTAGTTGAAAAAAGGTTACTATTCGAAATTGTTTGAGCATCAGTGTAATTATTATACGGCGATATAATTGGCATAAAAATAGGAGTTAGCGTTTGATTAAAATGTTTAGCCGTCTTAATTAATGGTAAACTGATTGTACTGCTTATTTGTGGGTAAAATCTAATATTATCAGTGTCTTGGGTTGTTTTGCTGTCCACTGATATTGAAACAACTCTTAGATTAGCCTTATTTTCAAAGACTAGGCCGTTTTCTTTTTCAATAATATTTTTGTTCCAGTTAATTTGAGATGCTGCAAGAGATGTATAATTATTATTTAAATCTTTATTAAAATCAAATTGATTATTTATAGAGAGTTTGCCATTAAGTATTTTATCTTCTACATTATCAATATTATATATTACCCTTGGATATACATACTCCCATTGTTCACCATCCTGTATTGCTAAATGTTTATAACTTACTGTATCTAATGATAAGAAACGATCTTCACTAGACATTTCAAAACTTAGACCTGACCTTAAAACAGTTAGTTTGTTTATTTTATTTTTTCTCATATAAGTATCATTATTACTAGTTTGTAAAAATACATCTAGCGAGCCATATGAATTACTTACATTTCCCTCAAAAAATAGGTGATTACTTGTGCCACTATTATCATCATTATCATCTATACTTGTATCAATATTAAATAAGCCTTTATCGTTGAGGTGCCTGTAATTAAGTGAATAAAAATTATTACTTTTAGAATGAATAGTTGGTGTGAATGTTAAGTCTAAATTACTTTTAATATTGTAAAATATTGGCACTGAAAATACATCTCCCAAATTCTGGTCGGTTTCAACTGTTGGCATTAAAAATCCAGACCTTTTATTAACAGAGGGGTCTGGGTGTGAAAAGTAGGGCAAATAAAATACAGGGATATTGAATAAGTGTATTCGTGCATGATCATAATGTATTGTTTTAGTTTTATTATCTTGAAATATTTTGTTTGCTTTTAATTTCCATCCAGGGCAGTTTTCGATTAGATAATCATTTTCCAAACAAGGGGTATACTCAGCTTCTTCAAGACTTGTAATGTGATCTTTTTTTACAAGTCTTGAACCAACTATTCTCGAGTCATCATTTAGTCTAGCTCTAATATTAACTCCTTTTAAATTTTTTATCTCATTATCTGTTTCAAGTTTTTCAAAAAAATAAGTAGCACCATCATTATCATTTAATATTACATTTCCATCAGCTTTAATAAGAGATTGCTTCTCATCATAAAGCATTGAGTCAGATTTCATCTTTAAACCTTTTCCATTCTGGGCTACAGCATTTCCTTTTGCTTTTATAATTTGACCTTCTTGTTCTACTTGCATTTCGTCTGCTGTAATCCTTATCTTTTGATCAGCAGAGATTTTATTTGTAGTAACAACTGTTAGTGCGATAAATGACAAAAAGATGATATAGAAATATTTTAATTTAAACAGTTCAGTCATTTTGAAATATTTTTTTAAGATTATCCTTTTGATATATTAAAATTGCAAAAAATGTAACAATTAAAGGAAGTGAGGCTTTTGAAATTATTGGGTTTAATTGAGATGTTGATCCAAGAGCATCTAGCAAATTAGAAACAAAGTAAATTATGAATATAATAACTAGTGAATAAATAATTGTTTCAGAAAATCTATCATTTTGTTTGAGTTTTCTTACAAGCGCTGAAGCTAAAAGAGATAGGGAAGCCATGAAAAAAGGAAGAAAAATTAAGTCATATAAGTGCATTTTGAAGTCAATTGCAGAATAACCCAACCCTTCTAAAAAATTTATAAAGGTTAGCAGCCGCCATATTGATATATTGGTTGGTGAAGAGAGGCTGTCTGTTATGTCTTCAGGTTTTATATTTGTTTGGTACTTTAGAGATTTTTCAAAATAGGCCATTCCAAACTTTGGCGTAATTTGAATATTTTCCATCATCCAATATTCATTATTAAGCACTGCAGTTTTACCATCTAACCTTCCTTGAAACGACCCTTTTTCGTCATACTCAAGTATCATGAAATCAATTATGTACCTTCCCTGTTCTTTTATTTCACGCGCATACAAAACGCTCGATAGATTCGTTTCTTGATTATCTTGTTTTAACCAAAGGCCATTCTTCGTTATTGATGCAAATTTATCAATCCGGTCAATATATCGGTATTCTAATTCACTATATCTTTCGTCAAATAAGGCAGTTAATGGATTAATGATTGTAATAAAAAAAATTCCTAAAAAAATATATAAGGTTATCGCAGGTAAAGTTATTTTTATATTAGATATGCCGACAGAATTTATTATTATTTTTTCAGATCCTTTTATTAGTCCAAGATAAGCTAAAATTGAGCTACAGAATACAATCAATGGAAGAGTAAAATATATAAGACTAAGAAAATTAAGTAATGTAAGTTGAAATATTATACTCAGGGAAACATTTTTACCTGTAGATTTTCTGAACTGTTCAACAAAGTCTCCAATAAATAAAATCACTGAAAAGATTAAGAAAGTCAGAATAAAAGAGTAAAAGAACTTTTTTAAAATATATAAATTTATTTTATTTAACATTTAAATATCGTTTTAATACAAAATTATCTAAAAAGATTACCAAAATAATTATTAATAAAAAAGAAATAGGAAGAATATAAATAATAAAGACTATATTACTTTTATCAATTAGAAGATTTGAAATTGTGATCTGAGTAATTTGTAAAATAAATGCAATTATTGAAACAATAGATATTGGCATCAAAAAACTATCACCTGGTTTTTTTGAAAATTTTAAAATGATCAGAGGTATTAAAGCGAAGCAAAATATATACAGAGGATTAGCAATTCTTGAATGTAGCTGAGCAAATTGTTCTTTTTCATATTTATTTAAATCTTTAATAGACTTGCCACTGAGATTATTAATAATTTGATATGTATATAATTCATCTGGGTAAATGTGTTCGCTTTCTTGTTTATTATATGGCGCTAAATTAAGGTCATAAGTTTGAAACTCTACCTCAGATATTTTCCTTTCATTTCTGTCAAAGATCTGAATATTTCCATTAAATAATCTAAGTATTTTTTTATTATTTTCTTCAATAAACTCTCCATTCTCAGCGATATATGTTTGAGGGCTGTCGGGATTTTTTATGTCATGTATCAGTAAACCATTAATTTTATTACCAACTCTTTCTTGTAGGAAGATTGTTAAATTGTCTACAGGCGAAATAAACTTTTTTTCTTTCAAAATCGACGAATGAACACCTGATGATCTTATATCAATTATTTTGTGCCGTATCTCGTTTAATGAATATGGAGTAATATATACACTTAAAATTGTAGATAAAAAATATATCAGTAAAGCAAGTAAGAAAATTGGTTTTAAAAGGCTTTCAAGATCTGATTTTCCAGCAGCCCATAGTACAATCAGTTCGCTATCATTTCTTAATCTGTTGATGTTAACTAAAACGGACAAGAAAAGACAAATTGGAATAGTTATAATAAGTATTTTTGGGAATAATAGTAATATGTAAGAGATGTATGAAACAAAGGATACATTATCGGATGTTAACAGTTCAATATGCCTTAGTCCTTGACCAAGCCAAAGAATTGAGCTTAAAAGTATTAATAATAATAAAAAACTTGAAGAGATTTCTCTTATCGCATATGTTGTAAATCTTGACATTTTCTCAATTATATCAATATTTTGCTAAAGGTATATACGTATGGATATTCATTTTAATAATTTAAGACAAGAAAAAGATGCAATAGGGGTGGTATTTTGTGACAATAAGTGTCGGCTTATAGGTTATGGAAAAAAATTAGATCAACTATCAAAAAAGTATATATCAAACATAATTAAATCAGATATATCATTTCAGGAAAGAAACTCTAAAAATTTTGATTATTCAATAATACATCAACCTGCAAATTTAAAGCTTTCAAAATTATACGTATTTAAATTAAAAAATTTCAAGGACTATCAAATAAGAGATTTTCAGATCCTAGGTGGCCATTTAAATTCTCTCATCAAATTCTATAAGGAAACTACTGTAATAGTTTATCCTGATGGCATTTCTTCATCAAAAGTTGGTTCAGTAAATGCCATAAGCGAAATGATTCTTGGAATGTCGTTAGCTTCATATAGCTTCACAAAGTACTTTTCTAAAAAAGATAACAAAAAAAATAAAAATAATAACAAAACTAAAAAGAAAAAAGTAAAAATCTATTCAGCACAGCATACTCGACTTGCAAAAAATTATGAAAGTATAAGTGCAATACATCAGGGTGTTACTTTAACAAGAAACTTAGTTACTGAACCTCCAAATGTGATGACTCCACCAAAAATCGCTGAATATGCAAAATCACTTGGTGAGTACGGGGTTGATGTAAAAGTATTAGGTGAAAAAGAAATGAATAAGCTTGGTATGGGATCTTTATTGGGTGTAGGCCAGGGCAGCATACATGAGTCACAGTTGGTTATCATGAAATGGAATGGTGCAAGAAATAAGAAAAAAAAACCAATAGCATTTATTGGTAAAGGTGTTTCATTTGACACTGGAGGCGTATCATTAAAACCCTCAAATGGTATGGAAGAAATGAAATATGATATGGGTGGCTCAGGAGTTGTAATTGGTTTAATGAAAGCCCTTGCATTAAGAAAGGCAAAAGCCAATGTAATTGGTGTTGTTGGCTTAGTTGAAAATCATATTGGTAGCAAAGCTCAAAGACCGAGTGATGTAGTTAAGTCTTATTCAGGTCAAACGATAGAGGTATTAAATACAGATGCAGAAGGAAGATTAGTTCTTGCTGATGCTCTATGGTACACGCAAGAGCAGTATAAGCCAGAGCTTATGGTTGACCTTGCAACATTAACTGGAGCTATAATCGTTGCATTAGGTGATGAATATGCAGGACTTTTCTCAAATAGTGATAAAGTAAGCAAGCAACTAGCAGAAGCTGGAGATATTGAGGGAGAGAAATTGTGGAGACTTCCCCTCAATGATAGGTATGACAAAATGTTAAATTCACCTATTGCAGATATGCAAAATATTACAAATGGAAGAGGTCCAGGTTCTATCACTGCAGCACAATTCTTGCAGAGATTTGTAAATAAAGTTCCGTGGGCACACCTTGATATTGCTGGAACTACATGGACTAAGCAACCATTGCCAACTTCGCCAAAGGGTGCAACAGCTTTTGGTGTTAAGCTTTTAAATAGATTTGTCTCTAAATATTATGAGGGTAAATAATGGCAATTGAGAGAACTTTTTCGATAATAAAACCAGATGCCGTTGAGCGAAATAAAATTGGTGAAATTACAGCCATGCTTGAATCTGCTGGCCTAAGAATAGTTGCGTCTAAAAGGATTCTATTAGACCAAAATAAAGCAGCTTCTTTTTATGGGGTGCATTCTGACAAGCCTTTTTTCCAAAATTTGTGCGATTTTATGTGTTCAGGGCCGATCGTAGTACAGGTCCTTGAGGGAGAAAATGCAATTCAAAGGAATAGAGAAATAATGGGGGCAACTAATCCAGAAGAAGCTGATGAGGGAACGATTAGAAAAAAATTTGCCTTATCTCTTGAAAAAAATTCTGTGCATGGATCAGACAGTCCTGAAAATGCTGAAATCGAAATAAATCACTTTTTTGATGAAGCAGATATCATTTCGTAAGCACTAACTTAATAGCTTCGGGGTAAATTATATGTTCTTCTTTTAGAACTCTCAGAGCAATAGAACTTTCAGTATCCTCAACATTTATATCTACTTCTCTCTGTAAAATAACTTCTCCTCCATCCATTTCCTGATTTACATAGTGCACTGTACAACCTGTCTTAGTTTCATTATTTTCGAGAACACGTCTGTGAGTATTAAGTCCTTTATATTTTGGTAGCAATGAAGGATGAATGTTTATAATTTTATTAGGATAATGATCAATTAATTTTTTTGACAATATTTTCATATATCCTGCTAAACAAATTAGTTTAAGGTCATAAGGTTTTAATAGACTGATAATCTTTTCTTCATATTCTTCAGTGTTTTTAAAATTATGGTAGTCTAACGTGATTGCCTCTAAATTATTTTCTTTTGCAAAACTTAAGCCGGGAGCATTCATATTATTTGAAAAAACAACTTTTATTTCTGCTGGATACTCTTGTTTTTTACATGCATCTACAATCGATTTTAAATTTGAACCACGTCCAGATATAAAGATACCTATGGGATATTTAATCATTAAAATTTAATTTGCCAATATAACTAACTTTTTTATTTATTTTTTTTGAATTCACTAAATTACCAATAATACTGTATTTAAGTTTATGACTTTTAATTGATTTTTCAAATTGATTTAACTTTGTTCTATCCAAGATTACTATCATACCATATCCGCAATTAAATGTTTTTAACATTTCATTTTGAGTTACCCCAAAACTTTGTATCCATTTAAATATTTTTGGCAAATTAAAGGTTTCTAGATTTATTTTTGCTGAAACATTTTTATTTAATGACCTTGGTAAATTTTCTGTTATTCCTCCACCAGTAATATGAGCGCATGTTTTTATTATTTTTTTTTTGTACATTTCAAGTATTGGACTTACGTATATTTCTGTAGGCTTGAGCAATAGTTCACCAATGGTTTTATTTTTTTCTATCTTCTTATTTAATTTTATTTTGTTTTCTTTGATTATCTTTCTAACAAGAGAATATCCATTAGAGTGAAGACCTGATGATGAAATTCCTACAATAAGATCATTTTCTTTTAATTTTGGACTTGCTCTGACTACTCCACTCTTAACTCCTACACAAAATCCAGCAAGATCATACTTATCGTTTGAATCAACCTCTGGATGTTCAGCTGTTTCTCCACCTAGCAGTGAACAATTGGATATTTTACATCCCTCAATAATACCTCTTATAATTTCTTTACCTTTAGATATGTCTAATTTTCCAGTTGAAATATAGTCTAAGAAAAAAAGAGGTTTAGCCTTATCAACTATTAAGTCATTCACGCACATGGCAACTAGATCAATGCCAATTGTCTTATAGTTTCTCATCATGCGGGCAATCTCAATTTTTGTTCCAACTCCATCGGTTGCACCAACAAGAATTGGTCTTTTTATTTTTGGATCAAGAATATATTGACCGGAAAAACCACCAATATTGGATTTTTTAAGATTTTTGTCTTCACGAATTATATTTTTAATTTCAGATACAAATTTATTTCCTTCATTTATGCTTACGCCTGAACTTGAGTATGATAGCTTCTTCATTTAGATTTCTTATATATGATTTTTAATTCCAATACTAAGCAAATAAGCTTTGTGATTGTTTTTTTATTTGCTCTTATTAATTCCTGTCTCGCTAATGAAAATGTAGATTTTTTTTCATCATCTGGCATTAAGGTAAATTTATCATTTTCAAATGAGACTGATATTAGAAATACTGCTATATCCAAAGCTGAAGAAATTGCCTTTAAAAGAGTTTCAGTTAAACTTCTTACTCCAGAGGATTATAAAAAATTAAGCAAATTAAAAGATATTGATATTTCTTATTTTGTAGAAAGCATTGAGTTTGTTGATGAAAAAATTTCTACAGAAACTTACCTTGGCGAATTTAATATATATTTTAGTCCATTTCGTATCAAAGAATTCTACAAATCGAATTCCTTGACATTTTCTGAGGTAAGTTCTCAAAATATCACGGTCAATGTAGCATTTTCTAATTCTAATCAATTTTTTATTCTTTTTAATTTGTGGAACACTGAATGGAAAAAAATTAAAAATATAGGTAATAAAATAAACTTAGATATAAATACCTTTTCACAGACTGAAATGGGCAATACCGATTTATCTAATTTTTTGGAAAATAAAGACATAGAAGGAAATAATTTAAATGATGAAAATGACATAATATTAATATGGTGTAGCCCTATCTATGAAAAATTAAATGAGCTTAGATTTGATTTAATAATTAAGTTTAATTTGAATCAAAAAGAAAAGATAATTAGAAAGAGTTATTTGACTGATTATTCTTTATTTAGGGATGATATTTTTTCCTCATTAATTGACGATATAAAAAATGAGCTTTTACTTACATGGATTGAACTAACAAAACAATCCGATGAGGTTTATAGATTTAAGTTTGTTTACGATATCGAAAATATTTCTGATTGGGTTGAGTTACAAAATCGACTGCAATCAGTAAGGCTTTTAGAAAAATATAAGCCATCTTTATTTACTACGGATAAGGTTGAGGGGTATGTAGATTTTTTAGGAAATGGAGATAAGTTTGTTCTTCTGCTCTCTCAAAATAAAATTAATGCAGTAAATCTTGGACCATATTATAGAATTTCATTAGATGATTAAAAATTTGCCAAATTTTATATCAATTTACCGTTTGGTTACTATTCCATTTGTTGCGTGGTTTCTTTTGGAAGAATTATATATTTATGCAGCTTTATTTACTCTTATAATTGCAGTAAGTGATTTTTTAGATGGATTTATCGCAAGATATTTTAAAGTTCAAAGTGAACTAGGTTCATATTTAGATGCAATTGCCGATAAAGCATTCGTAATTTCGATTTTTATACTCATTGGAAATCTTGAACTATTACCTGTGTTCATAATCATAATAGTAATTTCAAGAGATATAATTATTTTGGGGTCATTTGCAGTCACTTTTTTGGTTGGTAAAAAAATTGAAGTTAAACCTACTAGAATCAGTAAGTTTAATACGTGCTTTCAGTTTTGTCTTGTTATTACGACCATGCTTAGCAATATCAACGGATATGAGAAATATTTCAATGCATTAATGTTAAACGAAGTATTGATTATTATCGTATTGATATGCACTCTGATATCTTTGGTAAATTATATAAATTTTTGGTTAAAAAACATAAGCTAAATGGAAAAAGGACAATTAATCTTTAATTTAAAAAATATAGAAACTTATGATCCTGAGGATTTTTATATTAGTAAAAGTAATTTTAATGTTTCAACTTTACTAAAATCACCACATGACTGGTTCAATAAATCAGCTGTAATATTTGGGCAAAAAAAATCAGGTAAAACTCATCTTTTAAATATATGGTCAGGCTATAACAATGCTAATTTAGTTAATTGCCTTGATGTGCAAAGATGGAATGATATTTCGTTTAGTACTAACGTAGCAATAGACGATTTTCATAATTTAAAAGATGAAGAAGGTTTTTTTCATTTTTATAATAGTTTAATTTTACAAAATAAAGCAATTTTAGTAACGGTTGATATAAATTCGAATTTTAAAA
This sequence comes from Pelagibacteraceae bacterium AG-422-N09, assembly GCA_003213515.1. Lineage (GTDB taxonomy): Bacteria > Pseudomonadota > Alphaproteobacteria > Pelagibacterales > AG-422-B15 > CACNXQ01. The sequence continues at coordinate 12,325 of QCMV01000015.1, read as the reverse complement.
TCAAACTTAAAGACTTGAATTCAAGGTTTAAATCCTTTGCTTCATCTAAAATCGAAAATCCAGAAGATGATCTCTTAAAAGCCATAATCATGAAATATTTTAGTAATGCTCAAGTTCAAGTTGACAAAAACGTAGTTGAATATTTATTAAAGAGAATAGATCGTGATTATCAAAAATTATATAATGTCCTTGAAAAAATTAATATTCTATCCTTGCAAAGAAAATCAAAAATAACAACACATCTCATCCGAGACATAATGATTTAACATAACACGCAAAAACTTCTAAACGTTGATCATTTTTATTTTTACCTTTTTTTAATTCCCTTAGTCTATTTTTACTTGCTCTTATAAGGTTTTTATCTGAAACAATCCAATTACGAGGAAGGTCATCTTTTTGGGCATAATTTTCCCTCCATTCTGAAAATTTTTTAATTAGTTTTTTTTCATTTTTTGAAAAATTTTTGATTTTTATTCTTTTATAGGATTTTTTTGTGTTGTAGATATCTTTGGTATCTAAATGGTCTTCAATTATTTTTTTTATTCTTTTTACGAGATTTCTTTTTTTAATTTTTTGCGATAAGTTTTCAAAAATTTTAGGCAAATAATACACATCGTTAATTGCATAATTTATTTGCTCGGATGATAGAGGTCTCTTAGTCCAATCAGAAGCTTGATGTTTTTTTGAAAGTTTAATTTTGAATAGTTCTTCTACTAAACTAGTATATCCAATTGTTTGTCCTCCATAAATTGAATTATAAGCAATTTGAGTATCAAAAACATTTGTAACACTTATTTCAAAAGCATAATTTAATACTTCGATATCTTGTCGAGCAGAGTGGATAACTTTCAATATTTTTTTTGATGTAAGTATTTTTCTAAAATTTTCGAAGTTCATTGTTTTCTCTGATAACATATCAATTAAAAATTCTTTTCTTTGAGTTTTAATTTGAATAGTGCATAAAATTGGCCAATATGTATTATCTCTTTTAAATTCGGTATCTAGGAAGATAATTTTATAATTATTCAATAATTTACATAGCTTCTCGAGGGATTTATTATCTTGGACTATTTTCATAAATCAAACTATATATGATCCTTAACTAAAAGTATGAATAAATATAGAACACACAATTGTAACCAGCTTAGATTAGAGGATGCTGGTTCTAAAGTATCATTGGCTGGGTGGATTAATAGGAAAAGAGATCACGGTAATGTTCTGTTTGTTGACCTAAGGGATCATTATGGTGTTACTCAATGTGTAATTGAGAAAACTAATACTAAATTACTAAACTTAGTAGACAGCTTAAGAGTTGAGTCTGTTATTAAAATTGATGGTAACGTTGTAGAAAGAGAGCCTGACACAATTAATAAATCACTAAATACGGGTACCATTGAAATTGCAGTTGATAGTGTAGAATTGTTATCTGAGGCAAAGGAGTTGCCTATGCCAGTTTTTGGGGAAAATGACTATCCAGAAGAAATTAGATTAAAGTACCGATTTCTTGATATTCGAAGAGAGGAATTGCACAAAAATATTATTCTAAGATCCTCAATTATTTCCCACATAAGAAAGCTTATGTCTGAAGCTGGTTTTTTGGAAATGCAAACACCAATACTTACAGCTTCTAGTCCAGAAGGAGCTAGAGATTATTTAGTACCAAGCAGAATTCATCCAGGAAAATTTTATGCTCTTCCTCAAGCCCCACAGCAGTTTAAGCAATTAATTATGGCGGGAGGATTTGATAAATATTTTCAAATAGCCCCTTGTTTTAGAGATGAGGACGCAAGAGCAGATAGAAGTCCTGGCGAATTTTATCAATTAGACATGGAAATGGCGTTTGTTGAGCAAGACGATGTATTTAACGCCATTGAACCCATTTTACATTCTGTATTTACAACCTTTTCTGATTTTAATGTTACAGAAGCACCTTTTCCAAGAATTACATATGCCGATGCTATGAGCAAGTATGGAACAGACAAACCTGACCTTAGAAATCCAATCAATCTCTCTAATTTAACGAAGGAATTTAATGATGACAAAGTTGAATTTAGTGCATTTAAAAAAATTATAAAAGAAGGGGGCGAAGTTATTGGAATACCAGCTCCTGACTCAAGTCAAAAACCTAGAAGTTTTTTTGATAATCTTAATAATTGGGCAAGAAAAGAAATGAATGCTGCTGGTTTAGGTTATATTGTTTTTGATGAAAGCTCTTCCGGCTTAGAAGGAAAAGGTCCTATTGCAAAATTTATACCCTCTGAAATTCAAGAAATGATATTAAATAAATCAGGTCTTAAGGCCGGAGACTCAATTTTCTTCGCATGCGCTAAAGGCAAAGAAGTTTATGACATTGCTGCTGCAGCCAGAGATAAAATTGCAATCGATTTGGATCTAGTTGAAAAGGGAGTATTTAAGTTTTGTTGGATTGTCGATTTTCCAATGTATGAAAAAGATAAAGAAACTGGAAAAATTGATTTTAGTCATAATCCTTTCTCAATGCCACAAGGGGGATTGGAGGCGTTAAATAATAAAGATCCCTTAAATGTTTTGGGTTATCAATACGATATTGTTTGTAATGGCGTAGAGCTATCATCAGGCGCTATACGAAATCATGTTCCGGAGATTATGTATAAAGCCTTTGAAATAGCTGGCTATAACAAAGATCAAGTACATGAAAAATTTGGAGGCATGATAAATGCTTTTACCTATGGCGTACCCCCTCATGGTGGCATTGCACCAGGAATAGACAGAATAGTGATGCTACTTGCTCAAGAAAAAAATATTCGTGAGGTAATATTGTTCCCAATGAATCAACAGGCCCAGGATCTGATGATGCTAGCCCCTGCTGAAGTCGATAAGACTACACTTGATGAGTTGAATTTAGAAATTAAACCAACTGAAGAATAAACTATGAGCAGCCAGTTGTGGCACCACATGTATCGCATTTTAGGCAAGTACCATTTCTAACAAGAGTAAAAGAACCACACTCTGGACAAGCATCACCTTCATAGCCCATCATTCTTGCAGCTTGAATTCTACTCATTGATTGATCGGATGTAGAACCTGCGCTTACCGCAGCACTAATCGGTGCTTGTTCAGACACAGTCTCCATGCTTCCGTTTGAACTAACTACCGAAAGTCCGTCTTGGCCTCGTAAGTAACCTTGGCTTGAAACTTTTTTAACAAGCTTCCAAGGGATTTCATTGTTTTTTAATGTTCCCTCCTCAGCTCCTGTTCCAAGTGAGAAGTCAACATCTGTATTATCAGCATGCGCCAAATCATTTCTGCCTAAGTAAGAAACAGCAAGTTCTCTGAACACGTAATCTAAAATAGATGTTGCATTTTTAATTCTATTATTACCTTGTACTACCCCAGCAGGGTCAAATCTAGTAAAAGTATAAGCTTCCACATACTCTTCTAGTGGAACTCCATATTGAAGACCAATTGATATTGCGATTGCAAAATTATTCATCAGACTCCTCAGGAAAGCTCCTTCTTTATGCATATCAATAAAGATTTCACCCAAGCTACCATCCTCATATTCTCCGGTATGGAGATAAACTTTATGACCTCCTACAATAGCTTTTTGAATGTATCCTTTTCTTCTATCAGGAACTTTATTTCTTGAACCGTATACAACAGAATTCATGGCCTCTTTAGCAACAGCAATTGTTCTATCAATTTGGTTATCCGGTTGTTCTATTTCTTCTTCGACATCCTCATCAACAAGTTTTGATGCAAGTGGTTGACTTAATTTTGAGCCATCACGATAGAGAGCGTTTGCTTTTGTGCCGAGTTTCCATGACAGTAAATAAGCTTCATTACAATCTTTCACATCAGATTCTGCAGGCATGTTGATCGTTTTTGATATAGCTCCTGATATAAAAGGCTGAGCCGCTGCCATCATGCGTATATGACTTTCTACAGATAAATATCTTTTGCCGATCCTACCGCAAGGATTAGCGCAATCGAATACAGCCAAATGATCATCTTTGATATGCGGCGAGCCCTCTAAGGTCATGGTGCCGCAGCAAAAGGTATTTGCTTCATCGATTTCATCATTTGTAAAACCTAAAGCAGTTAGCATATTGAAATTCATGTCAGTAAGCTGTTCTTCTGAAAAATTCAGCTTATCTTTACAGAATTCCATCCCGAGAGTATATGAATTGAAAGAAAATCGAATATCAAAAACATTCTTTAAATTTTGTTCAAGAAGTTCGATTTGTTCCTCTTCAAAGCCTTTTTCTTTTAGAGTCTCGTGATTTATAGCGGGCGCATTGTTAAGCGTACCGTGACCAACGGCATAATTAATTGTTTCTTCAATTTCATCCTCTGTGTATTGAAGTTGCCTTAATGCTTCTGGAACCGTTCTATTTATAATCTTGAAGTAACCACCTCCAGCAAGTTTCTTGAATTTGACCATTGCAAAATCAGGTTCGATACCTGTTGTATCACAGTCCATTACAAGACCAATGGTTCCAGTTGGCGCAATTACTGTTGTTTGTGCATTTCTAAAACCAAACTTTTGACCATTCTCATAAGCTTGATCCCATGCACTTTGCGCTTCCATTCCTAAGTTCGTATCTCTTAAATCTTCAACTATAAATGGCACAGGATTAATATGTAAACCTTCATACTCATCAGTCTTACCATATGCGGCTCTTCTATGATTTCTCATAACACGAAGCATATTTTTAGAGTTTTGTTGATATCCGGGGAAGGGGCCTTGTTCGGATGCAACTTCAGCTGAAGTTGCATAAGATATGCCAGTCATTAAAGCCGTTATGGCTGCACAATTTGCCCTTCCTTCTTCACTATCGTAGGCTACACCTTTAGACATTAGGTAGCCTCCTAAATTCGCATATCCAAGACCAAGTGTCCTGTATTCATAGGAGAGTTTCGCTATTTCTTTTGACGGAAATTGAGCCATCATGACTGAAATTTCCAAGATTAATGTCCATATTCTTACTGCATGTTTGAACAAATCAGTGTTTAAACATTTGTTATCATCCATAAATGTCATTAGATTTAGAGATGCTAAGTTGCAGGCTGTATTGTCTAAGAACATATACTCAGAGCAAGGGTTTGAAGCTCTAATTTCCCCACTTTCTGGGCATGTGTGCCAATCATTAATTGTCGTATGGAACTGAATACCAGGATCAGCACAGGCCCAAGCAGAATATCCAACTTGATCCCAAAGGTCTTTTGCCTTTACTGTTTTACTCACTGAATTTTCAATTCTATTAATTAAGTTCCAATCTTTGTCTTCAATTACAGCATTTAAAAAATCGTCAGTAACTCGAACTGAATTATTTGAATTCTGACCAGAAACCGTAACATAAGCTTCTGAGTCCCAATCTGTATTATAAGTCTCAAATTCTATAGATTTATATCCTTGCTTTGCAAAATGTATAATCCTTTGAATATAATTTTCAGGAACTTCATTTTTTCTTGCAGCAATAATTTCTCTTTTTAAAGCTGGGTTTTTTGCAGGTTCAAAACAACTTTCACCATCAGCTTCGCAGTTATGGCAGGCATTCATAATACTTTTAAGATGTTTTGAACATATTTTTGATCCAGTAACAATGGATGCAACTTTTTGTTCTTCTGTAACTTTCCATTTAATAAATTCTTCAATATCAGGATGATCTATATCTACTACAACCATCTTTGCAGCTCTTCTAGTTGTACCACCTGATTTAATTGCCCCCGCAGCTCTATCACCAATTTTAAGAAAACTCATCAGTCCAGATGATTTTCCTCCGCCAGACAAACCTTCTGAAGAGCCTCTTAGATTTGAGAAGTTTGTTCCAGTTCCTGATCCATACTTAAAGAGTCTCGCTTCACGGACCCATAAATCCATAATACCACCATCGTTCACTAAATCATCATCTATACTCTGAATGAAGCATGCGTGTGGTTGAGGTCTCTCGTAAGAACTTGAAGATCTAGTTAGCTTTCCAGTTTCATGGTCCACATAAAAATGCCCTTGAGAAGGACCATCAATTCCATAGGCCCAATTTAATCCCGTGTTAAACCATTGAGGACTGTTTGGTGCAACCATTTGATTAGCAAGCATATAACGAACTTCATCAAAAAAAGCTTTGGCATCATCTTCTGATGAAAAATAACCACCTTTCCATCCCCAATATGTCCACGCTCCTGCAAGTCTATCAAAAACTTGCTGCGAGCTTGTCTCGGACGAATAACTTACTTCTCCGTCACTATCATCAGCAATTCTTGGGGCAAGCCATGATGGAATATTTTTTTCATCTGTTCGTTTTAGTTTTGACGGAACACCAGCTTTTCTAAAATATTTCTGAGAGAGAATATCACTAGCAACTTGACTCCATTGTTCTGGAACCTCAAAATTTTCTAATTTAAATACAAGAGATCCATCAGGATTGACTATTTCACTTGAAACCTTTTTAAAATTTATACTTTCGTATGGCGATTGATTAGCAATTGTAAATTCTCTATTTATTTTCATTATTTTCCCTTCTAAAATATAGTCATTGCAACAGACGAGCTTATAAAAAAACCAATATCAATAATTTAATGGTCTCGACCGTAAATTGTGCCAGAATGCTAAATGAGTAACTTTCTAGATTATTGATAATTTATTATTTGAAAAATGAAGTCAACATATTGTGTAAAAAAAATTGAAAACCACTATATAAGGTATAGAAAATGTTATCAAAATTAAAAAAAGTCAATATTTTCAGTGTTTTATCTATTCAAGATAATTCACTAATTGTTGAAAAAACTGTTAATTTTAAGCTTAATAATTCATAAATAATCATGTTGAGAGAGATATTTACTTGGTGGAACGGAAAGACCATAGGCACCAGAATTTGGTCATATTTTAATGGAGTTTTGGTCGGAACTGATGATCAGGGTAATAAATATTATAAAAATAAAAAAGATACTAAGAGGTGGGTTATTTACAGCAGCATAATTGAGTCAACTCTTGTTAACCCGGAATGGAACAACTGGCTTAGATACACTTCATTATCAAAACCATCAGAATCTGAAAAACATGATTGGCAGATAAACCATGTACCGAATTTAACAGGCACTGATGCTGCCTATGACCCAGAAAATAGTAAAAAAGAAATAAAGTCAGTTACTAAAAATGATGATTATAAAAAATGGAGTCCAAAAGATTAAAATAATATTTGATATATTATTTTTGAGTTTATTATTGCTTTCTAATCTCTTTGCTCAAAACATTGAAGATCTACCATTGATAAATCTAAATGAACTTGAACCCACCTATGAAGATGAAGTTTTAGATCAAAACATTGAAAATGATTTAAATGATAAAGATTTTATTCAGAGCAAAAATAAAAATTTTGAAGAGTCGTTCGCTACCGTCAGTTTATTAAACAAAATTACAGCAGAAGTTAAAACCATAGATATCAAATTGAAAGAAAACTATCTTTATGAAGAATTAAAAATTTATGTGATCGATTGCTATAATAGTAAGCCATTAGAAAAAGCAGAAACAGCAGTGTATTTGAATATTTATAACGAGAAAACGACGAAAAAAATATTTAACGGGTGGATGATAAAATCTCTGCCATCAATCTCATCAATGGAACACCCAATATATGATCTCTGGGTAGATGATTGCAATAAACTATAGATTCTCAATATTATTTTCTAACCAATTTATAGCCACTCCTCCATTCTTAAACTCAGGAGAAGATAGTATTTTTTTATGAAGCTCAATGTTAGTATCAATTCCGTCAATTACAATTTCATTAAGTGACCTCAATGCGCGCTTGATTGCATGATTTCTTGTTCTACCAGTAGAGATTAACTTTGCCAATAAATTATCATAATAGTGCGGAACTTTATAACCTGAATAAATAAAGGTATCTAGTCTAATTCCGTTACCTGCGGGAGGATGATACATTTCTATTTTGCCAGCAGATGGCTTGAAATCTTTTGAGCTTTCTGCATTTATTCTACATTCAATTGAATGTCCGAGCGGTTTAATATTTTCTTGATTTGTAAAAATTTTATCTCCGTGAGCAACACATATTTGTTCTCTAACGAGATCCACTCTAGTTAACATTTCTGTGATAGGGTGTTCTACCTGAAGCCTTGTATTCATTTCCATGAAATAAAATTCCTTACCATCGAATAAAAATTCGAGAGTACCCAATCCCAAATAACCCATCTTTTCCATTGCATCAACGCAAGTCTTAAATAGTTTCTGTTTTTTTTTCTCATCTACATTTGGCGCAAGGGCTTCTTCGACAACTTTCTGATTACGTCTTTGTACAGAGCAGTCTCTTTCATGCAAATGAAGAAAATTGCCATGGGTGTCGCATATTACTTGAACTTCAATATGTCGAGGTGAATCAATAAATTTTTCAATGTATATTGAATCATTTCCAAAAAAAGAAAGCGCCTCTTGTTTAATTATTGGCAATGCGTCCTTTAATTCTTTTTTAGAATTTACAATTTTCATCCCTCTGCCACCACCTCCAGCACTGGCTTTAAGTAAAACAGGGTATCCTATTTCATCACTAGCTGTTAGTGCATCAGACTCACTTTTGACTTCACCTTCAGAGCCTGGAACAGTTGGCACACCAAATTTTTTCATTATTTTTTTAGCCTCAATTTTATCGCCCATCATTTCGATATGAGAATACTTTGGTCCAATAAAAGTTAATTTATGATCCTCAAGCATCCTGGCAAATGAAGCATTTTCAGAAAGAAAGCCATATCCTGGATGAACTGCTTGAGCGCCTGTAATTTCACATGCTGAAATTATGGCATGTGCATTTAAATAGCTTTTGTTAACCGGATTAGGCCCAATGCAAACACTCTCATCGGCAATCCTGACATGCATAGACTCTTTATCTGCTTCACTGTGAACAGCTACAGTTGAAATTCCAAGCTCTTGGCAGGCTCGATTTATTCTAACTGCAATTTCACCTCGGTTAGCAATAAGAATCTTGTCAAACATTACCCTATGAGCATTAATGGTTGGCCAAATTCTACAGCTTGCTCATTTTCAACTAAAATTTCGATTACTTTTCCTTGCAGTGAAGATTCTATAGGATTCATTGTTTTCATAGCTTCAACAATAAGAATAGTTTGACCTGATTTAACAGAGTCACCAATATTTACAAATTTATTAGCGCCCGGCTCTGGTTGAAGGTAAACGGTTCCAACCATTGGAGATTTAATTACCCTTGGATCGTTTTTGTAATCATCTTCACTTACTTGTGTTTCTGAATTATTTTGAATTGGAATATCTTTATCAACAGGTTGTAAGCGAGCACCTTTCGCAACTGTTACTGAAAAATCTCCATCTGAATATGAAACTTCAGTTAAATTTAATTCTTCAAGAATTTTTGCTAGATCTTTTATAGGCTTTGGGTCGATATTTTTTTTAGACTTATCACTCATACGTTATCCTTTTATATTAATTTAACCATTCCTTCAACTGCGAGCACATAGCTATTTGGTCCAAACCCACAAATAACTCCGTGCACCCCTTTACTTATATATGAGTGATGTCTAAAGTCTTCTCTCCTAAATAAATTGGATAAATGAATTTCAATTTTTGGGATTTCTATTGTTAAAAGTGCATCCAATATTGCTACTGAGGTATGAGAAAAGCCACCTCCATTGATTATCAGTCCAGATGCAGTATTTTTTGATTTTTGAATGCAGTCTACAATATCACCTTCAGAATTAGATTGAAAAAAATTCACATCAATTTCTTTGTAGTTTTGAGCGATGTAATCCCTAACAGTCTTGTGAACTTCATCCAAAGTCATAGATCCATAAATTTCTGGCTCTCTTTCACCAAGCATATTTAAATTGGGCCCATCGACAAACTGTATAAACTTTTTACTCATCGTTATATTATACTTCTAATCATCATCTTTTTGAAACTTCTTTCTGTAAAATTTCAATTAAATCATTAGATCGATACCATTCTGGAGAATTCTCCTCAATCTGTTTTAATGCTTTAACCGCAAATTCATAAGATAATTTGCGTTCACCAATTAGAAAATATCGTTCAGCAGTAGCATAATTAGCCAGTGAAATTGATCCAGTTTGCGCGTATGCTCTAGACAATAAATACCATGCGTAGGCATTTTCTGAGTTGATAAGTAATGATTTTTTTAAATTTAAAATAGCTTCTTCTGATTTATTTGTTTCCTCGAAGGTTAACAAGTAATTACCCATCATCATGTAATATAAGTCATTTACTTTATCAATATTATTAATTGCTGCTTCATGGTAAAAAGTAGCACTTTTATAGTCATTATTTGCAAAGTATATCTCGCCCAAAAGTTCACTGTAAAACGGATTCGATGGATGTTTATTAATCAGCCGTTTCATATTTTCGATTGATTTTTTATGGTTACCTTGAAAATAGTTTGATACTGCAGTAGCGTACAAGTCTACGTCATTTGTTGAGTTATAGACAGCTTCTGTTTCATAATGTGGGTGCGTAAAACCATGCAATTTAGCTTTTAACAGCTCAAATTTATTTTGATATATTTTATCTGCATTGTAATCACAATCATTATAATTTTCTAAAGATGAATTGATCCATCCAATTCTATTTTGAACAAGTGGGTGCGTTGATCTATAATTATTTTCATCTAAGGCAAAAGATTCATTAACGTTCTCAATTTTTTTTAAGAATTCAATTAAAAATTTTCCATTTATTTCATTATTACATAAGAGCTTTACGGCAGCTTGATCTGCAGAAGCTTCCTGAGTTCTTGAATAATAAGAAAAATTGTCACTTACACTTGCTTGTCCAACCATTACTCCCGCTATCCCAGCATCAGTTGCGCCAGCAATCATGCCAATTATACCGAGCAAGTATATTGGCAATGCTTTATTAGATAGATTTGATATTTCAATTGATGTATTAAAAATATGTCCTCCTAAAATATGAGCTAGTTCGTGTGCAAGAACAGCGGCGTATTCTCTATAGTCATTTGCTGTCAAAATAAGTTCAGTATTTATAAAAATATTCTGACCTCCAGTTACAAATGCATTCACCTGATCACTTTTTACAAAATAAATTTTTAAGTCTTCTGACTCAAGATTATTAGATTGTAATAACATGGAAATGATATCATCAGTGAATTGCTCTAATTCAGTATCTCTAATAATTTCAAAGGCATTTGACTGAGAAAAAAGAAAATAAAATATAATAAAAAATTTAATTAAAAATTTACGACATTTCATTATTTTTGCCACCAGCCTGTTTTCTTGTTCTTAATCTCTTTAAGAGTGGCTTTCGGGCTTTTATTTTTTGTCTTTGAGGAGTTTGTCAATTGATCTTTTTCTGTCTTTTTGTCCTTCCCCTTTTCCTTAATTGTCTTTTTTTTGATCGATCTTTCATTGTTCTTCTTAGTCTTACTTTTTACGCTGGTTGCCTTGCTTTTATTCTTAGACTCATTTGTTTCAATAATGATTTCTTCATTTTTAAATGAATCATCTCCTAATAAAATAATTTTAACTTTTCTAGATGATTCAATATTATCTATTTCTTTTTGAAAATTTGTTAATATAAGATTTTTAATATAAGGACTAATTTTTAAACTCAATTTTTTTGTTTTCTTTTTATTTAATTCTTCATTGATCTGGTATAAAAATTTCTGAACTATTGAATGATGGCTAAGTTCAGTTTTCCATTCAATGAAGCTTTGCCTTAGACGTTGCCGTGACATTTCTAACAGTCCAAATTGACTTATCCTTGAGACTTGCGTTCTTGCCCGATCTTTTTTGACAAGCTCTTTAATCTTACGTTCAACTTGACGATTATTTCTCATTTCATACATATCAATGAAATCGACAACAATTAACCCTGAGAGATCACGTATTTTAATTTGCTTTGCTATTTCTATCGCTGCTTCTAAATTTGTCTTGAGGGCAGTCTTTTCAATGTTTCTCTCTTTTGTTGCTCCTCCTGAGTTTACATCAATAGCAACTAATGCTTCAGTTGGGTTAATTACTAAGTAACCTCCAGATTTAAGTTTTACTTCAGCATCGAACATCTTAATTATTTCTTTTTCGATCTTATGTTTAGTAAACAGTGGCTCTTTACTTTTATATAATTTTACGAATTTTGAGTTACCAGGTAAAACTTGAGACATATATTTTTTTGTTTCCTTGTAGGCATCATTACCTTGTACCAAAATTTCCTTCATTTCTTTCGAGTAGATATCCCTTACTATTCTTCTTAGTAAATTCCCTTCTTCGTGTATTAGTGCAGGGGCAATTGCTTTTTTTGTCTCATTTACTATTTGTGCCCACAATTTATTCAGGGTTG
>QCMV01000014.1 GCA_003213515.1 Pelagibacteraceae bacterium AG-422-N09 | reverse complement strand
GCTTATAACTGATGCTGATGAAGTCTTATTAAATTTCGTAAAATGCTTTGAAATTTATTTAGAAAAAAAAGGATTTTGGTACGACCTAACTTCATACGCTCTTTTTGGAAATATAAAACAAAAAGGAACTGATGAAGTTGTATCTAATGAAGTTATACTTGAATATTTAGACGATTTTTTTCGAACAGAATCAAAAGATATAACTTTTGTCGAAGGATCAATACACTTCATCAATAAACTTTTGGACTCTAATTTTCAAATTTTAGTGCTGACTAATATTCCATTCAAATATTTGGATGATAGAAAGCATTGTTTTCAAAAGAATGGTCTTAATCTTCAAATAATTGCCGGAAACGGACCAAAAGGGTTGGTAATTAAAGAATTAATTAGAGACTTTAAAGAAAAAGTTTTTTTTATAGATGATTTAGCTCCCCACATATCCTCCGTAAAAGAAGAAGTATCAAGATCTAAAACTATTCATTACATATCTGATGAACGATTATCTAAACTTGCAGTTTCACCGAAAGAGGCGGATTTTCGTGCATATAGTTGGAAAGATATATATAATTTTCTTATTAATGAAATTAGCGGATAAAATACTCGAAGTAGAACAAGATTATAAGCAATTTAAGCTTGTAACTCTTGGGAATTATTTGCCTTTTAAAAAAATAGGCAACTTAGTTTATGTATCTGGGCAACTTCCTATAAAAGATGAAAAAATTATAACTGGTAAAGTTCCATCAGAAACTGATATTAAGGAGGCATCATATGGATCACGCATATGTATGCTTAATACTTTGTCTATATTAGATCAACTAAACCCTTCATGTGAACTTAGTGATTTTAATTGTATTCATGTTGCTGGTTACGTAAATGCTGATTATTCATTTTCTGACCATCCCTTAGTCATCAATGGTGCATCAGATGTTGTTTGCGATATTATGGGAGAAAAAGGAAAGCATTCAAGAATTGCGGTGGGAGCAAACTCTCTTCCAAAAAACGCTAGTGTTGAAGTTGCATCAATATTTGAAATTCTGAAATAATGAAACCTTTTCTTGATCGTCCGATTGCCCATAGAGGGCTTCATGATAAAAAGTTAATCATTGAAAATTCTTTGGAAGCATTTGAAAATGCAATGGAACACAACCTTGCAATAGAATGCGATATTGTCTTATCTAAGGACAAAGAAATTATAGTATTTCATGATTACGATTTAAAAAGAATGTGTGGAATAAATTCTAATATTAATGATCTAAGTACAAACGAAATAAGAAAACTAAAGCTTTTAGACACAAATTGTAAAATACCATCACTCGATGAGATGCTGCATTTAGTAGATGGCCAAACACCTATTTTAATTGAAATAAAATCTGGTTTTAATCCTGTAATTGAAGAAAGGTTAATCGAAATAATTCGAGCTTACAATGGGGAAATTGCTTTGCAGTCATTTGATTATAAAATGTGTGAATGGTTTAAAATCAATGCTCCATTTTATAAAACAGGCCTAATAACTAGTAATGATAACATCGATTTTAAAGAGATTTCTCATCTCGGAATTGATTTTTTAGCGGTTGATGTAGAAAAAATAAGTATGAGAAATATTCAAAGTATAAGGAAGGAAAATATTCCACTATTAACTTGGACAATTAATAATATGGAAAAGTATAATTTGTCAAAGAAGTTTGCGGATAATATTATTTTTGAAGATATACATAATGAAATTAGTTAAGAGTATAAAATATCTCGATAAGATCCTAAATCGATATAGAAGCGATGGTTTTAAAATTCACTTAACACCCACAATGGGAGCTCTACATGCAGGACATTTAAAATTAGTAAAGGAGTCAAAAAAACTGAAATCAATTGTTGTAGTTAGTATTTTTGTTAACCCTACACAATTTGGACCAAAAGAAGATTATAAAGATTACCCAAGGACACTCAAAAATGATCTTAAAGTTTTAAAAAAATACGGTGCTGATATTGTCTTTACTCCGATACAAAAACAAATTCTCTCCCATAAAACAAAACATAATTGTCCACAGTTTGCAATTGAGAAACGACTATGTGGTAAATCAAGGCCAAATTACTTTCCAGGTGTAAAAAATATTGTACTTAAACTTTTTGATATAGTGCAGCCAGACGCGGCATTTTTTGGTGAAAAAGATTATCAACAGTATTTAGTAATTAAAAAAATGACTGAGTCATTAAAATTAAATACAAGGATAATATGTGTTAAAACTGTTAGGGATAGAAATGGGCTTCCACTTTCATCTAGAAATAGCTACTTAAGTGGTCGGGAATTTAAAATTGCTATTAAAATCAACAAATTACTTAAAAAATTACCTCCATTGATCAGAGCCAAGTTAAAGGTTAATAAAATACTTAATCATACAAAAAAAGTCCTGATAGATCATGGTGTTGATAAAATTGATTATCTGACTGTATTAAATGATGATCTCTCTGTTCGAAAAAAAATAAGTGATAAATCAAGAATATTTATTGCGGCTAAAATAGGAAATACTCGATTAATTGACAATATAAAAATCTAAAATAAATAAATTGAAGCGAGCCCTAGAAAAGATAAAAATCCAAATACATCAGTTATTGTTGTTACAAACACACTTGATGCCAAAGCGGGATCAATTTTAACTTTATTAAAAATATATGGAATTAGGAAACCAAACATACCTGCAGATAAAATATTTATTACCATTGCTGCTCCAACAATTATAGATAAACTAATATCAGAAAACCAAATCCAAGCAGCAAGCCCTGTTATAATCGCAAATAAAATTCCATTTAATATTGATATTGCAATTTCTTTGAAAAATACTTTTCTTCTATTGTTATCTACTAATTCTTTAGTTGCGATAGCTCTCACGGTTAGTGTTAACGTTTGTGTTCCTGCATTACCACCCATTGATGCAACAATTGGCATTAAAATCGCCAATGCTACCATTTTCTCAATACTGGCATCAAACAGACTTATTACATAAGATGCAAGAATTGCGGTTAATAAATTTAGAAATAACCATATAAATCGTCGCCTCGTTGATCTTCCAATGGATTGGTTCATCTCACTTTCTGAAACACCCCCCAACCTCAAAATATCTTCTTCTGCTTCTTCTTGAACAACCCACACAATATCATCTGCCGTAATTCTTCCAATTAATCTATTTTGGTCATCGACAACTCCAGCTGACACCAAAGAGTATTGCTCAAAGAAAAGTGCTACTTCTTCTTGATCCATAGATGCCTTAACAAATTTTGGGTTTTCTTCTAAAATTTCATTTAATTTTGTATCTCTACGTGACTTCAGAACTTTAGAAACTGAAGCGCTCCCCAACGGTTTATTACTCGGGTCAACAATAAAAAGTTCATAGAATTCATCGGGTAAGTCAATTTGTTCTCTTAAATGATCAATAGCCTGCCCTACTGTCCAAAAGCCTGGCATTGATACAAATTCTTTTTGCATTCTTCTTCCAGCAGTATCTTCAGGGTAATTAAGACTTTCTTGTAAAATTTCTCTTTCTGTGGGGTTTACTTGGTCTAAAATTTTCTTTTGAGCTGCTGGCTCCAAAGACTCAATGAGGTTAATTGCATCATCTGTCTCCATCTCACTAATGGAGCGAACTACTTTAGTATCCTCTAATTCTTGAACTGTTTCATCAATAATAGTGTCATCTAGCTCAGCAAGAACATCTGTATAGCGGTCTTCACTAAGATTATTAAGAATGTAAGATCGTTGCTCTTTACTAAGAAAAGTAAAGAGATCAGCCAAATCTGCTGGATGAAGAGGAGATATAATATTGGTTAGTTTATCTTTTTCTTTGTTATTGCAAAAATTTATTACATCATTAATTAATTGATTATTAAATGTAATATTCTCATTTTGAGGAGGTTCATTTACAATATTATTCATAATAAAAACATGTACATCAATTTAGGTTATTATCCAGAAAAACATGGAAATTAAGATCGATAATTCAGCTCAAGACTACTTAAAAAGTCTTAAATATGGAAAATAGAGTGAATGAAATAATTAAAAACCAGAATGACGAACTAGTTTGGCTCTTAAGTCATCCAGCAATATATACATCAGGATCTACTGATCATAAAAGTGACCTTCTTAATAATAATAAAATACCTGTAATTAAGACTAATCGGGGAGGAAAATATACTTATCATGGCCCTGGACAAAGAGTTGTCTACCTTATGATCAATTTAAATAATAGAAAAAAAGACATTAAGTTTTTTGTAAACCAACTTGAAAAATTGATCATAGAAATTTTAAGTAATTTTCACATTGATGCAGAAGCAATACCTGATCATCATGGAGTATTCGTTAAAAAGGATAATGGTCAACTCTATAAAATTGCCAGTATCGGTCTAAAGGTAAAAAAATGGGTTACTTACCATGGTTTTTCAATAAATATAAATCCAGATTTAAGTCACTACGAAGGTATCAAGCCATGCGGAATGAGTAGCAAATTTGTAACTAGTTTTTCAGATTTAGGTTATAATATAAAGAGTAAGGAAATTGATAAATCAATTGAAAAAACTCTAGTTAAATATTTTAATTAAAATGAACTTTACTTCTGTAAAAAATAATAAAAAAACTATCAATCTCAAAAATAAAAATAAGAACTATGAAGTAAATGCTCAATGGCTTTATGAGCATAGTGCGAACAGCAAGATAAGAGATAATTATACTAATCAACTATTAATAGAAGCGGCGGAGATAGACGAACATTTATACGTTAAATCAGCCAAAATAAACAAAAATGTTTTACAAATTCAATTTTCAGATAATTCAAAACATTCGTATCAATTTGACTATCTCTACAATCAACTAGAGTCTGAAGAATTCAAGTCCAAAAAATGTTTATGGAATAAAGAAAGTATTAAAATTCCAAAATATAACTTTCTGCTAATAAATGAAAAAATGTTATCTGACATTTTATTATCTGTTGAAACATTTGGTTTTTGTTTAGTCAGAAATATTCCAAAAACTAAGAATGGTTTAAATGAACTTATGAAACTTATTGGGCCAGTTAAAAAAACAAATTGGGGTGGTATTGCTGATGTAAAAAACATAAAAAAAGCCTATGACTTAACTATGACAACAAGAGCACTCGAGAACCATACTGACAATCCATATCGCTTCCCTACACAAGGTTATATTTTTTTACATTGCATAGAAAACGCTTCAATAGGTGGAGAAAATACAATAGTTGACGGTTTTAATGTTGCAAAAATTTTGCGAGATAGACATAAACAATTCTTTAATACGCTTACAACTTTCAATACCTTTTTTAGATATAAAGATGAAAATGCCTGGTTAGAAAATAAATGTAAGCTGATCGAGTTAGATGATATGAGTCATGTAATACAAGTGAGGTACAACAATAGAACTGAATTAATTCCATTCGATAAAAATAAAAAAATAGACAATTATATTAATGCAAGAAGAAAGTTATGGGATTTAATTAAGGATAAAAAAAATAATATTCGCATTAAACAACGACCAGGTGACATGTTAATTTTAGATAATTATCGTGTATTGCATGGAAGGGGTGCATATAGAGATACTAAAAATCGTCGCTACTTTAGACAAGGCTACATGGATAGAGATATTTTTCAGAGCAAATTAAAAACTTTGGCTATTTAGAAAATAGAATAAGCTCCTCATCAGCGCCCACGCTATCACCTGGCTTTATTAGAACTTTATCAATTACGCAGTCTTTTTCGCTTTTTAAAATATTTTCCATCTTCATGGCTTCAATGATTAGCAATTGATCTCCACTTTTGACTTTTTGTCCTTCAGATACGTCTATTGACTTGATTAGACCAGGCATTGGAGAAATTAATTTTTTTGATAAATCTTCTAATTTTATTTTTGGCATAAGCCTTATGTAAGTTTCATGTTGCTTACTTACTACTATGGTCTGACATCTACAATCATAGTAACTGACATCCGAAGAGTTAAGGTTTACAAGTTTATTTAATTTAAAATACTCTATTTGATGATTTATACTTACCTGACATAACCTCTCGTTTAGCTTTATAGATGTTTCAATCTCATACTCTTTTTTTTCTATTTTAAAGGTTCCATAAAATTTTTCTTTTTCAAACTTAGATTCTGTAACTTTGAGGTTAAGAAAATCTTCTCCTACCTTTATAACAAAATCATTTGAAGTTAGTATCTTGCTTTGTAATTGGAATATAAATAAAACCTGGGCAAAAATTGCAATTCTGTGTTTCTTATATTCACTTAAATTATGATTAGAATAGTAACCCTTAGGGAATTTTTCTTTGATAAAATTTGTACTTATTTTGCCGTTTCTAAATTTTTTGTCATCTAAAATTGAAATCAGAAATTCAATATTATTTTCAACGCCTGATAAATAGTAATTTTGCAGTGACTTGATCATTAAGTCTATTGCAGTTGCTCTATCCTTACTATGAACCGCTAACTTTGATATCATAGGATCATAAAATAAAGAAACTTCAGAACCAGGATTTATTCCTGTATCATTTCTAATAATTTGATCTTTATCCTCGATTTTTGATGGCTCTATGTATTCAGTCACTCTACCAATTGAAGGTAAAAAATCTTTAGTTGGATCTTCGGCATAAATACGAGACTCAACTGACCAGCCTTTAAGGTTAATATCTTTTTGTGATATATTTAACTTTTTATTATCTGCGCAATAAATCATTTGTTCAACCAGATCTACGCCTGTAACAAGCTCAGAAACAGGATGTTCAACTTGAAGTCTTGTGTTCATCTCGAGAAAATAAAAATTTTTGTTAGCATCTACTACAAATTCTACGGTCCCCGCTGAGTCGTATTTAACTTCCTTTGCAAGGGTTAAAGCTTGTGCAGCCATTTCATTTCTCATTTCTTCATCTACAAATGGCGATGGGCACTCCTCAATAACTTTTTGATATCTCCTTTGAATTGAACATTCTCTCTCACCTAAATGAATTTGATTTCCATGTTTGTCACAAAGAATTTGTATCTCAATATGTCTTGGTTGCTCTATATATTTTTCAATAAACACGCGATCATCCCCAAAGCTTTTCTTTGACTCACTCTTTGCAGCATTAAAATTTTCCTCTAATTCACTATTTTTTCTTACTATTCTCATTCCTTTACCGCCACCTCCAGCTGATGCTTTTAGCAAGACCGGGTATCCAATTTTATTTGAGATTTTTAATGCTTCTTTTGAGTTTTTTACCGGAGCGGTATGACCGGGTATTACGTTTAATTTAAGTTTTATTGCAAGATTTTTAGACTCAATTTTGTCTCCCATTTTTTTTATAGCATTAGGATTGGGTCCAATAAATTTGATTTTCTCTTTAGCCAGTCTTTTAACAAAAGCTGCATTTTCAGATAAAAAGCCGTATCCTGGGTGAATTGCGTCAGCCTTTGATTTTTTTGCAATATTAATGATTTTATTAATATCTAAATAAGACTCAGCTGGCTGAGAGCCTCCTATATGGTAGGACTCATCTGCCTGTTTCACAAACAAAGAGTCTTTATCAGCATCAGAGTAAACAGCTACCGTATTGATATTTAACTTTCTTGCTGTACGTATAACTCTGCACGCAATTTCTCCTCTATTCGCAATTAGAATTTTTTTAATCATTAATTATAATGGTATATTATCGTGTTTTTTTAAGGGAGAAGATAATTCTTTGTCTTTAAGATTTTCAAGCGCTGTCGCTATACGACGACGTGTTGAATGTGGTCTTATTACATCGTCTATAAATCCTCTCTTTGAAGCAATAAATGGATTTACAAACTGATCTGTATATTCTTGTGTTCTCTTATCAATTTTCTTTTTATCCTTAATTTCATTTCTGAACAAAATTTCAGTAGCTCCCTTTGCACCCATAACTGCAATTTCTGCGCTTGGCCATGCATAATTAATATCACCCCGCAAATGCTTTGAAGCCATTACGACATATGCACCTCCGTAAGCCTTACGAGTTATTATTGTAATTTTAGGAACGGTTGCTTCAGCATAAGCGTATAAAAGCTTGGCACCATTTTTAATGATACCATTGTGTTCCTGGGATACTCCAGGCAAGAAACCAGGTACGTCAACAAAAGTTACAATTGGTATATTGAAACAATCACAAAATCTTACAAACCTGCCTCCTTTTTTACCAGAGTCTATATCAAGACATCCTGCCAAAACTAAAGGCTGGTTTGCCACAAATCCAACTGTTCTTCCCTCAATTCTACCAAAACCAGTGATAATATTTTTTGCAAAGTCAGGTTGAATTTCAAAAAAATAGCTATTATCAACTACTTTATTGATTAGTTCCTTCATATCATATGGTTTATTCGCGTTTTCAGGAACAAGGGTATCTAAAGAGTAATCTGGACTTAGGTCTTGAAAACTATCTTTAATATTTTTAGATTTTTCCCGATTGCTCGAAGGTAGTAAGTCAATAAGACTTTTTACTTCTTGAAGTGTTTCAATATCATTGTTGAATGCTCCATCAGCTACAGAAGACTTTGAAGTATGTGTTTTAGCTCCTCCCAATTCCTCTTGCGTAACATTTTCTTGTGTAACGGTCTTTACAACATCTGGGCCAGTCACAAACATGAATGAGGTATTTTTAACCATAAATATGAAATCTGTCATTGCGGGTGAATACACGGCTCCACCAGCACATGGACCCATAATTACTGAAATTTGAGGAACAACTCCAGAGGCAAGAACATTTCGTTGAAACACCTCTGCATAACCCGCTAAAGAAGCAACGCCCTCCTGAATACGTGCGCCACCAGAATCATTTATACCAATAATTGGAGCGCCAACTTTCATTGCCATATCCATTATCTTGCATATTTTTTCTGCATGAGCTTCAGATAGTGAGCCCCCAAAAACTGTAAAGTCTTGACTGAAAACGTATACTAATTTTCCATTTATTTTTCCACTACCGGTAACCACCCCATCACCCGCATACTTCTGATCGGCCATACCAAAGTCATTAGTACGGTGTTCCACGTACATATCGTACTCTTCAAAAGTGTCTTGATCTAAAAGTACCTCTATTCGTTCTCTTGCTGTTAATTTGCCTTTTGCGTGCTGAGAGTCAATTCGTCTTTTTCCTCCACCCAGTTTAGCCTCTTCGCGCTTTTTTTCTAATAATTTGATGATATCACTCATGAAGTAACTATATTATATAATATTTCTGAATTATCAATTTATAAGTATTTTCTAAAGTGATTTGGGAGTTCAGTCTCTATTCTGACTTTTTTATTATTCATATCAATGAATTCTAAAGCGCCAGCATGTAGAAATAAATTAGAAAATTTTATTTGATTACGTTCAATATAATATTTTTTATCACCAAGGATTGGGAAACCATTCATAAAACAATGTTGCCTGATTTGATGTTTTCTACCTGATTGAGGATTTAATTTTAAAAGAAAATATTCTCCAGGCAGTTTTTTTATTATTTGATATTTTGTTTCAGCGGAAACATTTTTTTTATTTTTGGGAAGCATATCATTAAGTATTCCCTCTCTATTTTTTGGTTTTTTTACAACTATTGCATAATAAGTTTTATTTATTTTATGTTTTGAGAGAATTTTATGAAAGTACCTTGCTGAATTAGAATTCTTTGCGATTATCAACAGACCAGTTGTGTCTTTATCAAGGCGATGCACTAGCTTAGGATGACTATCTTTATTATTAAAAAATTGAAGCAGATCATCTATTGATAGATTAATTTTTGATCCACGTTGACATGGTATTCCAGCCCATTTATTAATAATAATAAAGTCGTCAGATTGAAAAACTACTGAACTTTTAATTTTTCTCTTGAGTATGTTGGGTATTTTAATTGAAGATTTAATTTTATAAATTAACTTGAATTCCTTGAAAACATCAACGATATCATCTTGTTTAATTCTATAGCTTCCAAGTTTTTTTTTATTATTTACTTTAATTGATTTCTTTCTGAGCTCTTTGTGAAGTAATGAAAATGGAATATTTAATTTTTCTTTTAAAAATTTGTCTAATCTTACTCCGTTAGAAGCACTATCAACAATTATAGTTTTTTTGGATTTCATCTAAATTTATGTGTTTAGATAAATCAACTTATTATTAATTAGATATTATTTTTCTTGATCAAGAATTTGGATGTAAGCCATAGGCGCATTATCACCTGATCGATAGCCGGCTTTTACAATTCTACAATAGCCACCACTTCTGTCTTTGAATCTTTCAGATAAATCTCCAAAAACTTTTGTTACTGCTTCTTTATCTCTAAGTGAATTAAAAGCATTTGCCCTAGATGAACTTTTATTCTTTTTACCTAGAGTGATAATCTTTTCAACGAATGGTCTTAATTCCTTTGCTTTTGGAAGCGTGGTTTTAATAGTCTCATTTTTGATAAGAGAAACAGCCATGTTCTCAAGCATCGCTATCCTATGCGAAGATGTCCTATTTAACTTTCTTTTTGCAATTCCGTGTCTCATTTTTAGTTATATGGATCTTCAATCTTTCTTGCCATTTCCTCGATATTTTCTGGTGGCCAATTAGGTACTTCCATACCTAAATATAGTGACATAGTACCAAGCACTTCTTTTATTTCATTTAGAGACTTACGACCAAAATTGGGTGTACGCAACATTTCAATTTCACTTTTTTGAACAAGGTCTCCAATGTAAATAATATTATCATTTCTTAGGCAATTCATTGATCTCACTGAAAGTTCAAGCTCCTCGACTTTTCTTAAAAGATTTTTATTAAATTGAGGTTCTAATGCATCAGGTTCTTCCTGAATCTCTTCAGGTTCTTCAAAGTTAATAAATGATTGCAATTGGTCTTGAATTATTCGAGCTGCAAAAGCTATCGCATCCTCAGGAGATACTGATCCATTTGTTTCAATTGACATTGTTAACTTGTCATAGTCTAAAACTTTTCCTTCTCTAGTATTTTCTATACTGTATGAAACTTGTTTAACTGGGCTAAATATGGAGTCTATCGGAATCAAACCAATCGCAGAGTCCTCTGGTTTATTATGTTCAGCGGCAACATAGCCTTTACCTTTTGCTACGGTAAGCTCCATATTTAACTCAGTATTGTCATCAAGATTACAGATTACTAACTCTGGATTTATAATATCAATTTCAGAAGGAGTATTAATCATACCTGCAGTAATCTCACCTGGACCAGTTACATTGAGGTTCATTTTTCTCACGCCTTCAGAATGCATATTCAGAGACAAAGACTTAATATTTAACACTATATCTGTAACATCTTCTCTTACTCCATCAATAGATGAAAATTCATGAAGTACATTATCTATCTTAATTGCTGTAACGGCAGTACCTTGTAGTGATGACAACAGTACTCTTCTAAGAGCATTTCCAAGTGTTAATCCAAAACCCCTTTCAAGCGGTTCCGCAATTAAAGTTGCTTTATATTGAGTGTCTTCATCGCTGATTAGCTTTAGTTTTGAAGGTTTTATTAATGCCTGCCAATTATTAATAATACTCATAGTTTTTTTCCTTTAATAAATATTAAACTCTTCTTTTCTTTGGTGGACGACAACCATTATGAGGGATTGGTGTAGTATCTTTTATAGAAGTTATATAGAATCCCACGGCTTGTAATGCTCGTAGTGCCGACTCTCGTCCTCCGCCTGGTCCTTTAACAAATACTTGTAAATTTTTTAAACCAAACTCTTTTGCTTTTGTGCCAGCATCCTCAGCTGCAATTTGTGCAGCGTATGGTGTGGACTTTCGTGATCCTTTAAAACCTTTTACTCCCGCAGACGACCATGCAATACTATTGCCTTGCTCATCGGTAATGGTAATCATAGTATTATTAAATGTAGCATTAATATACGCTAATCCAGAAATGATATTCTTTTTTTGTTTTTTCTTTTTTATAGTTTTAGCTTCAGCCATATTTATTTAGTAACCTTTTTCTTTCCGGCAATTGCAATAGCTTTTCCTTTTTTAGTTCTAGCGTTTGTATGAGTGCGCTGACCTCTACATGGCAAATTTTTTCTGTGTCTTACACCTCTATACGTACCTAAATCTTTTAATCTTTTGATATTTCCAGATACCTCTCTTCTTAAATCACCTTCAACTAAAAATGATGATGAAATAACATCACTAACATTTTTTATTTCTGCTTCAGATAGATCCTGAACTCTAGTATTAGCATCAACATTTGCCTGAGAACATACATCTTTTGAAATCTTATCACCAATTCCATAAACGTAAGTCAAAGCAACTCCTAATTTCTTTTGGGTTGGAATGTTTACTCCAGCAATACGAGCCATTAATAAAGACCTAACATTTTTGGTTTGAGAGATTGCGGGATTATAGGATTATTAATTAATTGGTCAAGCATATTAAAATTGATCTATAATTGTGTTAATTGATTGATTTATTTGCATAATTTCACCTACACCACTGACTTTTTTTAGCAGTTTTGCTTCATCATAATATTTTATTAAAGGCATAGTTTCATTGAAATATGTTTCGAGTCTTTTAATTAGAGTTTCCTCGTTATCATCGGATCTTCCTTCTTCTTTACCTCTAGATAATATTCTGTCTTTTAAATGTTTTTCATCAACATCTAATTGAATTACACATGATATTTTGTCTTTAAGTTCTGACATCAATTTATCTAGGAGCTTAGCCTGCTCTGTATTTCTGGGAAAGCCATCTAGTAGGTATCCACTTAAATTTTTATTATTATTAAAAAATGATTTAATAACATTAATTATAATATCGTTAGAAACTAGTTTTCCTTCATCAATAATTTGTTTAGCCTTTACCCCAATTTCACTTTTATTAGCTATCTCCATCCTAAGCAAATCACCTGTAGATAAGTGGCTTAAATTATATTTTTCACAGATTAAATTTGCCTGTGTTCCTTTTCCAGCTCCTGGGGGTCCCAATAAAACTAAATTCACCTTCTTGTGCCTCTTAGGCGAGATTTTTTTATTAGAGCTTCATATTGATATGCAAACAAATGACTTTGAATTTGTCCAACCGTATCCATGCCTACAACCACAACAATGAGTAGTGATGTACCTCCCAAATAAAATGGGATTGAGTATTGTGCAATTAAAATTTCCGGGAGTATGCATACAAATGCTAGATATAGTGCTCCAATGGTTGTTATTCTGGATAAGACAAAATCAATATACTCAGCAGTTTTTTCACCTGGCCTAATTCCTGGAATAAAGCCACCTTGTCTTTTTAGATTATCAGCTGTTTCAACTGGATTAAATACAATTGAAGTATAAAAGAATGCAAAAAATATAATGGCTGCAGCATACATAAGCATGTATGCAGGTTGGCCCCTACCAAGTAATGCTGCAATATCATTTAACATTCCTGGCTCTGCAGATACATTAAAATTCGCAATTGTAATTGGTAGCAACAGAATAGATGAAGCAAATATTGCTGGTATAACTCCTGCCGTATTAAGTTTAAGGGGCAGATGCGATGTATCTCCAGCAAACATCTTATTTCCCATCTGTCTTTTTGGATACTGTACTATTAATCTTCTTTGAGCCCTCTCCATGAAAACTATAAAAAGAACTACAGCTACAATCATAACTAAAAGCAATATAAGCGTTAGAGTTGAGATTTGACCTGTACTACCTAAAGTAAGTGTATTAATTAATGCTCTAGGTATTTCAGCAACAATTCCGGAAAAAATAATTAGCGATATTCCATTTCCTATACCTCTACTTGTAATTTGTTCTCCAAGCCACATTAAGAAAACTGTTCCGCCAGTTAATGTTATTGTTGTTGAAAGTCTAAAAAATAGTCCAGGGTCTGTAACAACTTTTCCTGCTGACTCTAACCCAACAGAAATCCCATATCCTTGTAATAAAGCAAGTAAGACAGTTCCGTATCTTGTATATTGAGTGATTTTTCTTCTACCAGGCTCACCCTCTTTCTTCAAACTTGCCAGATGTGGAGAGACACTTGTCATAAGCTGCATAATAATTGATGAAGATATATATGGCATGATACCTAATGCAAAAATAGCCATTCGACTAATTGCGCCACCTGCGAAAACATCAAACATTCCAAGAATTCCGCTTTGATTAGTTTCAACAAGAAGTTTTAATTGCTCAATGTCTATTCCAGGTAAAGGTATATATGTGCCAAATCTGTAAATTATTAGAGCACCTAAAGTGAACCAAATTCTTTTCTTCAATTCAGTTGCCTTAGAAAAGACACTAAAGTTGAAATTTGACGCTAATTTTTCAGCTGCTGAAGCCATTTCGCTAAATTGCTTTACTTATTTTTAATTCAACACCAAGTTTTTGAAGTTTTTCTTCCGCAGACTTAGTTACTTTACTACACTCAATTATATTTTTTGATTTTAATTCACCTGTACCGAGAATTTTTAGGAGTTTTTTATCTTTATTTTTCAAAATACGTAACTTTTTTAAGAGTGCGATATTTATAATCTCTGACTCGTTGATAGAATTTTTATCGATCAATTTCTGCAGTGTAGAGAGATTTAATTCAAAATATTGTTTCTTTGTAAAATTTGAAAATCCAAATTTAGGCAATCTTCTATGTAAAGGCATCTGTCCACCTTCGAAACCATTAATAGCAACACCCGAACGAGCTTTTTGTCCTTTATGACCACTCCCAGAGGTTTTACCTTTACCGGAGCCTATACCTCTTCCGATTCTCTTCTTTGATTTAAAGCTCTTGTTTTTATCAATTTGATTTAGTTTCATTTAATTATTTTCCGTGACTACTAAATGTCTAATTTTTTTAATCATGCCTAATGTTTCAGGCGTTGCTTCTCTTATGACGCAGCTGTTGATTTTTTTTAGCCCTAGTCCTTTTACCGTCGCTATTTGTCCTTTTTGAGAACCAATCGTACTTTTTTTTAATGTAATTTTTAATTTTTGAGTCATGTCGTTTCTCTTGCAGAAGTAATGTTGCCGACTTTTTTAGATCTCCTTGCAGCAATTATCTTGGGCGATTTTTGCTGTTTCAGTCCATCTACTGCTGCTCTGATAATATTATAAGGATTTGAGCTACCAACTGACTTTGCAACAATGTCTTGTATGCCTAATAATTCAAATACTGCCCTAACTGATCCTCCAGCAATAATACCTGTACCTGAGGGTGCAGATCTCATTACAACCCGTGATGAACCATGTATTCCAATTATATCATGATGTAATGTTCTACCCTCTCTGAGTGGTATTCTGACCAGACTTTTTTTAGCTGAATCTGTTGCTTTTTTTATGGCCTCGGGAACCTCTTTTGCTTTTCCATGACCAAAACCAACTTTACCAGACTCATCACCAGCAACGACTAATGCTGCAAATCCAAATCGCCTTCCTCCTTTAACAACTTTTGTTACACGGTTAATTGCTACTAGTTTGTCTTTAATATCAATACCATTTTGATCTTTGTTCTTGTTTTCTTTAACCATAATGTTTCCTATAAATTTATACCCCCAGATCTTACTTCATCAGAAATAGTTTTTACTATTCCATGATACAAATTTGAACCACGATCCAAGTAAACATCTTTAACACCCTTTTCAGCTGCTGACTTTGCAAGTTCACTACCTAATATTTTCGCATTTGCAACATTACATGAATTTTTATTTTTTTCTGATTTTAGAGTTGAGGCACTGCAAACAGTAATACCTTTATTATCGTCAACGATTTGAGCATACAAGTGCTGTGAGGACTTATAAAGAGTAAGTCTCATGCGAGATTTATTATTTTTCTTTAGCCTAAACCTGACCCTACTTGATCTTTTTTGTTTTTTTGGAGATAACATTATTTCTTTTTACCTTCTTTTCTATTTATATATTCATCGGCATACTTTATACCCTTGCCTTTATAAGGTTCAGGCCCCCTAAAATTTCTAATTTCAGCAGCTGTTTGTCCAACAAGTTGCTTGTCAGGACCCTTAATCTCAATATTATTTTGCTTATCTACTGTTACTGTAATATTTTCTGGAATATCGTAGTTTATCGGATGACTATACCCAAGCAATAATTCAAGAGTTTTACCTTTTAAGGCTGCACGATATCCAACGCCATTCATTTCTAATTTTTTTGTAAAACCCTCGCTTACACCAATGATTAAATTATTGACTAAATTTCTCTGTAAACCCCAGAAAGAAACTAAAGTTTTGTCATCAGATTTGGGTTTCATTGTAATTTTTTGACCCTCAATTATTACTTCGATTTGAGAATTTAACTTTGACTCAAGTTTGCCTAATGGTCCCTCAGCTGAAATTAATCCATCTTGAAGATTAATTTCTACACTTTCTGGTATATTTATTTCTTTTGATCCTACTCTAGACATAATTAAAATACTCTACAAATAATTTCCCCGCCTACTTTTTGATCTCTTGCGTCTGCATCCGTCATCACACCTTTCGAAGTTGAAATAATTGAAATTCCAAGGCCATTATGTACATACGGTAACCTTCCAGCGCCAGAATAAACACGCCTACCTGGTTTTGAAATTCTTGTGATCTCTGAAATTACAGGACCTTTTTCATCATATTTCAGTTCAATATCGAGCTCTTCCCTGCCAGATGAGTGTTTTGTTCGAGCATATCCTCTTATGTAACCTTCTTTTTTTAGTACCTCTAAAATATTTTCCCTTAACTTTGATACAGGAGAACTAACAATTGGTTTATACCTCATTTGTGCATTTCTAATTCTACTAAATAAATCTGACAACGGATCTTGTAATGACATATTTCTTCCTTTCTACCAGCTTGATTTATTCATTCCAGGGATTTGGCCTTTAGATGCAAGATCCCTCAAGGCAATTCTAGATAATCTCACTCGTTTATGGTAACCCCTTGGACGGCCAGTTAATTCACATCTATTTCGAACTCTTGTTCTCGCACCATTCCTTCTTAGTTTGGAAAGTTTTAGTTGAGCTTGAAACCTATCATCAATAGAGGTTTTTTTGTCCATAATAAGAGATTTTAGTTTACTTCTCTTATGCAGGTCTTTTTCAGACAACTTTATCCTTCTTTTATTTTTTTCTATCGAACTTTTTTTAGCCATATTCTTACCTACTCATTAATTGGAAAATTTAGAGATTTTAATAACAACAATGCCTGCTCATCATTTGAAGCTGTAGTATTTATTGTAATATCTAACCCACGTACCTTATCAAGTTTATCCACGTTAATTTCAGGAAAAATTGTACATTCCTTAATTCCGAAAGAGTAATTACCCTTTCCATCGAAACAATTTTTTTTCAATCCTCTAAAGTCTCTAATACGCGGAAGAGCAATAGTAACGAGTCTATCAATAAACTCGTACATCCTGTTACCTCTTAAAGTAACCTTTACTCCTAAAGGCATACCAGTTCTGATTTTAAAAGTAGCGATTGATTTTCTTGCTTTTGTCACTAATGGTTGTTGACCTGCTATCGAAGCTAATTGATCTGAAGCTAGTTGAATTACTTTAGAGTCATTTACTGCCTCTCCAAGGCCCATGTTTAATGAAACTTTTACCAACTTAGGCAGCGCAAGATCATTCTTTATGGAAAGATCATTCTTAAGCTTTGGCACTATCGTATTTACATACATTTCTTTTAAACGCGGAGTATAATTATCCATCGATTTGATCTCCCGTTTTAATATTAATTCTCACTTTTTTATTGTCTTTTAAGTATTTATAACCAACTCTAACACCTTTGTTGGTCTTTTTATCAACCGGCATTAAATTAGAGAGCATAATTGGCATCTCCTTATTCAAAACCCCACCTTCGTTTTTCTGATCTTGTTTTTGATGTTTCTTTGAAATGTTCACGCCTTTAACAATTGCTTTCATGCCTAATATTTTCATCACTTCACCAATTTTTCCCTTATCCTTGCCTGTGTTAACAGTAACTTGGTCACCTTTTTTTAATCTCATGCTCATTATAAGACCTCCGGTGCTAGTGAAATGATTTTCATTTGTTTTTTTGATCTTAGCTCTCTACAAACAGGGCCGAAGATTCTTGTCCCTACCGGTTCACCCTGATTATTAATTAATACAGCGGCGTTTGTATCAAACTTAATTGTACTTCCATCAACTCTTTTCAACTCTTTTCTAGTTCTTACGATTACAGCTTTATGGACAGTACCTTTTTTAACCTTCCCTTTTGGTATTGCGTCTTTGACAGTTACTACGATAATATCTCCTACAGATGCAAAACGACGCTTTGATCCACCAAGAACTTTAACACATAAAACCTCTTTGGCTCCTGAGTTATCCGCAACATTTAATCGAGATTCAACTTGTATCATTTAACTAATTGCAACCCATCTTTTTAGTTTAGAAATTGGCTTAGACTCCATAATTCTTACTTTATCTCCTGCGTTAAATTGATTATCGGGATCATGCGCGCTGTATTTTTTTGATCTTCTAATCACTTTTTTTAACACTGGGTGTTTAAACTTTCTTTCAACTAAAACTGTTATTGTTTTATCTTGTTTGTTACTAATAACAGTTCCTTGTAATATCTTTTTTGGCATATTAGTTAACCGTTTTTTCCTTCATTATTGTTTTTATTCTTGCTATCAGTTTTCTTACCTTAAAAATTCGAGACGTATTCTCTAGCTGGCCAGAGGACTTTTGAAATCTCAAGTTAAAGGACTCCTTGTATAAATTTTGCAACTCAGTCTTCAGTTGATCTGTTGTTTTTTTTCTTATTTCTTCTGCTTTCATAAATTCTCTATTTAATTAACTGTTCCACTACCTTAGTTTTAATAGGCAGTTTAGATGAGGCGCGTCCAAAAGCCTCTGTTGCAATTGCCTGTGAAACGCCATCAACTTCAAATAAAATTTTTCCTGGTTTAACCCTGCATGCCCAATACTCTGGTGATCCTTTGCCTTTACCCATTCTTACTTCTGTAGGTTTTTTTGAAACTGGAACATCAGGAAATATTCTAACCCACACTCTTCCAGCTCTTTTCATGAATCTTGTCATTGCAACACGGGCGGCCTCAATTTGACGAGCTGTGACTCTTTCAGCTTCTAAAGCTTTCAAACCATATGTCCCATAATTAAGCGTTGTCGCTGACGTTGCAACTCCCTTAATTCTACCCTTATGAGCTTTTCTATATTTTGTTTTCTTTGGCTGTAACATATCTATCCTAATTTATTTGGGTTGTTATCTAATTCATGAGGCGCATTATCATCTATATCGCCTTTATATATCCAAACTTTTATTCCACATGAACCATATGTGGTTTGTGCTGTTGCGACAGCGTAATCTACATTTGCTCTGAAAGTATGCAGAGGCACTCTACCTTCCCTATACCACTCAGTTCTTGCTATTTCAGTTCCCCCAAGTCTACCTCCACAATTCACTCTAATTCCGTCTGCCCCCAAACGCATTGCTGACTGAACTGAACGTTTCATCGCTCTTCGGAATGAAACGCGTCTTTCTAATTGTTCAGCTATACCATCAGCAATTAATTGTGCTTCTACTTCTGGTTTTCTAATCTCCACAAGATTTATAGAAACTTCATCGGAAGTAAATTCAGAGATTTTTTTCTTCAATTTCTCAATATCACTACCTTTTTTTCCAATAATAAGACCTGGACGCGCTGAATATATTGTAACCTGTGCTTTCTTTGCAGGCCGTTCAATCTGAATTTTTGCTACAGCACAATTTTTAAGTTTTTTCTCAAGATAAGCTCTAATCTTTAAATCTTCCTGCAAGAACGATCCAAATTCTTTCTTTCCAGCATACCATCTAGATTGCCACTTCTTATTAAGAATTAATCTAAGTCCAATTGGATTTACTTTTTGACCCATATACTATTTTGCTTTCTCTTTCTTTACTTCTTTGACTTGATCTTCAGAAACTTTAATTGTGACGTTAGTCAGAAATTTATTAATTCTCCCAGGTCTTCCTTTTGCTCTTGCTCTCCATCTTTTCATCACCATACCTTTACCGCAATATGCTTCGGTAACTTTTAATATATCAATATCCAACTGATGATTATTCTCGGCATTAGCAATTGCACTGTTTAAAACTTTAGAAATATTTTTAGCAACTCCTCTAGATGAAAACTTTAATAAGTTAAGTGCTTCTGATGCCTTTTTGCCTCTAATCATTTCAAGTACTGCATTAGCTTTTGACGGACTCACTCTCATGTTCCTTTGAATTGCATATGCTTCGTTATCTTTTCTTACAAGTTGTCTCATATTTACTTTGTTTTCTTATCACCTGTGTGGCCATTAAAAGTTCTTGTAGGAGAGAACTCTCCAAGTTTATGACCAACCATGTCTTCAGTTACGTTTACAGGTATAAATCTTTTGCCATTGTGAACCGCAAAATTTACACCCACAAATTCAGGTAGTATAGTTGATCTTCTAGACCAAGTCTTGATGACGCTATTGCCACCAGAATCGGAAGCTGCTTTTACTTTTTTTAATAAATGGCTATCAACAAATGGTCCCTTCCAAACAGATCTTGTCATTTATACCTCTATTCTTGCTTTCTTATCCGTTTTTCTTTTTATAATAAATTTATCAGTTCTTTTATTATTTCTTGTCTTCTTTCCCTTTGTAGGTTTACCCCATGGAGTTACAGGATCTCTTCCACCAGAAGTTTTACCTTCACCGCCACCATGTGGATGGTCGATAGGATTCATCGCAACTCCTCTGACAGATGGTCTTATACCAAGCCACCTATTCCTACCGGCCTTACCAAGCTTTTGGTTTTTTTTATCAATATTTGATAAAACACCTATTGTAGCTCGACATTCTTCTCTAATTTTTCGTTGTTCCCCTGAAGGCAACTTAATAGCAACATAGCCATTAGATTTTCCAACTATTTGAGTTGATGTGCCCGCAGACCTTGCTAATTGTGCCCCGCTTCCTGATTTTAATTCGATGTTATGTATGTCAATGCCTACAGGTATGTCAGACATGGGCATACAATTTCCATTTCTAATTTCTTTTTTTGATCCAGAAATTACTTTATCTCCAACCTTTATATCTTTTGGAGCCAATATATAGCTTTGAATACCGTCATCATATTTAATCAATGCTATATATGAAGTTCTATTTGGATCATATTCTATTCTTTCCACAGTCGCACTCACATCTATCTTATTTCTTTTGAAATCAATTATTCTATATTTTGATTTATGCCCTCCACCTTTTCTTCTCATAGTGATTCTGCCTGTATTATTGCGTCCACCTTTTTTAGAGATACCAGTGGTAAGTGATTTTACTGGTTTACCATTCCATAATCCTTTTTTATCAACTAGAGTAAGTCCTCTGGTTCCGGGCGTGTTAGGTCTGAATTTTTTAAGTGCCATTTATTTATACTCCCGCATTAATATCAATTGTTTGACCATCTTCGAGGGTAACGAATGCCTTCTTGTAATCCGTCCTTTTACCAAGAGAACCCCTAAATGATTTAAGCTTACCCTTAACGATTGAAGTATTTACTTTTTTTACTTTGACTTTAAAAATGTTTTCAATTGCTAATTTAATTTCTTTCTTTGAACTTGTCTTCTGAACTTGAAATGTAACTTGATTATACTCTGAACCCATCGAGGACTTCTCTGTAATAATAGGTTTGATTATCGTTTTAAAATCTTTAATTGTAACCATCTTAATTAATCCTACTCTCAAGTATTTCTAAAGCATTCTTACTCATGATTAATTTTTCAAATCCAAGTAAATCGAGTGCATTAAAATTATTTATGCTTGAATACTTTATATTTTTTAAGTTTCTTGAAGCTAATGCAAAATTATTATCAGGTTTATCGCCCTCTAATATGAGCGCAGAGTGAGCATTTAAATCTGAGAGGCTTTTAACTAGTGTTTTTGTCTTTGGCTCTGCAATTTTAAGTTCTTCAACAATTATCAAATTGTTGTTCTTGATTTTATCAGAAAGAATATGCTTCAAAGCCTCCTGCCTAGTTCGTTTTGGCATCTTTTTTAATGAACGAACTCCTCGTAAGTTATGAGCCATTCCACCACTTCTAAATATATTTGCTTTTTTGGAGCCGTGCCTAGCTCCTCCACTTCCCTTTTGTCTTCCTAGCTTTTGTGTTGTTCCTTTTACTTCAGACCTGTTTTTAGTCCTAGCTCTTTGAGGTTTCTGGTTAGACTCATTCCATCTAACTAGAGAGCCAACAACACTTAAATCGGATTTACTATTGAATAATTGATCTTTCAAATTGACCGACCCACTCTTTTTTCCATCTATTTTGTGCATGTCAATTTGCATTTACTTATTTTTCCTTCTTAACTTCTTTTTCTGATTTTACTGGTGTGGCTTCTATTTCTTTGATGCCATCTTTTTTAATTGAGTCCTCAACAACTAACCAAGTTCCCCTTGAGCCTGGCGTAGCTCCTTTTACACAGATTAGATTTTTTTGGTCATCAACCTTTACAACCTGTAAGCTTTGAAGAGTTTTGTGAACATCTCCGTATTGTCCCGCCATCTTTTTTCCTTTGAAAACTTTGCCAGGGTCTTGGCACTGACCTGTAGATCCATGGCTTCGATGTGAAACTGAAACACCATGAGAGGCTCTCAAGCCGGAAAAATTATGACGTTTCATTACTCCAGCAAATCCTTTGCCCTTCGTGTAACCAGATACATCAATAAATTGACCTTCCTTAAAATGACTTGCTTTCAATTCATCTCCACTTTTAATCTCTTGGTCTTTACTAATTTCAAACTCTCTAAGATATTTATAAGCATCTGATTTTTTTTTATCAAAGAAGCCCTTCTGTGATTTTGATGTTTTTTTTAACTTGCAGGCACCAACCAATACCTTGTCTGAATTTTCATTTTCTGATGTAATTCGATCAATAATTTTACAATTTTCAACATGAAGTACAGTAACAGGAATATTTGTTCCACTTTGTGTGTACAAATTACTCATTCCAATTTTTTTTGCTATAATACCTGATCTCATATCTTATAATTTGATTTCTACATCAACTCCTGAAGCTAAATCTAATTTCATTAGTGCATCGACTGTTTGTGGCGTTGGGTCGACTATCTCTATTAATCTCTTATGAGTCCTGATCTCGAATTGCTCTCTACTTTTTTTGTTAACATGGGGAGATCGAAGAACTGTAAACTTCTCATTATTTGTGGGTAATGGTATTGGGCCTTTCACCATTGCTCCAGTTCTTTTAGCTGTATCAACGATTTCTACTGATGATTTATCGAGTACACCATGGTCAAAAGCCTTCAATCTTATTTTGATATTTTGATTTTCCATTTTAATTCCTTATGCAAATTTTGCTTTTACCTCATCTTGAACGTTTTGAGGTACTTGCTCATAATGATCAAAAAACATTGAGTACTGAGCTCTTCCCTGAGTCATAGACCGTAATGTGTTGACATAGCCAAACATATTGGCAAGAGGCACCATTGAGCTGATTGCTGTTGTATTACCTCTAGCTTCACTTCCACTAACTTGACCTCTTCGACTACTCAAATCGCCTATAACATCCCCCATAAACTCTTCAGGCGTAACTACCTCAACTCTCATAACAGGCTCAAGAAGTTTTGGGCCTGCTTTTTGACAAGCATCTTTAAATGCCATCCTTCCAGCTATCTCAAAAGCTAAACTACTAGAGTCTACATCGTGATATTTTCCATCGATTAATGTTACTTTATAATCAATTATAGGGAAGCCAGCTATGACGCCAGTATCAGCAACGCCCTCAATTCCTTTTTCAACTCCTGGGATATACTCTTTAGGTATATTACCTCCCTTAATTTTGTCTTCAAATAATCTTCCTGTCCCTGGTTCACACCCCTCAACAATGATTTTTACTTCAGCAAACTGACCAGCTCCTCCACTTTGTTTTTTATGTGTATATGTTACCTCAACCTCTTTAGATATCGTTTCTCTGTAAGCAACCTGTGGAGCTCCTACATTAGCTTCAACTTTGAACTCTCGTTTCATTCGGTCAACAATAATATCCAAATGAAGCTCGCCCATTCCTTTAATAACAGTTTGGCCAGATTCATCATC
This sequence comes from Pelagibacteraceae bacterium AG-422-N09, assembly GCA_003213515.1. Classification (GTDB taxonomy): domain Bacteria; phylum Pseudomonadota; class Alphaproteobacteria; order Pelagibacterales; family AG-422-B15; genus CACNXQ01. Next base: position 10,380 of record QCMV01000014.1, on the reverse strand, counting down.
AGACGTTACTCTAAAGGAGGGATCTTCTTTAGCAAGTCGAGCAAGTGCTTCTCCCATTTTTTCTTGGTCAGCTTTTGTTTTTGGTTCAACAGCAATTTCAATTACTGGATCAGGAAAATCCATTGACTCTAATATGATTGGCTTCTGAGAGTCACATAAAGTTTCACCAGTTATGGTATCTTTCAACCCTGCTATCGCAACAATATCACCAGCATACGCGGTTTTAATATCTTCTCTGTTATTTGCATGCATAAGTAGCATTCTTCCAATTCTTTCCTTATCACCTTTAACAGAATTCATAATTGTTGAACCAGCTTCTAATTTTCCTGAATAGATTCTTGTAAACGTGAGAGAGCCTACAAAAGGATCGTTAGCAACTTTAAATGCTAATGCAGAAAAAGGCTCTTCATCTGATGCTTTTCTTATTTCTTCTTCTTCTTTGCCTGGTATATTGCCCGTAGCTTGTTGTACCTCACTAGGATCTGGCATAAAGTTTACAATGGCGTCTAGAAGTGGTTGTACACCTTTATTTTTAAATGCACTGCCTGTTAAAATTGGAACGAACTCAAAATTGATAGTACCTTTTCTAATACAACGGTTAAGAGTTTCTTCATCAGGCTCTTCCCCATCTAAATATTTTTCTAAAACCTCTTCATCCTGCTCAACTGCCATTTCAACCATTTCTGATCGATATTTTTCAGCCGTCTCTTTTAATTCTTCTGGGATCTCTGTGTACTCATATTTAGCTCCAAGATCTTCATTTGCCCAAACAATTGCTTTATTTTTTACAAGATCAATAACACCCTTAAGATCAGACTCACTTCCATAGGGAATTTGTAAAACCAAAGCATTTGCTTGAAGTCTGTCTTTAATCATATCAAGACATTTATAGAAATCAGCCCCGGTACGATCCATCTTGTTAACAAAGCACATTCTTGGAACCTTATATCTATTCGCTTGTCTCCATACAGTTTCAGTCTGAGGTTCAACACCAGCTACACCATCAAATACTGCAACAGCTCCGTCAAGAACTCTAAGTGATCTCTCAACTTCAATAGTAAAGTCAACGTGGCCTGGAGTATCTATTATATTAATTCTATGATTATTCCAAAAACATGTAGTTGCTGCTGAAGTAATTGTAATTCCTCTTTCTTGCTCTTGTTCCATCCAGTCCATAGTAGCCGCACCATCATGAACTTCTCCAATTTTATGACTTTTACCAGTGTAATAAAGTATTCTTTCTGTAGTAGTGGTTTTACCTGCATCAATGTGAGCCATGATTCCTATATTACGATATTTCTGCAGTGCGTATTCTCTTGTCATATTACCACCTAAAGTGCGCAAAAGCTTTATTGGCTTCTGCCATTTTATGAGTATCTTCTCTTTTTTTAATTGCCGATCCTTTATTACCAGCTGCGTCCATTAATTCAGAACTTAATTTGTCAACTAAACTTTTTTCTTTACGGTTTCTTATTGCATTAACAATCCATCTAATTGCAAGAGCTTGCGACCTGTTATTTTTAACCTCAACTGGAACTTGGTAAGTTGCTCCACCAACTCGACGTGATCTGACCTCAACAAGTGGTCTTACATTTTCTATTGCTTTATTGAAAACATTCATTGGAGGTTCACCGGTTTTGCTCTCAATATTTGTGAATGATTTATTTATTATGGCCTCTGCAACAGTTTTCTTGCCATCAAGCATAATAGCATTTGTAAATTTTGTAAGAACTTTACTTCCATGAACTGGATCTGGAAGTACTTCTCTAATTTGAGCTTTTCTTCTTCTAGACATTTATTTAGGTTTCTTCGTTCCATATAATGAACGACGTTGTTTTCTCTCACCAACACCTTGGGTATCTAAAACTCCTCTTACAGTGTGATAACGAACTCCTGGCAGGTCTTTTACACGACCGCCTCGAATTAATATTACTGAGTGTTCTTGTAAGTTATGACCCTCACCGCCAATATAACTTGTAACCTCAAACCCATTTGTAAGTCTAACTCTCGCAACTTTTCGTAATGCTGAGTTAGGTTTTTTAGGGGTAGTTGTATAAACTCTAGTACAAACACCTCGCTTTTGAGGGTTTGCTTTTAATGCTGGAACCTTATTTCTTTTCTGAACTTTGGTTCTAGGTTTTCTAATCAGCTGACTTATAGTCGGCATAAAATATCTCCAGTCTTTACAACTTAAAGGTTAACTATTTTAAAAAACTAATAAAAAGTAGCGTTTAGATTTCTCTACCGCCTACTATTTAAGAATGCCGAATAATACTTAATAGTTTGTGCAGGTCAACAAAATTTATTAGGAATTCTCCTGTATTTCGGCTGATTCTTGCTCTTTCTTTGCCTGAATTGCCTCAATTTCTATTTTTGCCTCTTTATCCAACAATTTTGCCTTATTTTCAATTTGATTGAAGGTTCTTCCTGTTCCTGCTGGAATTAATCTTCCAACAATTACGTTCTCTTTGAGTCCCTCAAGGCGATCCATTTTACCTTTTATCGACGCATCAGTAAGAATTCTTGTTGTTTCTTGGAAAGATGCAGCTGAAATGAAAGACCTTGTTTGAAGAGATGCTTTTGTAATACCAAGCAATACAGGTTTAGCTATTGCAGGTTTCTTTCCTTCACTTTCTAGCTGTTCATTTGTAGTCAAGAATTCAAACCTATCAATTTCTTCACCTTTGATAAATGAGCTATCACCAATTTCAGTAATATGGACTTTTTGTAGCATTTGCCTGCATAATACTTCGATGTGCTTATCATTAATTAATACGCCTTGCAGCCTATAAACCTCTTGTACTTCATTGATAAGATAGTCAGCTAAAGCTTCGATACCCAAAATTTCTAAAATATCATGAGGGTCTGGATTTCCATCTAATAAGTAATCTCCCTTCTCAATAGTTTCACCTTCTTGATAAGCTATATGCTTTCCTTTTGGTATTAAAACTTCTACAGGATCACCATCTTTTTCAGGAGTAATAATGACTTTTTGTTTTCCTCTAATATCTTTTCCAAAAGAAATGACACCAGAAGTCTCAGAAATAATTGCGTGATCTTTTGGTTTTCTTGCTTCAAATAACTCTGCAACCCTTGGTAAACCTCCAGTGATATCTTTTGTTTTTGAAGCAGCCTTTGGAGTTCTGGCCAAAACATCTCCCGCATGAACTTCTGATCCATCTGCCACAGAAAGAATTGAGTCAGGAGGCAAGAAGTATCTGGCTTCATTGCCATTTGCAAGAAGTATCACTTCCCCTTTTTTATCTCTAAGTGTTATTCTAGGCTTTAATTCACTTCCTTTTGGATCTGATTTCCAGTCCTTAACTTTGGTGTATGTTAATCCTGTTTTTTCTTCTGTTTCCTCAATAAGAGATATTCCTTCTTCCATATCCACATAATTAGCAGTTCCTGACTTTTCTGATATAACTGGATTTGTAAATGGATCCCATTCACAAATTTTTGTACCACTATTTACCTTAGAGTCCTCCTCTACTAAAATTTTTGTACCGTAAGGAACTTTATAATTTGCAAGTTCTCTTCCATTCTCATCGTGTATTGCTAGTTGACAATTTCGGCCCATAACAATCAGGTCATTATTACTATCTTCAACAGTATTTTTATTTAAAATTTTAAATATTCCATCAGTGTTAATCTCTATAAATGATTGATCATTAATTTGGGCAGCTCCACCGATGTGGAAGGTCCTCATAGTAAGCTGAGTACCGGGCTCACCTATTGATTGAGCGGCTATCATTCCAACAGCTTCACCTTCATTTACAAGGAATCCTCTTGCTAAATCACGACCATAACATTTTACGCATATGCCTCTTTTACTATCACATGTTAGCGGAGACCGAATATAAACACTTTGAATGCCTGCCGTTTCAATTTTTTCTGCAACAACCTCATCTACATAATCATCTTTTTTTGCAATATTTTCACCAGTAATTGGATGGTTTACATCGTTCTGAAGGAACCTACCTAATACTCTGTCTGCTATAGAAATTATTACTTCTCCTCCCTCAACAACATCTGTAATCCATACTCCACTATCTGTTCCACAGTCAGGTTCAGAGATAGTGCAATCCTGGGCAACATCACAAAGTCTTCTTGTTAAATACCCAGAATTTGCAGTTTTTAGTGCGGTATCTGCAAGGCCTTTTCTAGCACCATGGGTTGAATTGAAGTACTCTAGCACATTCAATCCTTCTTTAAAATTTGAGATAATAGGTGTTTCAATAATATCGCCAGATGGCTTAGCCATAAGACCTCTCATGCCAGATAATTGTTTCATTTGTGCTGCAGAACCACGAGCGCCAGAGTTTGCCATCATATAAATTGAATTTATTGGCATTTCTCTTTTAGTATCGTCATCAAATTTTTTGGATGATATTTCATTCATCATTTCCTGAGCAACACGGTCTGTACATTTGGCCCACGCATCAATTACTTTATTATATTTCTCACGATTAGTAATAAGACCATCATTATATTGTTTTTCATATTTTTCTATTTGACCAGCTGTTTCAGAAACAAGTTTTTCTTTTGTCTCTGGAATTATCATATCATCTTTACCAAAAGAAATACCTGCCTTGTATGCATAATGAAAGCCCAAAGCCATTAATTGATCAGCAAATATCACTGTATCTTTTTGCCCACAATATCTATAAACAGTATCAATAAGACCTGATATTTCTTTTTTACCTAAAAGCCTATTTACTAGTTTAGGATCAAGATCTTTATGCTGCGGGACGAGGTTCCAAAGCAACATTCTACCTGGTGTTGTCTCAATTCTTTTTAATTTTTTGTTACCTTCTGGATCAATGAAATTAATTCTAGCATGAACTTTTGCATGGACTGTTGTTGCATTATTTTCAAGAGCTTGCTGTACTTCATAAATATCTTTAAATACAGATCCTTGTCCTGGCTCATTTTCTTTTTCTTGTGAAAGATAATAAATACCTAAGACGATATCCTGACTTGGAACAATAACTGGTTTTCCGTTTGCAGGATTAAGTATGTTGTTTGTTGACATCATAAGTACTCTCGCCTCAAGCTGTGCTTCTAAACTTAAAGGCACATGTACTGCCATCTGATCGCCATCAAAGTCAGCGTTGAACGCAGTACATACTAAAGGATGAAGCTGGATTGCTTTGCCTTCAATTAAAACTGGTTCAAAAGCCTGTACGCCAAGCCTATGCAAGGTTGGTGCTCTGTTTAGTATTACTGGGTGTTCCCTGATTACACGATCTAATACATCCCATACTTCTGGACGTTCTTTTTCAACCATTTTCTTGGCTTGTTTTAATGTTGTAGCTAAACCTAAAGACTCTAACCTTGCATATATAAATGGTTTAAATAGCTCAATAGCCATTTTTTTTGGTAAGCCACATTGATGTAGTTTTAATTCAGGCCCAACGACAATTACAGACCTACCAGAGTAATCAACTCTTTTCCCTAATAAATTCTGTCTAAATCGACCCTGTTTACCTTTAAGCATTTCTGCCAGAGATTTGAGAGGTCTTTTATTTGTTCCAGTAATTACTCTTCCTCTTCTTCCATTATCAAATAATGCATCAACTGACTCTTGAAGCATTCTTTTTTCATTTCTAATTATTATATCTGGAGCTCTTAATTCAATTAATCTAGACAACCTGTTATTTCTATTGATAACTCTTCTATAAAGATCATTTAAATCACTTGATGCAAATCTTCCTCCGTCGAGCGGAACTAGTGGCCTTAATTCTGGCGGGATAACAGGGACAGATGTTAAAATCATCCACTCAGGTCTGTTTCCAGAAGATATAAAGGCTTCAAAAATTTTAATTCTTTTTACCAACTTTTCCGACAGTGCGACAGCTTTCGTTTCTGCAAGTTTTGCACGTAAAGCTTCAAGCTCTGGTTCAAGCTCTATTCTTTCAAGAACTTTTCTAACTGCCTCAGCTCCTATACCTGCTGAAAAAGAGTCTTCTCCATATTCTTCTTTAGCATTCTCTAATTCCTCTTCATCAAGAAGTTGATTTTGTATAAGTGGAGTTAATCCTGGCTCCGTAACCATGAATTTTTCAAAATAAAGAACTTTTTCAAGATCTTTCAGCTTCATATCCATCATAAGAGCGATACGGCTTGGAAGAGATTTTAGAAACCATATATGTGCAACTGGAGCAGCTAATTGAATATGCCCCATTCTCTCTCTTCTGACATCTTTTTTTGTTACCTCGACACCACATTTCTCGCAAATGATGCCCTTAAATTTCATCCTTTTATATTTACCACATAGACATTCATAATCTTTAATTGGACCAAAAATTCTTGCGCAGAAAAGACCGTCCCTCTCAGGTTTGAAAGTTCTGTAATTTATTGTTTCAGGCTTTTTTATTTCACCATATGACCATGACAATATTCTTTCTGGGCTTGCAATTGATATTTTTACCTGGTTAAAATCATCTCTTGATGCGGCAGGATTGAAAATATTCATTAACGATTGACTCATAGTTTTTTCCTAATTCAAATTTGAAAGTTCAATATTTAGACCCAATGACCTGATTTCTTTAATCAAGACATTAAATGATTCAGGTGTTCCGGATTGGAATACATCTTCACCTCTGATGATCGTTTCATAAACTTTGGTTCTTCCTGCAACATCATCAGATTTAACAGTTAAAATTTCTTGAAGAGTATAAGCTGCCCCATAAGCCTCAAGTGCCCAGACTTCCATTTCACCAAATCTCTGTCCACCAAATTGAGCTTTACCACCAAGTGGTTGTTGTGTTACTAGACTGTAAGGTCCAATGGATCTTGCATGAATTTTGTCATCAACTAAATGGTGAAGTTTAAGCATATAAATATAACCTACAGTTACTTTTCTCTCAAATTTTTCACCAGTTAATCCGTCCCAAAGCTGTGTTTGACCACTTTTATCAAAACCAGCTTCACCCAACATTTCTGATATTTCAGCTTCAGATGCGCCATCAAAAACTGGTGTTTTAATAGGTACGCCGTTTGCAATATTCATTGCAAGTTCTTTTTGCTCATCTTTACTTAGTATTGATATTTCATTTTTATATTGATCTTTGCCATACACCTTTTCAAGAGATTGGCCAATTACTGAGTGATCATTTGAAGTCTTATATTGTGCAAGAGATTTATTTATTATTTCACCTATTCCAGCACATGCCCAACCTAAATGTGTTTCTAGTATTTGACCAACGTTCATTCTACTCGGTACACCTAGAGGGTTTAAAACAATATCTACTGTTCTTCCATCTTCTAGATATGGCATATCTTCAACTGGAGCAATTTTACTTATTACTCCCTTGTTACCATGTCTACCTGCCATTTTATCTCCCGGCTGCAATTTTCTTTTAACAGCAACAAATACTTTAACCATCTTCATCACGCCTGGTAAAAGTTCATCGCCTCTTTGAACTTTATCGACTTTATTATCAAAGCGAGATTGAATTGCAGATCTCGCGATATCGTACTGTTTTTTTAAGTTATCAACTTCATTTTGATCGTTAGAATTTTCAAGTTTCAATTTCCAAAGAGAGTCTAATTTAATATCAGATAATGTAGCTTTATCATATTTACTCTGGCTTTCAATGTCCTCGGGTGTATCAGATATATTTTTTTCATTAATTAGCATTATAAGTCTCTCTTTAATATTTCTATTGAGAATGCCTAACTCAGCTTCTCTATCATTTGCTAATTTTTCAATCTCATCTCTTTCGATAGACAAGGCTCGATCATCTTTTTCTATACCATATCTATTGAATACTTTTACATCGACAACAATACCACTTGAACCAGGAGGGAGTCTTAAAGAAGTATCTTTAACATCAGTTGCTTTTTCTCCAAATATTGCTCTTAATAACTTTTCTTCAGGAGTTACAGGACTTTCACCCTTAGGTGTAACTTTTCCTACAAGAATATCGCCAGGATTAACATCGGCCCCAACATAAACAATGCCCGCTTCATCTAGGTTACGTAACAATTCGTCTCCAGCATTTGGAATGTCTCTAGTGATTTCCTCTGATCCTAGCTTGGTGTCTCTTGACATAACTTCAAATTCTTCAATATGAATAGAAGTAAATTTATCTTCTTGAACAATTTTTTCTGAAATTAAAATAGAATCTTCAAAATTATAACCTCTCCATGGCATGAAGGCTACTACCACGTTTCGCCCTAAACCAAGCTCTCCAAAGTGTGTTGATGGTCCATCCGCGATAATATCTCCCTTCGATACCTTGTCACCAACTTTAACTAAAGGTCTCTGGTTGATGCATGTACTTTGATTAGATCTTTGAAATTTTTGAAGTGTATATATGTCAACGCCAGATTCAGTTGTTTTAATTTTTTCTGTTACTCTCACAACAATTCGTTTTCCATCGATTTTGTCAACAATACCGTCTCTATTTGCTACAATAGTAACACCCGAGTCAACTGCAACTACCTTTTCAACTCCTGTTCCTACTAATGGAGACTCGGCCTGTATAAGAGGAACTGCCTGTCTCATCATATTGGATCCCATGAGAGCTCTGTTTGCATCATCATTTTCAAGAAATGGGATCAGAGAGGCAGCACAAGATACTACCTGCTTTGGTGATACATCCATATAGTCAATTTCCTCAGGAACAGTCATAACAAAATCACCATTTCTTCGGCAAGAAACCAATTTAGTAATAAAGCTTCCTTTATCATCTAGTTCACTATTGGCTTGGGCAATAGTATAATCAGCTTCTTCCATTGCTGGAAGATATTCGACTTCATTACTTACCTTTCCTTTTATTACCTTTCTATAAGGACTTTCAATAAAACCATATTGATTCACTCTCGCATGAGAAGCTAAACTATTTATCAATCCAATATTTGGACCCTCAGGAGTTTCAATTGGACAAATTCGCCCATAATGAGTTGGATGTACGTCTCTAACTTCAAACCCAGCTCTCTCTCTGCTAAGACCGCCAGGTCCTAGTGCAGATAATCTTCTTTTATGTGTAATTTCAGCTAAAGGGTTAGTTTGATCCATGAATTGCGATAACTGTGAAGTTCCAAAAAACTCCTTGAGAGATGCAACCAAAGGTTTTGCATTAATAATATCTTGAGGGGTAGCGGCATCAACTTCTAGAGAATTCATTCTTTCTTTGATAGATCTTTCCATCCGGATAAGCCCCATTCTGAATTGATTTTCAACTAATTCACCTACCGACCTAACTCTTCTGTTGCCTAAATGGTCAATGTCATCTACTTCACCCTTTCCTGTTCTTAAATCCATTACCGTTTTGATCACTTCGATAACATCTTCACTGCGAAGTACTGTAACAGTATCAGAGCATTCTATGTTAAGCCTATAATTCATTTTTACTCTGCCTACATCAGAGAGATCATATTTTTCTGATTTGAAGAATAACGAGTTAAATACTTCAAATGCTGTCTCTAGGTTAGGTGGTTCACCAGGCCTCAGTACTTTATATATTTCAACTACTGCTTCTTCAGGACTTAAGTTTTTATCTACTCTTAGAGTGTCACGTATAAATGAACCTATATTAATTCCATCTATTTCCAGTACGGGTATTTTTGATATCTTAAGTTCCTTGATTTTTTCAATTGATTCAGATGTAATTTCGTCAGATGACTCAAAATAAATTTCTCCAGTTTTTTCGTTAATTATATCTTCAGCGATAAACTTACCAATAAGCTCATCATCCTCTAATAATAAGTTTTTCAAACCATCATTAAAGAGCTTTTTTGCTATAGCTGGATTTATTTTTGTCCCCTGTTTAACAGCAACTTTTCCATTAGCTGCATTAACAAGACTTTTCTGAAGCTTTCCGGTCTTAATATTTTTAGGATTAAAACCTACCTTCCATTTGTCATCTTTTGTACTTAAAGAGTAAGTCTCGGTACCATAAAATAAAGATAATATTTCGTCACGCTTAATACCCATTGCCATGAGAAATGTAGTGATAGGAATTTTCTTTTTTCTATCAATTCGACAGTGAATAATATCTTTGTGATCAAATTCAATATCTAACCATGAGCCTCTATAAGGGATTACTCTTGCTCCAAACAACAACTTACCACTTGAATGTGTCTTTCCATTATCATGGTCGAAAAATACTCCTGGACTTCTATGCATCTGACTAACAACTACTCTCTCTGTACCATTAGTAATAAATGTTCCTTTTTGAGTCATTAAAGGCAAATCACATAAGTAAATTTCTTGTTCCTTGATATCTTTTACAGTTCTAGATTCTGTTTCTTCATCTATATCAAAAACGATAAGTCTTAATTTTACATTTAATGGAGCGGCATAGGTCTTATCTCTTTGACGACATTCATCAACATCAAATTTTGGAGATTGAAAACTGTACTCAATGT
>QCMV01000013.1 GCA_003213515.1 Pelagibacteraceae bacterium AG-422-N09 | reverse complement strand
CAATTTTCCTTACTTACACTGGTGCAAGTATAGCTAGAGTATTCTTCATTACAGCAAGTACCTTTGGAGCAATGAGTATATATGGTTATACAACAAAAAGAGATTTAACTAATTTTGGGTCATTTCTATTTATGGGACTCATTGGAATTATAATTGCATCAATTGTAAATATCTTCATGCAGTCACCTGCATTATATTATGGAATATCTATTCTTGGAGTTCTAATTTTCGTTGGTTTGACGGCTTACGATACTCAAAAGATAAAAAATATGTATATGGCATATGATAGCGGTGAAGTCGCTGCAAAGAAAGCTATTATGGGTGCATTAACACTTTATTTAGATTTTATAAATCTATTTATAATGTTGTTAAGACTTTTTGGTCAAAGAAGATAAGTTCAGGCTATACGTTTTACAGAAACTTTAAGGTATCGAGTAATATCTGATAGATTCTCGCTTATCTTAATTTTTTTGTTATTAAAATCGATTAATGTAAATGTTATACGCTTCCCCTTATTTTTATTTTTAATTATTCTTAAAAAAGCATTCTCGAAAGTACTTCGATAAATTGAAAATACCGCAGTGTATTTACCGTGATCTATTGCATAGTCTTTCCAATGTCCTTGGCTGACCTTTTGTGCGTATACTGAAAGTATCAGGTTAAGCTCGGTTTTATGGAAACTCGTAAATTTATTTCTTGATTGAGTAGAGCTTTTGAAGGTTTGCCCAGTCCTGATGTAATGTATTGTCATTGTCATCTTATGTTATCTTGAAAAATATCTAAAAAACACAGAAAATAGGGAAGATTTTCGAGATAACTTCACTTAAATTGCCTTGAATTTCGATGGATAATTCCAATATAGTTTTTGAGAGTAAATATTATGTCTAAATCAGAAAAATTAGAGTTCCAAACAGAAGTCAGCCAGTTGCTGAAACTAATGATCAATTCTGTTTATTCAGAAAAAGAAGTATTTGTAAGAGAGCTTGTCTCCAATGCCTCAGACGCATGTGATAAACTTAGATATTTGGCTAATACCAAAGAAAAGTTAATCAAAGATGATCCAAATTTTAAAATACAGATTGCGATTGATAAAAAAAGTAATTTGATATCAATTTCCGATAACGGGGTTGGTATGAATAAAAAAGATCTCGTATCTAATCTAGGAACTATCGCTCGTTCTGGTACCGCTCATTTTTTGAAAGAATTGTCTGAGTCAAAAACTAAAGACCTATCTCTAATTGGTCAATTTGGTGTTGGATTCTATTCAGCTTTTATGGTTGCTTCCCAAACTAAAGTTATTACAAGAAAAGCTGGAGAAAATAAGATATGGGTGTGGACTTCTGATGGGGAAAGTAGTTTTACAATTGAGGAGACTGAAGACCCAAGTCTTCTTGCTTCAAATAGAGGAACAACAATTGAACTGACTTTGACAAAGGACTCAAAAGAATATTTAGATAAAGATAGAATTCAAAATATAATTAGAAGGTACTCTGATCATATAAGTATTCCAATTTATATTAGTGATGGCACTGAAAAAAAAGATGAAACTTTGGAGTCGGTTAATTCTGCGTCAGCAATTTGGACAAGACCTAAAAATAAAATTTCAGCAGAGCAATATAAAGAGTTTTATAATCATTCAGGACAAATGTTCGATGACCCTTGGATGACATCACACTACAAAGCTGAAGGTAAAATTGAGTACACAGTTTTGAATTTTATTCCATCAACAAAACCTTTTGATTTATATGACCCTGCTAGAGAAAATAGATTAAAACTTTACGTCAAAAGAGTATTCATAACTGATAATTGTCCCGAACTTATACCTCCCTATCTTCGCTTCCTTCGCGGCATAATTGATTCGGAAGACCTGCCATTAAATATTAGTCGTGAAATGCTTCAAAATAACCCTGTAGTTACTAAAATTAGATCATCTTTGGTCAAGCGAACAATATCTGATTTAAAAAAGAAATTAGCTAAAGATAGAGAGTCATACGAAAAATTTTGGCAAAATTTTGGCCCAGTTCTTAAAGAGGGTATTTATGAGGATTTTGAGAGAAAAGATGCAATCTTAGAAATTGCATTATTTAAAAACTCCAAGTCTAGCAAACTGATAACATTGAACGAGTACATAGGGTCAATGGAAAAAAAACAAAAAGATATTTATTTTATGACAGGAGATAATTATGAAAACATAATTAATAATCCAAGCCTAGAGGGCTACAAGTCAAGAGATATTAATGTCTTGATATTAGATGATCCTGTAGATAGTTTTTGGACATCATCAACTCCATCGTATCTTGAGAAAAACTTCAAATCAGTAACACGAGGTGCTGACGATCTTGAAAAAATTGATGGTGAAAAAAAAGACAGCAAGGAAAATAAGTCTACAGAACCTCTCATAAATTTATTAAAAGAAAAATTAAAAGATAAAGTAAAAGATGTCAGAATTTCATCCAGACTTACTGATAGTGCGGTATGTTTAGTCAGTGATGAAGGAGCAATGGACCCTCAACTCGAAAAAATCCTTCAACAGCATAATCAACTCAATCAAGGTTTATCATTGAAGGTCATGGAAATAAATCCAAATCACAAACTTATAAAAAAGCTATCTAATATGAGCAAAGATAAGAACAAGATTGGAGAAGTAGAAAATATTTCTATTTTGTTATACGAACAATCAAAAATTCTCGATGGTGAAAAACCGTCGGATCCAATTGAGTTTTCAAAAAAATTGATAAATACAATTTATAGTGCAATTGAAAATTAGATCTGAAATTAGTACTATTTTAATATTTATTTTGAAGTATAATTTAATCTTAAATAAAAGGAAAAAGTATGTTTAAAAATATTATTATCTCTCTTTCAATACTGTTAATGCCACTTTCATTCAGTAATGCCACAGAACTTAACGAACAAGTTTTTTATAATGGCGAAATAAAAAATGCTTATAATCAAAATGATCTTCCTGTATTACCAGGTAATTGGAAAGTATATGATTTAGAAAAATCTGGTAGTGTTCCATCAGGAAATTTCTACGTATATGCAACTTTAGTTCCTGAAGAAGTTGGCCCTACCGATAATGCATTTAATTTTGATGGTATTAATTATGCGGTCTTAGGTTCAAAATCTGAGGAAACTTCTTATAGAAAGTCATTCTATGCTTGTGATGCAGGATGGATTACTGACGCTGATGTGACAACCTCAAACATTGACTCCAGAGGCTCTGGAAATTTTGAGGAAACATGCTCAGTGATTGGTGAAATTAACCCTTTTTATACTTTTTTTTATACAGATTGTGACGAAATCTGCGTTGAAGTAAATTTTACATTGCACAGACAAAACTACAGTATAAGTGACGGTGATTTTGCATCAGCATCTGATCAGATTTTTAAAGCAATTAGAAATACTGTAAATGGTCAGGGGTCAAGTGACCTTAGTCAAATTCTATCAAATTATAAATCCTAATTGGGTTTAAGAATTTACTAATTCTCTTAAAACATATTGTAGAATGCCTCCGCTGTTGAGGTATTCTACTTCTGTCGATGTGTTTACTAATAGTTTTATCTCAGTGGTTATATTTTTACCATTTTTATAAACTATCATTGCATTATAAAAAGATTGAGGTTTTAAATTATCTTTGATCCCACTTATTGTTATTTTTTCTGGGCCTTCTAATTTTAAAGATTTCCTATTCTCACCATCTTTGAATATAAAAGGGAGCACTCCCATTCCGATTAGGTTGGATCTATGTATCCTTTCATAAGACTCAGCAATTACCGCTTTAACACCAAGCAAATTAGTTCCTTTTGCTGCCCAGTCTCTTGATGAGCCCATTCCATAATCTTTTCCCGCAATGACAACTAATGGTGTTTTTGATTTATTGTATTTTATTGAGGCGTCATAAATTGACATTTGTTTTTTAGATGGATAATGAATTGTATATCCACCTTCAATGTTATCTAACATTTCATTTTTTATTCTAATATTTGCAAAAGTACCTCTCATCATTATCTCATGATTTCCTCTTCTGGCACCAAACGAGTTAAAATCAATTTTTTTTATTTTCTTTGATTTAAGATAATCACCGGCAGGACTATCTTCCTTAATGGCTCCAGCAGGACTGATGTGGTCTGTTGTTACAGAATCACCAAATATTCCAAGAATATTCGCACCTTTAATGTCAGAGATGCTGTTTAATTCTGAATTTTTAAAAAATGGTGGATGTTGTACGTAGGTGGATTTTTTATTCCATTTGTATGTTAAACCACTTGGAGATTTTACTGTATTCCATTTCTTGTCACCTTTAAAAACATTCTTATAACGTTGCTTATATAAATTTGAATTAATAATTTTATTCATTACCATTTTTATCTCTTTTGATTTTGGCCAAATATCTTTTAGATAAATTGGTTGGTTATTTTTTCCATAACCTAGTGGATCTTTTGTTAAGTTAATCTTGGTTGAACCGGCCAGGGCGTAGGCAACAACAAGAGGAGGTGATGCGAGGTAGTTAGCCTTTACGAAAGGATTAATTCTACCTTCGAAATTTCTATTACCTGATAAAACACCACTTACAATTAAGTCATTTTTTGTGATAGCGTCAGAAATATTCTCATCGAGTGGGCCAGAATTTCCAATACATGTTGTACAACCAAAGCCAACCAAATTAAAACCAAGTTTATCAAGATATTCTTGTAGTCCTGATTTCATTAAGTAATCAGTTACTACTTTTGATCCCGGGGCTAAAGATGTTTTTACCCAAGGCTTGCTTTTAAGCCCCATTTTAATCGCTTTTTGCGCAAGAATTCCAGCCCCAATCATTACACTAGGATTAGAGGTATTGGTGCAACTTGTAATAGCTGCAATAGCGACATGCCCATTGTCAATTTGAAATTTTTCATCTTTAACATGTATGGGGTTGTCAATATGCTTTTGACCAAACTCTTTTTCAAAAGATTTTATAAATGTATCAGATACATTTGATAATAATATTTTATCTTGTGGTCGCTTTGGACCAGCTAAACTTGGCTCGATATTAGATAAATCTAATTGCATAGTTTCTGTGTAAACTCTTTTACTTTTTTTGTAGTCTTCCCATAAATCTTGAGCCTTTGCATATTTTTCGACAAGTTTAATTTCTTCGGAAGATCTACCGCTAACTTTTAGAAATTTAATTGTTTCTTCATCGATTGGAAAAAAACCACAAGTCGCACCATACTCAGGAGCCATATTTGAAATTGTTGCCCTATCAGGAACTGATAACTCTTTGAGGCCAGCACCATAAAATTCTACAAACTTTCCTACAACCCCTTTTTGTCTTAGTTGTTCAGTGATTGTTAAAACCAGATCTGTGGCTGTAATACCTTCCTTTATTTTTCCTTTTATCTCAAATCCAATAACTTCTGGAACGACCATTGAAATTGGCTGGCCTAACATTGCAGCCTCAGCCTCTATTCCGCCTACTCCCCATCCAAGCACAGATAAACCATTTATCATAGTCGTATGGCTGTCTGTTCCAACCACAGTGTCTGGATAAGCTAAATTCAGATTTCTATTTTTAATTTTTTTCTTCTCAGACCAAACAGTCTTGGCAAGATATTCCAGATTTACCTGGTGGCAAATACCTGTACCAGGTGGTACAACACGAAAGTTGTTGAAGGATTTTTGCCCCCATCTCAAGAATTCATATCTTTCAATGTTTCTTTTATATTCTAAATCTACATTTGCCTTGTAGGAAGTTGCTGAGCCGTACTTATCAACCATCACGGAGTGATCTATTACTAGATCAACTGGCGATAAAGGATTTACTTTTTTAGGGTCTCCTTTCTCACTCATAATTGCAGACCTCATAGATGCAAGGTCAACAACAGCTGGTACACCTGTAAAATCCTGCATTAAGACTCTTGCAGGTCTAAAATTGATTTCTCTATTGATTTTTTTATTAGTTTTCCAGTTATCAAAATCTTTGATGTCATCCACACTGACAGTAGTGCCATCCTCGTTTCTTATGAGATTCTCCAAAAGTACTTTTATTGAAAATGGCAATGAAGAGATGTTTTTAAGACCATTTTTTTCAGCAGCTTTGAAACTGAAATAGGTGTAGGTTTTTTTTCCTATTTTTAGTGTTTTTTTTGTCTTAAAGCTGTCGTACATAGAGGTTTACTGCTGTTATATTTAGACTAATTTAACAAGCTATCAACATAAAGTTTATAATGAACGAACTAAAAATTGAGGATTTGAGCTGTAAAAGAGGAGAAAGCAAAGTTCTTAATAATATTAATATTATTATTAAGTCTGGTGAAACATTGGTTGTAAAAGGACGAAATGGTTCTGGTAAAACTACCCTCTTAAGAATTTTATCCAATTTTATCACATCCTATCAGGGCAAGGTATCTTTGAATGATCTGAGTATACTTGAAGACAATTTATATAATAATAAGTTTAACCTCATTGGCCAAAAGAACTCTCTTAAAGATAATCTTTCAATAAAAAAAAATTTAGAGCTATGGGATATTATCTTTAACGAATCTCTTGATCATGCAAAACTACTGGAACGCGATAATTTGGATCATTTAATTAATAGAGATGTTGGATCATTAAGTGATGGTCAAAAAAAATGTATTTCTCTCCACAGACTAAACTATAATAAATATGAATTTTGGTTTTTAGATGAACCGTTTGTTTATCTTGATGAAGCCAACACAAACTCACTAATAGAAAAAATTAATCGGTTTAACGAAAATATGGGAATAGTTATACTTACTTCTAATATTAACTTGCCAAAAAAATTTCATAAGGAAGTTAATATCTAATATGTTAAACTTAATTAAAAGGGATCTATTATTATCGTTTTATTCAAGTGCTAATTTCTTTTTCACAGTATCTTTCTTTGTACTAATTTTAATATTAATTCCATTTGCCTTTGGTACTCAAAGTGATCAGCTTAAACTTTTGTTTAAAGGTGTAGTTTGGATTGCGCTAGCTTTATCAATCATAATTACAGTTGATAGAATTTATAACGCTGATTATGAAGATGGTAATTTAGATATTATTATGCAGAAAAATAAGACGATAGAGTATTTAGTAATCAGCAAATATGTTACCCATTGGTTTATTTACTGCCTTCCACTCTTAGTAATCCTACCAATATTGAGTTTTCTATTTTATTTGGATTATTTCGAGACTATACAAATATTTATAAACTTATTCATAGGTTCATTTGGCATGGTTTTCATTGCGAATTTTGTTAGCGCACTAACGCTCGGCGCCAAAAGAACAATTTTTTTGAAAGCAATTATAATGATACCACTATTTGTGCCTTTTATTATTTTTGGCTCTGATGCTGCTTCTTGGCCAATTCTATTAGGATTATCAATGCTTTCTTTTGTTATCTCTATATATGTAACCGCTTATGGTCTGCGTCTTTATGGAGAGTAGGCAATGCCTCAAGTCGTTATATATATATAATAGAAAATGTATATCAAAATTAATAATAATCATATTGAGCTTATCAAGTCTGCAAATCCATACTTAATTTTTGCGACAATTTTTGTATTTATTATAGGTTTATACTATTCACTTTTTCAGTCTCCTCCAGATTATATTCAAGGAGACTCGATGAGAATTATGTATATTCATGTTCCTTCTGCATGGTTTGCACTTATGACTTACTCAATTTTAGCTGGTTCATGCGTTCTTTGGTTTATAACCCGAAACCCCCTTTTTAATGTTGTTGCAAGATCAATTGCTCAAGTAGGAATGGTGTTTACTTTAATGTCATTGATAACCGGAAGTATATGGGGCAAGCCTACATGGGGTGTATGGTGGGTATGGGACGCAAGACTAACTTCTATGTTAATATTATTTTTTCTTTATATCGCTTATATCTTTCTTTGGCAGGCTATATCAAATAAGGAGCTTGCTTCAAAAATATCAGCAGCACTAGCAATAATAGGTTTTATTAATATACCTATAATTAAATTTTCAGTTGATTGGTGGAATACTTTGCATCAACCTGCTTCAATTTCAAAACTTTCTACACCAAGTATTGATATTAGTATGCTCATTCCATTATTTATAATGACAATTGCTTGTTTTTTATTTCTAGTAACAGTATCACTGATTAGATTCAGACTTGTCTTAATTGAAAATAAAATGTTAAGGACAATCAATTAATGAATGAATTATTAGATATGGGTGGATATGCGATCTTTGTTTGGTCTTCATATGGTATTTTTTTCTTTTCCTTAGTTATATTTTTTTTAATCAATATATTAAATTTAAGGAAATACGAAAAAATTTTTAATAAAACAAAAAAGAAAATTGACTAGTTTAGTAAAAAGCAGATTAATTAAATTCCTCTTAAGTTTAATTATTGTTTTGATCGCAGTATTGATAATTATTTTTAACCTAAAGGATAATATAATTTATTTTTACGGCCCAACCGAACTTTTAAAAAATTCTGATAAACAAGGTCAAATAATGAGATTGGGTGGACTTGTATCTGTGGACTCTGTTCAAAACGAAACTGACAGTATCTTTTATTTCAATATTACTGATGGTGATAACGAAATTGAAGTAAAATATGAGGGTATTCTGCCAAATTTATTTGCTGAGGATAAGGGAGTAGTTGTTGAGGGGGTTTATATGAATGATGGTAGATTTATTGCAAATAAAGTCTTAGCTAAGCATGACGAAAACTACATGCCTCCTGAAGTCATAGAAACACTTAAAAAATCTGGCAAATGGCAAGGCGAATGAGTTTATACATTTTTTACATTTCAAATTTTTTGCTACTTCTTTGTCTAACTGCATCACTAATGCAGTCTAGTAAAATTATAAATAATAAAATATTCACTAGACCTGGTGTTATAGTGTTGGCCTCCGTACAATTAATTTCAATACTGCTATCATTTTTAATACTAATTTATCTTTTTCTCATTTCAGATTTTAATTTTGATTTAGTTTATTTCAATTCTCATTCAGAAAAGCCACTTATATATAAATTCTCTGGTGTTTGGGGAAATCATGAGGGAAGTATGCTTTTATGGATATTAATTTTGGTGTTATTTAATTTTTTATTTGCTCTCTCGAAAAGAATTTCTGAAAGATTCAAAGATATCACTGTTGCTGTACAGAGTATTATGATCTTTGGATTTGTCGCATTTTTATTTTTTTTATCAAATCCATTTGCATTAAATCAAAACAATTTTTTTGATGGTATTGGTCTGAACCCTATTTTACAGGATCCACTCTTAGCAATACATCCACCTGTTTTGTATGTAGGTTATGTTGGTTTCTCTCTGGTATTTAGCTTAGCAATTGCAGGGTTAATTACAAAAAAAGTTGACCAACAATGGGCTTCAATTGTTAAACCATGGGTCTTTTCTGCCTGGGCATTTCTTACGGCAGGAATAGCCTTAGGTTCATTTTGGGCATATTATGAACTTGGCTGGGGTGGCTATTGGTTTTGGGATCCAGTTGAGAATGCATCGCTAATGCCGTGGATAGCCGCAACTGCATTAATTCACTGCGTGTTGATACTTCAGAAAAGAAATGTAATGCAATCCTGGACTATTATTTTAGCCATACTTACATTTTCATTGAGTTTAGTTGGAACATTTCTTGTCCGGTCTGGAATCCTAAACTCAGTTCATACCTTCGCAAGTGATCCTGGAAGAGGTTTATTTATTTTATTATTTATTTTTCTTATACTTGCTTTTTCTTTTAGCTTATTTGCCTACAACTCTGAAAAAATTAATAAGACAAGTAGTATGGGTTTGATCAGTAGAGGTACAGGCATACAATTAAATAACTGGCTTTTGATAACCATATTAACAATTGTTTTTTTGGGAACCATGTATCCTCTTGCAACGGATTTATTACTTAATAAGAGCTTAACTGTTGGACCAAAGTATTATTCAACGACTATTGCCCCCATCATAATACTTTTCCTCTTTTTTATGTTTATTTCTCCACGTTTAGGATGGAACGACACAAAACTCTATAAAATAATAATTCAATTACGATATCTCATCATTACATCATTAACTATAACATTGATAATCAGTCTATATTTTGAACTATTTAATTTGACTGAAATCTTAATTATCTTTTTTAGCTTACTTTTAATAATTTCTTCTATGACAGCTAGTATAAACTTTAATAAGCAAAATATTTTAGTAAGAACCAACTTAGGCCAAAATCTTGCACATGCTGGATTCGGTATCTTGATGATGGCAGCTGTAAGTAATGCTGTGTATTCTGAGGAGAGAATTTATAACGCTAAAGTTGGAGATAATTTACAATTGCAAAAATATATTTTTAGTTTTGATAAAATAGAGCAAGTTGAGAAAAGTAATTATAATTCACTTAAAGCATATTTTCAGATGAAAAAAGATGGTAAGTTAATAGACACATTCACTCCTGAAATCAGATTTTATTCAAATCCACCTACAATTACTTCAGAAGCAAGTATTTTGCACAAGTTTTTTTCTGATGTTTACCTTGTCATGAATGTTCCTCAAGATCAGCAGTCAATAAGTGTCAGGATGCATATTAAACCTTTCATGACAATACTTTGGTTAGGTACCTTAATGATAATCATTGGTGGGATTATATCTG
This sequence comes from Pelagibacteraceae bacterium AG-422-N09, assembly GCA_003213515.1. Lineage (GTDB taxonomy): Bacteria > Pseudomonadota > Alphaproteobacteria > Pelagibacterales > AG-422-B15 > CACNXQ01. Next base: position 24,590 of record QCMV01000013.1, on the reverse strand, counting down.
CTTCTATAAGAATCGGACGTTTCGATGAAAAGTAACCATTTAAAATTTTTACCTTTGGTCATAATAATATTATTAAGTATATTCTTATTTTTTTCTTTAAATAATGACACATCAAAACTTTCAAGTCCTCTTGTTGGAAAAAAAGTACCAGAATTTTCATTGCCGAACCTTTTTGGACAGAAAGAGCTTACAAATTTAGACTTAAATAGTGAAAATCCAATTTTATTAAATGTTTGGTCTTCTTGGTGTATACCATGTCGAGCAGAACACGACATATTAATGGTTTTGTCAGAACTGTATGAAGTAGAAATATTTGGTTTGAATTACAAAGATAATAATGAAGAAGCTAAAAATTTCATAAATGATCTTGGAAATCCATTTGTCAAAATTGGCTCAGATAATTCAGGAAGAACCTCTATTGATTTGGGAGTTTACGGAGTTCCTGAGACTTATATTATTGCCAACGGTATAATTATTTATAAACATATTGGTCCAATTCATATGAATGAGATGGAAGAGAAAATTCTTCCAATAATTAGGGATAATTGAAGTATGAAAAAGATAATTAAGATATTGTTACTCCTTTTTTTGCTACAAAATAATGCTATAGCAGAAGATCCTAGGGCAATTGAGCTTTTTAAAGAGGTAAGGTGTCTTGTGTGCCAAGGCCAAACAATACATGAGTCTAATGCTGAATTAGCAGAAGATTTAAAAAAACTTATTCGTGAAAAAATTAGTCAAGGTGAGACCGATCAGCAAATTAAAGTATATTTAGTCGAAAGATATGGCGATTGGATTTTGATGACACCGCCATTTAACAGCTTAACTTATATATTATGGTCTCTTCCGTTCCTCATAATGTTAATTGGAGCTATTGCAATTTATAGACAAAAAAGAAGCCATGCCTAATTTTTGACAATTTATAGATATCTTTTAAACAATTTGAAATTTTATATTATAGTGCAATTAAAAGAGGTGTTTATGAAATCAAAAATTTATGCGTTTTTACTATTTTTTTTCTTAGGTCTGAACTTTACTTTTGCTGGTGGAATTGAAGATGAAACAAAAGACTATGAGAATGTTGAGCTAACAACAAGAGAAGATATTTCTGAATTTCAAGAATTACAAGAGCCATTATACGAGAAGCTTGATGAAATAGTTGCTGATGGATGTGATGGTGAAGGCAACGTAATTAAATGGTCAGGTGGATGCGTAACTTGGTCAGGTGGCTATTTACAAGATGGTGAAGAGGCCGATACATTTGTAAGATATGGATCATAAAAAATAATTTTATGAGGAAATTTTTTTTTACTTTTCTAATTTTAATATCTTATGGATTTAGCGCTCAATCTAATCAAGAAAATATGTGGTCTTTTTCATTAGGTCAATTTGATGTAAATGACACAGTTGACTCATCAGAATTAAGATTTGAATATTTGTATGGGAATAGCTTTTTAAAAAATAATTATGACCTCAAACCTTTCTTGGGTGTTATGAGAAACGGAGATAACGGGAAATATATTTATTCAGGTTTAAGAAAAGATATTGGAATTTCAGAAAAATGGTTTTTTACTCCAAGCTTTGCGGTGGGATATTATGATCGAGGAGATAGTAAAGATTTAGGATATAATCTTGAATTTAGAAGTCAGATTGAGTTTTCATATAAACTTAAATCAAGTCGAATAGGATTTAATTTAAACCACATATCCAATGCAAGCATTGGTGATACGAATCCTGGCACAGAAAGTGCAACGATCTCACTCATAAGACCTTTTTAATTTCTAATAAAATTATTGGCAAATTGCTCGGGATCAAAATCAATAAGATCACTGATTTGCTCACCACTACCAATTGCTAGAATTGGTATATTTGTTTTATTTGAAATTGATACAAGTGTCCCCCCTGCTGCATTGGAATCAAATTTTGTCATAACAATCCCAGTTATTTTGGTAAATTTATTAAATTCTTCCACTTGTTTTAAGGCATTTTGCCCTGTTGTGGCATCAATCGATATTATTGAATCATGAGGAAGTGTTTCATCGTATTTTTTAAGCACTCGGTCAATTTTACCTAATTGATCCATTAAATCAGTTTTGTTCTGAAGTCTTCCAGCTGTATCGATTATAACTACGTCAATATTATTTTTATTTGCATATTCAATTGACTTAAATACCACACTTGCAGGGTCAGATTTATCATCATCTCTTATAAAGTCTGTTCCTATTTTATCAGCCCATTCATTCAATTGCTCCGCAGCAGCTGCTCTAAAGGTATCAGCAGCAACTAGCAGAACATTTTTTTTTTCTTGTTGAAATTGATTTGCCAATTTTGCAATTGTTGTAGTTTTACCTGAACCATTTACTCCTACCATTAATATAACGTAGGGTTTTGTATTATTTCTATAGTCAATTTTCTTTATATTTGTTGATACAATTTTATTTATAATTTTACTAAGAGATGATTGAATTTCTTCCAGCGAAGGAGCATTAGAAAATTTTTCATTTGCTAATTGTGTTGTAATGAGTTCTGATGTCTCAACATCAACGTCAGAAGTTATGAGAAGATCCTCAAAATCCTGTATTGTATTTTGATCAATTTTTTGATTTACAAATACTTTTGCTAGGCCAGATTTTAAACTCTTAAACAATTATATTTCCAATTAAGCCTTCTTGACGCTTTCCAGTGACAAGCATTTTTATTATTTTACCCGCTTCAAAATTATCATCTAGACAGACCTTTGCAAATGTATCTGATCTACCTTGATTTTGATTCTCAACAATAAGGTTAATCTCTTTATTTTTAAGCTTATCGTAGTGCTCGGTAATCTTTCGCTCGCCAATATTTCTGAGTATTTTTGCTCTTTTTTTTATAATTTCTCGATCTAATTGAGGCATTCTAGCGGCGGGTGTTCCATCTCTTGGTGAAAATGGAAATACGTGCAAAAAAGTAATATTACATTCATCTATAAGACGCACTGAATTTAGAAACATTTCCTCCGTTTCTGTTGGAAATCCAGCAATTAAATCTGCACCAAATACAATATCAGGTCTAACAGCTCTGATGCGCTCTATTACATTAATTGCATCTTTTCTTGAATGTCTTCTTTTCATTCTTTTTAAAATCATATTATCGCCAGCTTGCAGAGATAAATGAATATGAGGAAGTAAACGTTTCTCACTACCGTAAAGATTTATTAATTCATCATCTATTTCTGCAATGTCAAGTGATGACAGTCTCAGTCTGTTAAGTTGAGGCAACCTATTGAGAATAGTTTTTACTAACCTTGACAATGAAATTTTTTTCTCAAAATCACTACCGTAGCTTGTGAGATCAACTCCAGTTAGCACTATCTCCCTGTAGTTCTTCTCTAGAAGTAACTTTATTTGTTTTATAATATTTTTTGGATCCACACTTCTTGAATTTCCTCGCCCATATGGAATAATACAAAATGTACACCTATGATCACATCCATTTTGTATTTGTACAAATCCTCTTATTCTGTTTTTAACTTTACTTATAATCGGCGAAATTGCCTGTTCATTTTCGAATATATCTCCTACTAAATTTACGGGCTTATTATTTTCTCTTATAGTTTTATAGGTTGAGGATTCTAATTTTTCTTTATTTCCAATGATGGAGTCAACTTCACTCATTGCTTCAAAATCTTTTTTATGTATCTGTGCAGCACAACCAGTAAGAACGACTTGACTTTGTTGATTTTCTTTTTTTACTTTTCTAATTTCATTTTTCAGATCAGCGATAGTTTTATTTGTAACAGCGCAACTATTAATAAAAATATGGTTCTGAAGATTGTTATCTTTTGCGTATTTTCTTATAACTTCAGACTCATAAAAATTCAGTCTACATCCGTAAGTTTTAATTTCTGGATCTTTCATTACTTATTTGATTTCGATTTTTTAAATATAGAGCAAATGCAAGAACTTCATACAATATATGACTCATATGATAGATAAGAGGCAATTTAATAAAATTATAAAGCCATTTATACCTTGGAAGTTGAGACCATATCAGTAAAAAAGCATCGATTCCTTCTAATATCTTTCCATCATGTTTGGCATGAAGACGTCTTATCAATTGACTTGGTTCTTTTGAGGTTTCCTTTTCAGCAACTTTATTTTGAGTAACATCGACCCAATCAATAACATTATTAAGTTTCTTATAGTGGTTTATTTCAAACCTACAGATACTGCATGAGTTATTGAAGTATATTTTAGTATTTTTTTTAGAATTTTTATTTCTCACAGCTTATATTTATCAGTAAAATTTATCTCAGTCGGACCAGTCATAATAATATTATCAATACTTTTGTAATATATTTCTAAATCGCCCCCTGGCAATGTTACTGTCACCTTATTTTTTATCACTCCCAATTCAACTCCTGCTACAGCTGTTGCGCAAGCAGCCGTACCACAAGCATTTGTTTTTCCTGCACCCCTTTCCCATACGTTTAGTACAATGTGATTATCACTTTTTAACTTTGCAAAACTCACATTTATTTTTTTAGGAAATAAAGTATCATTTTCAATTAAAGATCCAAAACTTTCAACATCATATTTTTCGATTTCATCATCAAAAAATATAATATGTGGATTACCAATATTAACTAAAAATGGTTTTTTTAGAGTAAGGTCTCTGATTGAAAAATTTATATCTTCTGGATCGACATCTTTAGTTAAAGGTATTTCATTCCATTTGAATTTTGGCTTGCCCATATTTACACTAACTGTGACATCATCAATCTTTTCACATGCAATTGTTCTTTCACGTGTTGTTAAGTTTATTTTCTCACTCTTTGCTTCTTTCATTAAAAAGTTTGCAACACAACGCGAACCATTTCCACAAGCATCTATTTCACTTCCATCTGAATTAAAAAATTTAATCAGTGAATCGCTGTTATGTTGTGACTTTCTAATCATGATTAGTTGATCGCAGCCAACCCCGTCTGTTCTGTTACAAATTAATTTTATTTGTTCTTCTGATAAATCAAATTCAGATACTCTTTGATCAATAACAACAAAATCATTTCCAAGGCCATTCATCTTTATGAACTTAAACTCGTGCATAAACACTTTATATTGAGCCAATTTTGATTTTTCCAGTAAATAAGAAATTAAATGAATCTTGACATTAACTTACTGAAGTACTAAAAAACTCACGTTTTCCGTCAGAAATATTATTTCTGCGGTGCCATAAATAAAGGTATCGACACCAGTCAGCGAGTTTCGCCCATTGGTGCACTACCTGCTGAAGGAGAGTTTATTTTGTTTGAAAACCTTAGTAACCGGTTTGAGGAAATATTTAAGAGTTTAAAAAAGACAGGTTCTATTGATGAGGCCTCTCTCGATAGTGCAATGAGAGATATTCGAAGAGCTCTTCTTGAAGCTGATGTTGCATTGCCAATTGCAAAAAAATTCATAGAGGATGTCAAAAAAGAGTCGATAGGAAAGGAAATCATTCGATCAATAACCCCTGCGCAAATGATAACAAAAATTGTGAATGATCAATTAATTCAAATTTTAGGGTCAGCTTCACCCGAATTCCAAATAAACAATAATCAAGTTTCATCTTATTTATTTGCAGGACTTCAAGGATCTGGCAAGACAACGACTGTTGGTAAAATCGGTAATTATCTCAAAAGTAATTTCGATAAGAAGATTTTATTTGTTTCATTAGATACCGCAAGACCAGCTGCTTTTGATCAGCTAAAAAAACTTTCTGAGTTAATTGATGTAACAATTTTACCCAAACTTGAAAATCAAATGCCTATTGATATTGTATCAAGAGCAAAACAATTTGCTGAATTACAGGAAATTGATTGTGTTTTATATGATACAGCGGGAAGAATGAATGTTGAAGAAGGGCTAATGAGCGAATTGAGTTTGCTGGAAAAAGAAATTAACCCTCTAGAAACGATACTTGTTTTAGACAGCCTAACTGGCCAGGAGGCAGTTAATGTTGCAAGCGATTTTGCAAAAGCAATCAATATTACAGGTTCTATTCTTACTAGGATTGATGGCGATGCTCGAGGTGGGGCCGCATTAAGCATGAAGTACATTACCGATTGTCCAATTAAATTTATGGGAGTTGGGGAACAAGTCAATGACCTTGAAAAATTTCACCCAGAGCGAATTGCCAATCGTATTCTTGGAATGGGAGATATTGTAACCTTAGTTGAAAAAGCTGCTGAAACTGTTGATCAAGAAGATGCCGAAGAAATGGCCAAAAAAATACAAAAAGGAGAATTTGACCTCGACGATTTGCTTAGTCAAATCAGACAGATGAAAAAAATGGGTGGCATTTCGGGTATGATGAAATTCATTCCTGGACTAAGTAATCTGAGCGATAAGATCCCACAAAATACTAATCCTGACAATTCAATCGCTCAACAAGAAGCAATTATTCTCTCAATGACAAAATACGAGCGAAGCAAGCCAAAGATAATTAATGGATCAAGAAAAAAAAGAATAGCGGCAGGGTCAGGGACTTCAGTGTCCGAAATAAATAAAATTCTAAAACAACATAGAAAGATGTCAGACATGATGAAGAAGTTATCTAGAAAAGGTGGAGGATCAATTGATCCAAATATGTTAGCAGGCCAACTTGGAAGTGGCATGCCGAGTGATTTTTTTAAAAATAAATTTTAATTATTAACAAATAAAAGGAGAATAAAATGGCGTTAAAAATAAGACTATCGAGAGCAGGTTCAAAAAAAAGGCCTGTATACAGAGTTGTAGTTGCAGATTCAAGAAGTCCGCGAGATGGTAGATTTATTGAAAAGGTAGGATTGTACAATCCTCTTTTACAAAAAGATAATAAGGATAGGATCCAACTAAACTTAGAGTCAATTAAAGAGTGGATTTCTAAAGGAGCAAAACCAACAGATAAGGTTGCAAGATTTTTGGGAGAAGCCGGCGTTATACCAATGCCAGTACAAGGCAACAATCCTAAAAAAGCTCAGCCAAAAAAGAAAGCACAAGAAAGATTAGCCGCAGCTGAGGAAGCAAAGAGTCAGCCTACTCCTGAAGCTCCAGCAGAAGAGACTCCAGCAGAGGAAGCTCCAGCATCAGAAGCAAAAACTGATGAAGCTCCAGCAGAAGAGACTCCAGCAGAGGAAGCTCCAGCATCAGAAGCAAAAACTGATGAAGCTCCAGCAGAAGAGACTCCAGCAGAGGAAGCTCCAGCATCAGAAGCAAAAACTGATGAAGCTCCAGCAGAAGAGACTCCAGCAGAGGAAGCTCCAGCATCAGAAGCAAAAACTGATGAAGCTCCAGCAGAAGAGACTCCAGCAGAGGAAGCTCCAGCATCAGAAGCAAAAACTGATGAAGCTCCAGCAGAAGAGACTCCAGCAGAGGAAGCTCCAGCAGAAGAGGAGAAAAAAGACTAAGATTATTAATTATGTCCCAATTGATAGTTATTGGAGAAGTAAGAGCAGTGCACGGTTTAAAGGGTCATTTCAAGATTACATCATATACAGAAACGCCAGACGATGTATTTAGATATGGCCCCTGTAGACTTGGGAAAAAATATTCAAATATCACTCTTAAAAAATTGAAAGAGTTAAAAACTGGTTATGTTGTTAGTTGTGAACAAATTAAAACAAGGGAGTTGGCAGAAAAAATTGTAGGGCTTACAATAGAAATCGATCAATCGTATTTACCAGCTATAAAAAAATTAAACCAATACTATTACCATCAATTAATTAATTTAATTGTAAAAACTTATGATGGAAAAAATATTGGAAAAGTAATATCAGTTCAGAATTACGGTTCATCGGATTTACTAGAAATAAGAAAAAAAAATGCTAAAGACTACTTTATTCCAATAAGTGAAAACACAATTAAAAAAATTGATCTTATTAAAAAAGTTATAATTACAAAAAATATCAATGACTATATAGGCTAATAATGTATCGAGTAAAAATTATCACACTTTTCCCAAATAGTTTTCCTGGACTTTTAAATACAGGAGTCGTGGGTAAGGCATTAAAGAAAAAAATATGGTCATTAAAAACAATTGATCCGAGAAAATATTCAAAAGGTAATTACAAAAAAGTAGATGACACCACAGCCGGTGGTGGTCCTGGTATGATTTTAAAAGCAGATGTAATCGGAAAGTCTATTGATGCTTGTTACAAGAATGTACAATCTAAAGATAGTTATCCAATGATATATTTAAGTCCTCGCGGTACTCCTTTAACTCAAAGTAAAGTAATTAATTTTTCAAAGATGAAAGGAATTAATATTCTCTGTGGTAGATATGAAGGTATTGATCAACGCATACTCGATTTCTATCCTATTGAGGAAATAAGTATTGGAGACTATATACTGGCGGGCGGTGAAATAGCCTCCCAGGTTTTAGTGGAATCAATAGTGAGACTATTGCCAGGAACACTTGGTGACATTAAGTCTGCTAGTTCAGAGACCTTCTCAAAAGACCTTCTTGAATACCCTCAGTATACAAGGCCTAAAAAATGGAAAAATTTGACAATTCCAGACATATTGCTCTCTGGAAATCACAGAAATATTAGTGAGTGGCGCTTAAAACAATCTGAAAAACTAACACAGAAAGTTAGGCCAGATTTATGGAAAAACTACAAAAAAAGCAAGACAAGGAAGAAATAAAGTATTAAAACACGGTGCGAGGCTACCATGAACATCATAGAACAATTCGAAAAAGACCAGATAAAGTCACTAGTCAAAGGTAAGAAAATACCTCAATTCCATCCAGGTGACACGGTAAGAGTGAATGTTAAGGTTCGTGAGGGTACACGTGAGAGAATACAGGCATTCGAGGGCGTTTGTATTAGAAAGAAAAACAGAGGTCTAAGTTCTTCATTTACAGTTAGAAAAATTTCTTTTGGCGAGGGAGTAGAAAGAGTATTTCCAATCTTTAGTCCGTCTATTGACTCCATCTCGATTGTTAGAAGTGGACAAGTCAGAAGAGCCAAGCTTTACTATCTTAGAGATCTAACTGGTAAGAAAGCAAGAATCGTTGAGAGAATTCGAAAGAAGCAACCAGATCTTGCTAGTTTATATATTGATGAGAGTGAAGAAGTTGTAGAAGAAGAAATTATTGCTTCTGATGAGCCTGCTCAAGATGAGAGTGTTGAAGTTGCAGCTGATGCATCTCAAGCTGAGGAAAAAAAAGAACCTGAAGTTGATGAGCCTGATCAAGAACAAGTTCCTGAAGATAATGCTGAAAGTTCAGAAGAGTCAGAAACAACAAAAGAATAATTACTTCTTTCTCGTTTTTTTTGTTAATCAAAGTTATTTATGAGTACTCCAAAGACATTATACGATAAAATATGGAATGATCATTTAGTTTCAGAAAATGAAGATGGAACATCAATCATTTATATTGACAGACATCTTATTCATGAAGTTACAAGTCCCCAGGCATTTGAAGGGCTAAAAATTGCAAACAGATCAGTTAGAAAACCTAATTTTACATTAGCCACTGCTGATCACAATATTCCTACAACAAATAGAGATGAGGGAATATCAGATCCAGAGTCTAAGTTACAGGTAGATACTCTTGAAGAGAATTGTAAGGAGCATGGAATTACTTTTCTTTCTATGTCTGATAAAAGACAGGGCATAGTTCATATTATCGGACCGGAGCAAGGTTTCACACAACCAGGAATGACTATCGTTTGTGGCGATAGTCATACGTCAACACACGGTGCCTTTGGTGCTCTTGCATGGGGAATTGGAACTTCTGAAGTAGAACATGTTCTTGCAACTCAAACATTAGTGCAAACTAAAGCTAAGAATATGCAAATTAATATACAAGGTGAACTGCCACTGGGTGTCACAGCAAAAGATATTGTTTTAAAGATTATTCAAATAATTGGAACTGCTGGAGGTACTGGGTATGTTATTGAATACACAGGTGATGCGATCAAATCCCTAACAATGGAGGGAAGAATGACTGTCTGTAACATGTCAATTGAAGCAGGAGCAAGAGCTGGTTTAATCAGTCCTGATGAAAAAACAATTGAATACTTAAAGGGAAGACCATTTTCTCCAGCAAAAAATGAATACCAATCAGCATCAGATTATTGGTTATCGCTAGCTTCTGATGATGGTGCAGCTTATGACAAAACAGTAAATATTGATGCAAGCGACATCATTCCACAAGTCACTTGGGGCACAAGTCCTGAGGATGTAGTTTCGATTGATGGATTGGTTCCAAACCCTGAGGATGAAAGCGATGAGACAAAGAAAAAATCAATGATTAGAGCTTTGGAATACATGGGTCTTGTTCCGAATACACCACTTAAAGAGGTTAAAGTAGATAAGGTATTCATTGGTTCATGTACCAATGGACGGATTGAAGACCTGAGAGCTGCATCAAAAATTGCAAAAGATAGAAAAGTTGCGGACCATGTAAATGCAATAATCGTTCCTGGGTCTGGTTTAGTTAAACAGCAGGCAGAAGAGGAGGGTTTGGACAAAATATTTATTGAGTCAGGTTTTGAATGGAGAGAGCCTGGATGTTCAATGTGTCTTGCAATGAATGCCGATAAACTTAAACCTCAAGAAAGATGTGCTTCCACTTCAAATAGGAACTTTGAAGGTAGGCAAGGAAGAGGGGGTCGTACTCATTTAATGAGTCCAGCTATGGCTGCTGCTGCGGCTATCAATGGAAAACTATCAGACAGTAGAGAGATATAATGGAAAAATTTAAAAAAATAGAAAGTAATGCAATTCCTTTACCAATGGTGAATGTTGATACTGATATGATTATTCCAAAACAATTTCTCAAAACAATTAAGCGAACAGGTTTAGGTAAAAATTTATTTTATGAATTAAGATATGATGAAAAAGATGCACCTATAGATTCGTTTGTCCTTAATCAAGATAAATATAAAGATTCTCAAATTTTGATTACTGGTAAAAATTTTGGCTGTGGGTCATCTCGTGAACATGCACCCTGGTCAATCTTAGATTATGGTATTAAATGCATCATCGCTTCGAGCTTTGCGGATATCTTTTATAATAATTGTTTCAAGAATGGTATTCTTCCAATCAAATTAGATGAGTCTGAAGTAACTAAATTACAAAAAGCAGCGGAAAACAGTCTTAGTTTTACAATTGATTTAGAAAATCAGAAGATTTCTTATTTTGACAAAAATATAAATCATGAGATAGGTTTTGAACTTGATAAAGCCAAAAAAACTAGCCTATTAGAGGGTTTAGACGATATTGGATTGACACTAGCTAAAGTTAATCATATTTCTGATTTTGAAAATAAGCAAAAGTCAAGAACACCCTGGTTGTATAGCCAGCAAATAAAATGAGCAATTCTTATAAATTATTAGTCTTACCTGGCGACGGTATAGGGCCTGAAGTAATGAAGGAGGTCATAAAGGTTGCTAAGAGTATTGGTGAACTTAGTAAAGTTAAATTTGAGATAGAAGAGGACGATATTGGTGGATCTGCCTATGATCGCTATGGCACCCCTCTATCTGATGAGACTCTTGAAAAAGCTAAAAACTCTCACGCAGTTTTACTTGGTGCTGTGGGTGGAGAAAAATGGGATAATTTAGATTTTTCTCTTAAACCTGAACAAGGCCTTTTGAGAATTAGAAAAGAATTAGACTTGTTTGCAAACTTAAGGCCTGCTCTATGTTTTGAGTCAATGGTTGACGCCTCTTCTCTTAAACCAGACTTAGTATCAGGTCTCGATATATTAATTGTTAGAGAGCTTACTGGTGGTATTTATTTTGGTGAACCAAGAGGTATTGAAGATAAAGGTAACGGAAATCGTGTTGGAATTAACACTCAATCTTATAGCACTGAAGAAGTTAGAAGAGTTGCACGTATAGCATTTGAACTTGCAAGCAAAAGGGGTAACAGGGTTACTTCTTGTGAAAAATCAAATGTAATGGAGTCTGGAATATTGTGGAGAGAAGAAGTCTCTCATGTGCATGAAAATGAATATTCAAATGTCGAGTTATCTCATATGTATGCAGATAATTGTGCGATGCAATTAGTTAGAAACCCTAAACAATTTGATGTTATTGTTACTGATAATTTATTTGGAGACATTCTTTCAGATGAGGCGGCCATGCTTACAGGTTCGCTTGGAATGTTACCCTCTGCTTCTTTGGGTGCAGTCGATAGTAATAATTTTAGAAAGTCTTTATACGAGCCAGTTCATGGGTCTGCGCCAGACATAGCTGGTAAAGGAATAGCAAACCCAATTGCATCTATTCTTAGTTTTGCGATGTGTTTAAAGTACTCATTCAATATGGACAAGGAATCAGATCTTATAAATAAGGCTGTAAATAATGTACTTGCCAGTGGCTTTAAAACTGCGGATTTAATAGGCGATGATAACAAAAACCTATCAACAGTTGAAATGGGTGATCAAATATTAAATCAATTAAAAGAAAACTTTTAAATTATGAATTTTAATATTGCTATAGTGGGTGCCACAGGAAATGTCGGAAGAGAAATGTTAAATATTCTCTCTGAAAAAAAATATGATGCTTCAAAAATATTTCCTGTAGCTTCTAGTAAAAGTGAAGGCATGGAAATTGAATTTGGGGAAGATAAACTAATTGTAGAATCTATTGAAAAGTTTGATCCTTCAAAAGTAGAATTGGCACTCTTCTCTGCAGGAGCTAGTACCTCAAAGGAATGGGCACCTAAGTTTGCAGAAAAAAACTGTATTGTTATAGATAACTCTAGTCATTTTAGAATGGAAGAAGACATTCCTTTGGTCGTACCTGAGGTTAACCCAAGTGATCTAAATAATTATAAAAAAAGAAATATAATTGCTAATCCAAACTGCTCAACAATTCAATTAGTGGTTGCCTTAAAACCATTGAACGAAATTTCAAAAATAAAAAAAGTTATTGTATCAACTTATCAATCTGTTTCGGGCGCAGGTAAGGCTGGTATGGACGAGTTGTTTGAGCAAACAAAAAATATGTTCTCTGATGATATTAAAGATAATGTTAAGTTTACAAAACCAATTGCCTTTAATGTCATACCTCATATTGATAAATTCATGGATGATGGATACACAAAAGAAGAATTAAAAATGAGACAAGAAACTCATAAAATCTTAAGTAGTGAGATCAGCTTTAGTGCTACATGTGTTCGCGTTCCTGTATTTATTGGTCACTCTGAAGCTGTAAATATTGAGTTTGAAAACAAAATTTCAGTAGAAGAAGCACGTGAAGCTATTAAAAATGCTCCTGGGTGCACACTACTTGATGAAAGAGCTGATGGAGGTTATGTAACTCCAAAAGAGTGTGCTGGAAATGATGACACGTATGTATCGCGAATTCGAGAAGATACGTCTACAAAAAATGGATTATCTATTTGGGTAGTTTCTGATAATTTAAGGAAAGGTGCTGCTTTAAATACAATTCAAATCGCTGAAATGCTAATTGAGGAACATTTATCTAAATGAGACAAGATGTAAGAAAACCAAGAAGAAGCGTACTTTATGTTCCTGGATCTAATCCAAAAGCGTTAAAAAAGAGTAGTACGCTTGATGTAGACGCAATTATTTACGACTTAGAAGACTCGGTAGCTGCAAATGCCAGAAATGATGCACGCACAGCAATTATCGAAATTATAAATTCTGGTGTAAACAAAAATAAGGAACAGGTGATAAGAGTAAATGCTTTGGATACTGATGATGGTAAAATAGATATTAAGGTCTTGGACAAATGTAATCCCGATGCAATATTAATTCCTAAAGTAAATGAAGCTAATGATGTTAAAGCTTTTGAAAAATATCTTAAAAATAAAGAAACTAAAATTTGGGTTATGATGGAAACAGCTTTATCCATTGTAAACGCGTATGATATCGCAAAATCATCAAAATACTTAAAATGTTTTGTAATGGGAACTAATGACTTGTCTGCAGAGTTGGGTGTAGAGGAAGAACTAAAAAGAACTGCATTAGTCACAAGTTTTGAGAAATGTATGATGGCAACAAAAGCCTACAAATTATCACTACTTGATGGAGTTTATAATGACATCAGAGACGCTAATGGCTTTGAAGAAGAGTGCATTTATAGTCATGGTCTCGGATTTGATGGTAAAACCTTAATACACCCAGGACAAATACAAATATGCAATAAAATATTTACTCCTACGGCTGAACAACTAGACAAAGCAAAACGAATTGTTGCAGCCTTTGAGGATGCAAGAAAAAAGGACCCAAATGTTGGAGTAATTACGTTTGAAGGCAGTCAGATAGAGGAATTACACGTAAATCATGCAAAACGAATTATAGAAGCAGAATTGCTTGTTTCAAAAGTTACAGAACTAGATCAATCAGAAGTTATACAAACGTCTTCAAGTAAATATAAAATTGGTAACTTTTTTGAAAATTTTAAGCTAGGACAAAAAATAATACACGCAACTCCACGAACAATAACATATGGAGATTGTGCACTTTATACAGCTTTATACGGTTCAAGGTACGCCCTGCACTGCTCAGATGAGTTTGCAAAAAAACTCTCATTAGAAAAATCACCAATTGACGATTTTCTTTTATTTAACGTAGCTTTTGGTAAAACTGTCCCAGATATATCTTTAAATGCAATTGCCAATTTAGGTTACGCAGAGTGTAAGTTTTTAAAGCCAGCTTATCCAGGAGATACAATTAGTTCAACTTCAGAAGTGATTGGCATTAAAGAGAATTCAAGTGGAGAAAATGGAGTAGTTTATGTTCACTCTGTAGGCACTAACCAGTATGACGAACCAGTTATTGATTATAAAAGATGGGTTATGGTTAGAAAAAAAAATAGAAATCTAAATAAAGCAGAACCGTCTATACCGGAATTAAATAAAGAGCTTACAAATGAGGAGGTTATAGAAATTGCAAAAAAATATGATTTTGATTGTACAGGATATGATTATAAAGCCTCAGGCTCTGATCTTTGTTATGAGGATTATTCTATTAACGAAAAAATAAATCATATTGATGGTATGACAGTTGAAGAGGCTGAACATATGATGGCAACAAAATTATACCAGAACAATGCAAAAGTTCACTTTAACCATTTTGTTGAAAAAGGTGGCAGGTTTGGAAAAAGAATTGTTTACGGTGGTCACGTTATAAGTTTAACAAGAGCTTTATCGTTTAATGGACTTTCAAATGCTTTTAAAATTATTGCGATCAACGGTGGAACCCACGCATCACCTTGTTTTGCTGGAACAACTGTTTTTGCCTGGAGTTTAATTTTAGATAAAGTCGAAGTATCTGAATCATTAGGTGCTATTCGAGTCAGAACAAATGGAATCGGCGATGCACAGGCTTATCAGTTTCAACATCAAGATAGTAACAAGCGCTTTGATCCGTCCGTTTTGTTAAGTCTTGATTATTGGGCTTTAATTCCAAGAAAAAAATAATTTACTGTCGTTTAATCACCGGCAATTTGGTATATATAAATATTACTAATGAGCAGTCCTTTATCACCACATTTGCAAGTTTATAGATGGCAAATTACATCAATACTATCAATTCTTCATAGAATAACGGGCATAATTTCATCATTAGGTGTAATCATATTAATAATACTTTTATATTCAATTAGCGCTGGCGAAGAAACTTTTCAATTTATAATTTCCTTATCAGAAAATATTTTTATAAGAACAATATTAATAGGTCTTACGTTTTCATATTTGTTTTATTTTTTAAACTGCTTAAGGCACTTATTCTGGGACGTTGGTATTGGGCTTGAATTAAATACTGCCAAATTGACAGGTTGGATTATAATTTTGTTTACTGTTTTGCTCACTGTTCTATTTTGGTTTTTAATTATGATTGGATATTAAAATGTCTGCCAAAAACACTTGGAAACTTCATCGATGGAGCACGATTTTACTACTACCACTCGTCGCTTATTTATTCACAAAAATAATACACCTTTCCACTCTGCCGTATCAATTAATTTTGAGTGAATTAAGCAACATATGGGGTGTAGGGTTTATATTGATTTTCACGGTCTTAGGATTAGTTCATATGAATACAGGTGTGCACGAAATCCTTGATGATTACGTACACTCTGATGTGGTTAAAAGAATATTAAATTTAATAATTTCAATATTTTTTTTACTAATACTAATTTTTGTTTGTTTGTCACTACTACTAATTTTTATAGGTTAACTTAATGAATTACGAAATTGAATATCACGATTACGATGTAGTTGTTGTTGGTGCTGGTGGATCTGGTTTGAGAGCGACAGTTGGCGCTGTTGAGAATGGTTACAAGACTGCTTGTATTTCAAAAGTATTCCCAACCAGAAGTCATACGGTTGCAGCACAGGGAGGCATCTCTGCTGCACTTGGAAATATGGGTGATGATGATTGGAGATGGCACATGTATGATACTGTGAAAGGCTCTGATTGGCTTGGGGATCAGGATGCAATTGAGTATTTGTGCAAAAATGCACCAAAAGCTGTTTTAGAATTAGAGAACTATGGAGTTCCATTTAGTCGAACAGAGGATGGAAAAATTTATCAAAGAGCCTTTGGAGGGATGACCAAAAATTATGGTGAAGGTACTGCACAAAGAACATGTGCTGCTGCTGATCGAACTGGCCATGCAATAATTCACACTTTATACGGGCAATCATTAAAACACGATGTTGACTATTATATTGAATATTTTGTTTTGGACTTATTAATGGTTGAGGGTGAATGCAGGGGTGTTGTTGCATGGTGTTTAGAGGACGGTAAATTACATGTATTTAATTCTAAACAAACAATACTAGCGTCAGGTGGATATGGTCGTGTTTATTTTTCTGCAACTTCAGCTCACACCTGCACAGGCGATGGTAACGCTATGGTTTTAAGAGCTGGCCTACCTTTGCAAGATATGGAATTTGTTCAATTTCATCCAACAGGTATTTATGGCGTTGGTTGTCTTATAACAGAGGGCGCAAGAGGAGAAGGCGGCTATTTAGTAAACAGTGAGGGCGAACGTTTCATGGAGAGATACGCACCATCAGCAAAAGACTTAGCTTCAAGAGATGTTGTGTCTCGTTCTATAACAAAAGAAATTTTAGAGGGTAGAGGTGTTGGTAAAGATAAGGACCATGCTTATCTGCATCTTGACCATATAGACTCAGATATATTGGAAGAAAGATTGCCTGGTATTTCAGAGTCCGCAAAAGTTTTCGCAGGGGTAGATGTAACTAAAGAGCCAATTCCCATTATACCGACAGTTCATTATAATATGGGTGGAATTCCAACAAACTTTCATGGAGAAGTAATGAACCTCGAAAAAGGAAATGAAACGATCGTACAGGGTTTGATGGCGGTCGGTGAAGCTGCTTGTGTGAGTGTTCATGGCGCAAACAGACTTGGATCAAATTCTCTTATCGATTTAGTGGTTTTTGGCAAAGCAGCAGCAGATAGAATAAATGACACGGTAAATAAAGATGAACCCAATAAGGAAATTCCAAGCCATGTAATCGATGAAGTCATTGCAAGGTTTGATAGTACACGATCTTCTGATGGGGATATTTCAACTTCAGAATTAAGGTCTCAAATGCAGAGAGTTATGCAGAAACACTGCGCTGTTTTTAGAGATGATGATATTATGTCTGAAGGAAAAAAACTCATCGAAGAAACTTGGTTAAACTCAGAAAATATTAAAATTAAAGACAAATCACTTATATGGAATACTGATTTGTTAGAAACACTTGAATATAAAAACCTAATTGCACAAGCTGTAGTTACAATGAACTCCGCACTAAATAGAAAAGAAAGTAGAGGGGCTCACGCTCGAGAAGACTATAAGGAAAGAGATGATAAAAATTGGATGAAGCATACAATGTCATGGCTGAACGACAAGAGTTGTGAACTGGATTATAGATCAGTTCACGAATATACATTATCAAATGAAGTTAAATATATTGCGCCAAAGGCCAGAGTTTATTAATGGTTCAGTTTAATCTTCCCGACAATTCTAAATTAACAGACGGTGATTATTACAAGTCTGAAAAAAGCAATGGGAATACTAAAAAATTCAAAATCTACCGTTGGTCTCCCGACGATGAAAAAAACCCAAGGATGGACACTTATGAAGTTGATCTAGACGATTGTGGTCCGATGGTATTGGACGCAGTTATGAAAATCAAAAGTGAAATTGATACTTCATTAACCTTTAGACGATCATGTCGCGAGGGAATATGTGGTTCTTGTGCAATGAATATTGATGGGACAAATACACTCGCTTGTACCAAAGCAATTAGTGATGTGAAAGGTGACATAAAAATTTATCCTTTGCCTCACATGCCAGTTATAAAAGACTTGGTTACAAATTTAAAAACACTCTATAAGCAATTAAAGTCCATCAAGCCATGGCTTATGAACAAGAAACAAAACGCAAACGATACTGAAAATATTCAATCAAGAAATGACCGTGAAAAATTAGATGGCTTGTATGAATGCATTTTGTGTGCATGTTGTTCAACTTCATGCCCAAGTTATTGGTGGAATAGTGACAAATATTTGGGCCCTGCAGTCCTGCTTCAGTCATATCGCTGGTTACAAGATAGCCGTGATGAGGAAAGAAATGAGAGATTAAAAGAATTAGATGATACGTTTAAAGTTTATAGATGCCACACAATAATGAACTGCACTCAAGCTTGTCCAAAAGGTCTCAACCCCGCAAAGGCTATTGCTGGTATCAAACAAATGATAGCACAGCAGTAATTAGATTACTGTAAAATCAAAAAGTATGCTTACCAAAAGAACTGAAATAATAATTGTAACGACGATAAAATAATTAACCACTATAAATTTCAATGGCGGGCAGTTGATTAGGGGATTTATGAAAATATTACGTACCCACCATTGAGTTATACATATAAGTGTAAAACTTTCTAATTAAACTCTAATAAGTTTGCCAAAATGACAGAGCTTGATTTCAATATTTCCTCTGGATTTTGACAACAAAACTGCCTTCATGCCAACTCTGTTCAATGTATTGTATTTGGTGACTGCTTTCTGCCCAATGAGGAAATTCTTTCCTGATTTGTCCACTTTTACCCGTTATGACCTCTACTTTGGGTATACTTCCTTGGTAAGCTTCGTAAATAAAGTCAGTGAATTCTTGATAAGCATCCTCAAGTGTAAATCCATGAAGGTCAAGTTTTCTCATAATTTTCAAACGTTGCCATTAGTTGTATTTAATTTAGAATATTTCATTATATGAAAAATTCTTATACTAAACCTAATCTCGATACTAAGTATTTTGATGATTTATTCAACTCACTACCTTCAATGGAGAATAAAACAGTTGCTATAACAGGCACAACTTCTGGGCTTGGATTTTATGCTGCTGAGTCAGTAGCTAAGCTTGGCGCTAAAGTTCTACTATTGAATCGTCCTTCAACTAGAGCCGAGTCATCTTTAAATTTACTTAGACAAAATTGTGCAAATGGAAATTTTCACAGAATAGATTGTGATCTACAAAGTTTTGACACGGTAAAAACTGCATTTCCAAAAATTAATGAAATATGTAGCGATGGCCTTGATGTATTATGCAATAATGCGGGCGTAATGGCTCTTAAAGATAAAGCCACAATCGACGGCTTTGATGTACAAATGCAAACTAATCACTTGTCCCATTTTCTTCTAACTAAATTATGTATGCCCTTACTAGAAAAAGCATCACAATTAAGGGATGAAGCAAGAATAGTTAATCATTCTAGTATTGCACGCTTTCAAACAAAAAAACTTAAAGAAAAGTTTCTTGAAAAAAAAGGTGGAAACTTAGGTGGAGATGGAGGTAATTTGATGTTTGGTGGTGGCCGATGGGAGCGTTATGCCCAGACAAAGCTTGCTAATGCTGCATTCACTGCATGTTTGCATGAAAAGTTGCAAAAAAATAATTCAAAAATTAGAGCGATGGTTGCTCATCCGGGTCTTGCAGAAAGTGATTTACAATCTACAACAGTAGAGGATGGCGGAATGGGAAGTTTTTTTACAAAATATTTAATGAAGTTTGGGCAGTCTGAAAAAGATGGAACTTTGGGTCTCCTAAGATGTATTGCAGATCCTAAAATTAATTCAGGCTCAATGGTAGGGCCTGGTTTAAAAGGAATGAAAGGTAAAGCAAAATCTTTTTCACTTGAGTCTTTTTATGATAATCCTGAAGTCAAGAGTATGCTGTGGGCCAAAAGCTGTGAGGCTATAGGCGAAAGTTTCGAAATCTAGGTAATTTAGATGAATATAGTTAATCATTTTATTAATGGTAAAGAGTACGTGAGTAAGTCAGATAGATTTGGTGACGTATATAACCCTGCAAATGGAGAAAAAATAAGAGAAGTTAACTTTGCTAACAAAGAAGATGTATCCGTGGCAATAAGTTGTGCAGTCAAAGCAGGTAAAGAATGGGCTGTTACTCCATCACTGACTAGATCTCGAGTTTTATTTAAATTCAAAGATTTAATACTCAGAGATATGGACAAATTAGCTCTGGAATTAACAACAGAGCATGGAAAAATTTTATCAGATTCAGTTGGCTCAATAACAAGAGGCATGGAAGTAGTTGAGTTTGCTTGTGGTATTCCTCATTTGCTTAAAGGAGAATATTCTGAAAACGTTGGATCAAATATCGACAGCTGGAGCATGCGACAGCCTCTTGGGGTTTGTGTGGGAATTTCGCCTTTCAATTTTCCTGCTATGGTTCCAATGTGGATGTTTGTTATGTCTATTGCATGCGGTAATTCATTTATTTTAAAACCGAGTGAAAAAGATCCAACGGTTCCATACATGATGGGAGATTTACTTAAAGAAGCAGGGTTGCCAGATGGTGTTTTCAATGTGGTTAACGGCGATAAAGAAGCAGTAGATCTTCTGATCACCGACCCTGAAGTTGCATCAGTTAGTTTTGTTGGCTCGACTCCAGTCGCTGAATATATTTATCATACCTCTTCTAAACATAATAAGCGCGTTCAGTCATTAGGTGGTGCAAAAAATCATATGGTTGTAATGCCTGATGCAGATTTAGACCAAGTTGTTGATGGTCTTATCGGGGCAGGCTATGGATCCGCAGGAGAGCGATGCATGGCTCTTTCGGTTGCCGTAGCTGTTGGTGATGTAGGTGATAAATTAATTGAAAAGCTTACCCCTCGCGTCCAGGGACTTAAAGTTGGCCCCGGAACAGATCCAGAAGTTGAAATGGGTCCACTGATCAGTGATGTACATTTATCAAAAGTAAAAAGCTATGTTGACTCTGGAGTGGCCGAAGGAGCTGATCTTATAGTGGATGGAAGATCAATATCTCTACAAGGTTATGAAAATGGATACTTTATTGGAGGCTGTTTATTTGATCATGTTAAGGAAGATATGCAGATATATAGAGAAGAAATATTTGGGCCAGTATTATCTGTTGTGCGTCAACCTACTTTTGATGATGCTTTAAAAATGGTTAACGATCATGAATTCGGAAACGGTACTACCATTTATACCCGTGACGGTGACACAGCTAGAGCTTTTGCTAATCAATGTAAAATTGGAATGGTTGGAGTGAATGTTCCTATACCTGTTCCTATGGCTTTTCATAGCTTTGGCGGTTGGAAAAGATCCTTATTTGGGGATCATGCAATGCATGGTATGGACGGAGTTAGGTTCTTTACGCGTCTTAAAACTGTTACTTCGAGATGGCCAACTGGTATCAGAAAAGGTGCTGAATTTACCATCCCAACCATGAAGTAAATATTTAATTTATCTTGATTTTAATCGCTATCTAGTTAGTTTACCGAGCTATAAACTCATCATGTCAAATAAAAAAATATCACTTATAGGAGCTGGACAAATAGGAGGCACACTTGCTCATTTAGCTGCCATGAAAGAGCTTGGAGATATAGTTCTTTTTGATCTGATGTCTGGAATGGCAAAAGGTAAAGCTCTTGATATAGCACAGTCTTCAGCCATAGATGGTTTTAACGTTTCCTTGTCTGGTACTGATAATTATGAGGATACGAGTGACTCTGATGTCATCATCATAACGGCTGGGGTTCCTCGAAAACCAGGAATGACTAGAGATGACCTTTTAGGAACAAACTTAAAAATCATCAAGCAAGTAGCTGAAGGCATTAAATCAACTTCTCCTAACGCCTTCGTTATTTGTATTACAAATCCACTGGATGTAATTGTTATGGCTCTTCAAAAATATTCAGGGCTTCCAAAAAATAAAGTTGTTGGTATGGCTGGAGTTTTAGATACTTCACGTTTTAAATATTTCTTATCACAAGAATTGAATGTTCCAATTAGCGAAGTAGACTCATTTGTTCTTGGTGGTCACGGTGACACAATGGTTCCAGTTCCAAATCGAACTATGGTTAGTGGTGAAAATCTCACTGATTTAGTGAACAAAGGAAAAATTTCAAAGGCTAGGCTTGACGAGATCATTGATAGGACGAGAAAAGGTGGAGCTGAAGTTGTTAAGTTATTAGAAACCGGATCCGCTTTTTATGGGCCGGCAGCCTCGGGAATTGAAATGGCCGACTCATATCTAAATGATAAGAAAAAAACGTTACCATGCGCAGCATATTTAAATGGTGAATACGGCATTTCAGACTTATATGTTGGAGTTCCTGTTGTTATTGGCTCAGCAGGAATTGAAAAAGTTGTTGAACTTGATTTAGATGAAGAAGAAAAAAAATTTTTTAAAACTTCAATTGAAGCAGTCAGTGAGCTATTTGAAGCCGCAAAAAATATTGATCCTTCACTTAAATAAATGAATATACACGAACATCAAGCAAAGGAATTATTTGACGGTTATGACATACCTGTGTCCACAGGAAGTGTTGCATACGAAAAAAGTCAGATAAATGAAGCGGTAGGAAAAGTTAAAGGCCCAATTTGGGTTGTTAAAGCACAAATTCATGCAGGTGGCAGAGGCAAAGGTGGGGGCGTTAAAGTAGTTTCTTCAAAAGAAGAAGCTGTAAATGAGGCTGAAAAAATGTTTGGTATGAATTTAATAACGCCTCAAACAGGCCCATCAGGAAAAGAAGTAAAACGTATTTATATTGAAGATGGTTCGGATATCAAAAAAGAATTATATCTTTCTTGTTTATTAGACAGAGCAACTAGCAAAGTTGCCTTTATTGTATCTAAGATGGGAGGTATGGACATTGAAGCAGTTGCAAAAGATACTCCAGAACATATAACAACTGTTCAAATAGAACCTTCAATCGGTGTTACAGAAAAAGATGTAAATACAATTAGTACAGCTTTTGAACTCGAAAAAGATCTTGAGGGTCAACTTTCTGATCTTATAAAAAATATGTATAAATTTTTTTTAGAAAAAGATGCTAGTCTTGTTGAAGTTAATCCTTTGATTATAACCGAGACTAACAAACTATTATGTCTCGATGCTAAAGTTAATTTTGACGATAATGCTTTGTACCGCCATCCTGAAATTGAGGAATTAAGAGATGAAAATGAAGAGGATGAATATGAAAGAGAGGCATCAAAGTTTGATCTCGCATATATAAAATTGGATGGGAATATAGGCTGTATGGTTAATGGTGCAGGCTTGGCAATGGCTAGCTTAGATATTATTAAAATGTATGGTGGTGAGCCCGCCAACTTTCTTGATGTTGGTGGTGGAGCTTCTAAAGAAAAGGTTTCGAGTGCATTCAAAATTATTCTTTCTGATAAAGGTGTAAAAGGCATCTTAGTTAACATCTTTGGCGGAATCATGAGATGTGACATCATTGCTGAAGGAATTGTTGCCGCAGCAAAGGAATTAGAAATTTCTGTACCGCTTGTAGTGAGACTTGAAGGTACAAATGTTGATGAAGGTAAAAAGATTCTTGATAATTCAAGTATTGAAATTATTTCTGCCAACGATTTAGATGATGCAGCAAAAAAAATAGTTAAGCTAGTCTAATGTCAGTAATAGTTAACAAAGACACAAAAGTTATTTGTCAGGGTTTCACTGGATCACAAGGTACCTTTCATTCAGAACAGGCAATTAAATACGGCACCAACATGGTCGGTGGAGTTACTCCAAAAAAAGGAGGAACTGAGCACTTAGGGTTACCAGTATTTGATACAGTAAAAGAAGCTAAAGATAAAACGGATGCAAATGCCACTGTAATCTATGTTCCGCCCCCATTTGCTGCAAAAGCAATCTTAGAAGCAATAGATAGTGAGATGGAGTTAATAGTTTGTATAACAGAGGGAATTCCTGTTATGGACATGCTAGAGGTCAAAGATAAATTAAGATCTTCCAAATCACGTCTCATTGGCCCCAATTGTCCGGGAATTATAACTCCTGATGAGTGCAAGATTGGTATAATGCCAGCGCATATTCATCAAAAGGGAAATGTTGGAATTGTATCTAGGTCTGGAACACTAACTTATGAGGCAGTTTATCAAACAACTGTGGAAGGTCTTGGACAATCCACCTGTATTGGAATAGGAGGCGATCCAGTGAATGGAACCAACTTTATTGATTGTTTGGAACTTTTCTTATCCGATCCAGAAACTGAATCAATAATCATGATTGGTGAAATTGGTGGTTCAGCTGAGGAAGAAGCAGCTGAATTTTTGAGAAAAGAAAAGATAAA
>QCMV01000012.1 GCA_003213515.1 Pelagibacteraceae bacterium AG-422-N09 | reverse complement strand
TATCAATATAAGATCTAAATAGATTTCCATCAATTATTTCAATTTCATCAGAAACTTGTTTATACAAATTATCATTTTGTTTTGTTCTAATTAAAGCATTATAAAATTCTTCTTTTTCCTTATCATTTACAACGCTTCCCCAATTAGTAGTAAGTGAGCTCCAATCGATCATCTCTGATTTCTTTTTCTCAAGTAGTCCGATCTGATTATTCGCTAAAAATTCATTTGTAAGTTCAGATGTACTCGAAAGATAATAGAATCCAGGCACATCTCTGAAAGTTACACTTTGAGAATTTAACCAAAATCCAAAATATGAGTCTTTCTTTCTCAATGCAACATCCTCTAGAGGACCAACAACTTCGATAAGTATATCACTTTTACTATCTCTTGACTGAGAGGGATCAGAATAAAACGCCCCGAACACAAGAAGCTCTTCACCTGAAAAGTTTGCATCTATATATATTTCTTCTTGGTCTGAGCCAATAACAAGTGCAATTGATATCGAGGGAGTCAATGCCCCAATCAAAATACAAAATAAAATAATCAATTGTCTTATCATTAGAAAACTAATCTTATTACAGATAAATTAAAAATTTCGTTAGGCTCTACTAACAAATCAAGCGCAATTTTAGTTGCAACGCCAAGTACTATTATAGCTAGTAAAGCTCTTATTTCTTCACCTCTTAATTTATTGGCTGCTAATACTCCGACTTGAGCGCCAATTACAGAGGAGAGTATTAAAAAGAAAGCTAGTACTGCATCTACAGCAAAAGTCGTAGTTGCATGAAGAATAGTAACTAGCGCAGTTATAAAAATAATTTGAAATAATGATGTACCAATTACTTTTGAGGTAGGCATTCCCAAAAAATAAATCATTGCAGGAATTAATATGAAAGCGCCACCAATTCCCATTGTCGCTGATAAGATACCGATCACAAAACCAATTATAATTGGAGGAATAACACTTATGTATAATTTAGATTTATAAAATCTAACTTTGAAGGGCAATCTATGCGCCCAGTTATGATAATGAATTTTTCGTTTAACACTTTTTCTTCTTATTCTATCCCTTATTACTTTAGAGCTTTCAATCAGCATTGATAAACCTATACCTGTTAAAAGAGCAAAATATAGAATTGAGATCACGGTATCAATTTGACCAATTGCAACAAGTTTACTGAATATCCAAACACCCAAGATTGATCCAAAGAAGGCACCAACAAGCAACACTCCACCCATTTTGAAATCTACAAGACCTTGTCTCCAGTGACCCAATGTTCCAGAAATTGAAGATGCAACGATTTGGTTTGCTGATGTTGCAACAGCAACATTAGTAGGTATACCTATAAATATTAGTAGCGGTGTCATTAAAAAGCCTCCACCTAAACCAAACATGCCAGATAGAAATCCTACAACTCCGCCTAAAGACAATAATAGAAAAATGTTAACTGAGAGCTCTGCAATAGGCAGATAAATACTCATAATTCTAAACTTTTCAGACTTTCCCCATTGATATGGTCAACATAATTAGAAATTTGCAATTTATGAGACAAAGGTTATATATATTTAAACTACAATAATTATTTTTAAACCTATGTCGTATAAAAGTCCAATAGAAGATTTCAAATACAATCTGGCTATGCTTAACTACGACGAGGTCATTGCTGGTATAGAGAAGTTCAAGGAATATGACTCTGAAACACTCATGAGTGTTGTTTCTGAAATAGGGCGCCTTAATGAGCAAGAAGTACTAGATAGTAATAAAATTGGCGATAGAGAGGGCTTAAAATATGTAACTGATGGAGCAGAAGGTCCTGAAGTTCATACCCCTGAAAGATTTAAAAAATTGTATGATGCAGTAAAGTCGTCAGGCTATGTTGGTGCTACTATGCCCACTCAATATGGTGGCGGTGGAGCACCATTCACGACTGCCATACTTGCAGGTGAGATTGGTATAGCTGCTAACATGGCTTTCTATATGGGTCCAGGATTAAGTCACGGTGCAATGAAGACCATCTTAAAAAAAGCTACAGAGGAACTTAAAGATAAATATCTACCCAACATGACTTCAGGTGAGTGGATGGGCACTATGTGTCTGACAGAACCACAATGCGGAACTGACCTTGGCTTAATAAAATCAACTGCAGTTCCTAAAGATGATTATTATGAATTAACAGGTCAAAAAATTTGGATTTCATTTGGTGAACATGACTTAACAGAAAATATCATTCATCTTGTGCTTGCAAGAACACCAGACGCGCCTGAGGGTATTAAAGGAATAAGTTTATTCCTTGTACCTAAGCGACTGGATGATAACTCCCGAAATACAATTTATTGTGGCGGCTTAGAACATAAGCTTGGAATAAATTCATCACCAACCTGCGTTATGAATCTTGAAAATGCAAAAGGTTGGCTTGTTGGTGAAAAAAATAAAGGTATGGAAGCAATGTTTCTGATGATGAATGATGCACGTTTAAAAGTTGGTCTGCAAGGTATAGCAATGTCTGAGATCTCATATCAAAACGCCCTGGAATTTGCAAAAGAAAGAAAACAAATGAGGTCTGTTGTCAAGGATAAGCAAGATAAAGATAGTAAAGCTGACAATATAATCGTTCATCCTGACGTAAGAAGAATGTTAATGAATGTCAAAGCAACAACTGAAGCAATGCGTGCATTATGCATTTATACAGCAATGAAAATTGATCTTGCAGAAGATCATCCCGATGAAAAAGTAAGACAGGAAGCTGATGATTTTGCTGCATTGATGACACCAATAATCAAAGCTTACTGCACCGATAGAGGTTTTTTAAATTGTTCAGAGTCTCTACAGGTATTAGGTGGTAGTGGTTTTACAAAAGAATATCCTCTCGAGCAATACATGAGAGATGTAAGAATTACAATGATATATGAAGGTACAAATGGCATTCAAGCGTTAGACTTAGTTGGAAGAAAATTAACAATGCATCAGGGACGGTTGTTACAAAATTTCCAAAAAGAGGTTCAAAAATTTCTATCTGAAAATAAAGATAATGAGGAAATATCCTCATTTATTAAACCTCTCGAGAATGCTCTCAATGAAGTTACTGCTTCAACAATGTGGTTAATGCAAAACGGTATGCAGGATCCCGAAAATGCTCTTGCTTCTGCTACTGATTATCTAAATTTAGTAGCTCTATCTTCAATGACATATATGTGGGCACGCATGGCAAAGTTCTCAGTTGGAAAAAATGAACCTATTCATAAAAATAAAATAAAAACTGGAACTTATTTTGTTGAAAAGATTATGCCAGAATTAACTATGTATTCAAAGAAGGTGCAAGCAGGCAAGTCATCAATGATGGATATGGAAGTTGCAGAGTTTTAATTAAGATCTATATCCCAATTGTCTTGCAGCTAAATCGTACATTATTTCTTCTGATCCACCGCCAATAGCATTAACTCTTACTTCTCTATAAATTCTCTCAACTTTTCCAGGCCCGCTATTAGCTCGAAGGTATCCTGCGCCACCCAATATTTGCATCGCTTCCCTCGCACATAATTCCATCGCTTTACTTGCGTGTACTTTAAGCATTGCTAAGTCTGCAATTGGGCTTTCACCATTCATTACTCTCCAAGATAGCAATTCAGTCCAAGCTCTTGATGTTTTAACTGCTCTGTTCATATCAACGAGTTTGTGTTTTATCACTTGATTATCAATCAATGGCTTACCAAATGTTTTTCGCTCTTTTGCCCAAGCTACTGCTTCATCAATACAAATTTGAGAGTACGCATTCATACCAGCTGCCATACCAAGTCTTTCTTGACTGAAGTTGCTCATTACGCCGATCCAGCCACTGTTTTCTCCACCAATCAAATTTTCTACAGGCACTTTACAATTATCAAAGTAAAGTACAGCTGTATCAGAGCTGAGCCATCCCATTTTTTTGAGTGGTGTTTGCGTGAAGCCAGGTGTATCCTTTTCAATAACCAGAACCGATATTCCAGTAGCACCTTCACCACCAGTTCTTACTCCAACTACGTAGGTATCAGCACGCATTCCACTTGTAATAAACATTTTTGAGCCATTAACAATAAAATGGTCGCCTTTTCTAACTGCTTTAGTTTTCAAACTTGCAACATCTGATCCTCCCGAAGGTTCTGTCATTGCAAGAGCTGCTATTTTTTCTCCTCTTACCACCGGGGGAATAAATTTTTCTTTTTGTTCTTCTGTACCCAAAGATTGTATCAATGGTATTGCAATATTGTGTGATAAAAGACTTGCTGAAACACCGCCACATCCATGGGCGAATTCCTCAGCTGTTACGATGCCGTGAAAGATATCAATACCTTCTGTTGTACCACCATACTTTTCATCATAGCCCATCCCCATTAGACCTACATCGGCGGCTTTTTTATAGAGTTCTCTTGGAAACTCACCAGCTTCTTCCCATTCTTCAACAAAAGGAGCTATTTCCTTTGAAACAAATTTTCTTACTTCTTCTCTCCATGCATGATGAGACTCATTATAAAAAAGAGGTTCTTTACCCTCAGAAATTCCAACTTTTGGTATCATATTATTTCACTCACTCCATTTTTAATTACCACTTTATCACGTTCTTTTGCTTTGCATTGATAATAAACATTATTACCATCTTTCCACATTTCTGTAACTATTGTTTCTCCAGGATATACAGGTGAAGAAAAACGACAATCAAATCTTTTAAGTTTCTTTACATCTTTATCGCAGACACTTTCAATAATTGATCTGCATGCGATACCGTATGTGCACATGCCATGTAGAATTGGCCGTTCAAAACCAGCAGACTTTGCAAAATTTGGATCAGAGTGCAATGGGTTGTAATCACCTGAAAGTCTAAAAATTAATGCTTGATCAGGTTTGGTATTTATTTCATGCACATAATCTGGTTTACCCTCAGGTCTTACTAATTCTTTTTTTGGAGATTCAGGTCCACCAAAGCCACCATCCCCCCTAGCGAATGTTGTACTAACGAGCTTACAGATTTCCGTATTATCTTTTTTAAGATTTACAGTTGTTTCAACCTCAATAACTGCACCCTTACCAGGACCTTTATCATAACAACCTATAACTTTTGCGTTGGTTATAAAATCTCCTGAGACAGGTAAAGGATTGGTTACAGATAATCTCTGTTCACCATGAACAACCATAATGAAATTAATATTTGTCTTCAGCAATAATGGTGAGTGATATTGAAAATTAGTGGCCATTGAAGGCAATGCAATTTGTGAATTTTCATAGACAAACTTTAATTCATCTACATTCATTGGGTCATTCCCAAGACCAACGCCTAGACTATAGAGAATTGAATCTTTATCAGTATAGGAAACTTCAATGTTTTCTGAAGTCATGGACATTATTTCTTCGTAATTAATAGCCATTTTTTATGTATTTCTCTAATTTTAAATGTATATATACTTTATATAGATCACTTATCTAAAGCGAGGAAAAAAATATGCCAAAACCCTTTGATGTTGAAATAAATAATTCAATTGCTCATATCAGGTTCAATAGGCCTGAAAAAAGAAATTCAATGAACGAGGATTTCTGGAGATTATTTCCAAAGGAAGTTGAAGAGCTAGATGATAGTGGTGAGATTAGAGCTTTAATTGTATCTTCTACGGGACCACACTTTTCTGCCGGAATAGACCTTAGCATGTTTAAAGATGATGTTGTTGAACACGAAACAAATCAAGAGCTTGGCAGAAGTAGAGGGTATTTTATTCAACAGTTAAAGTTTCTGCAACGTGCTGCTTCATGTTTGGAGGATGCGAGATTTCCAGTTGTTGCCGCTGTCCAAGGAGGATGTATTGGTGGAGGTATCGATTTAATCACTGCCGCTGATATAAGACTTTGTACAAAAGATGCATTTTTCTTAATTGAAGAAATAAATGTAGGTTTGGCAGCAGATATTGGAACTATACAAAGATTACCAAAAATTATACCTGCTGGTATAGCGCGTGAGTGGACTATGATGGGAGAAAAGATATCTGCTGAAAGAGCAAAAGAAGTAGGACTTGTGAGCTCTTTGCATGAGGGTCATGAAGAAATGATTGATAGTGCTTTTGAAATGGCTGAAAAATTAGCATCAAAAACACCACTTGCGATGTGGGTTACGAAAGAAGTTCTCAATTATTCAAGAGATCACTCTGTTAAAGAGGGCTTGGATAATGTGGCACTATGGAATGCAGCTACGCTTCATAAAGAAGATGTAATGACTACAATGATGTCAAAAATGCAAAAGAAAAAGCCAGAGTATAGAAATCTAAGAGATAAAAATTTCTTAAAACATAAATCAAGTAAATAGTATTTTTAACAAATTAAATTTTAATGAGATTTAAAAAAGGCATTATTCTCGCTGCCGGCAAGGGAACTCGACTTTCGCCTGCAACAAAAGTAACAGTGAAGCCTCTTCTGCCTTTATATGATAAACCTTTGCTTTATTACGCGTTATCAAACTTAATTAAGGCTGGTGTTCGCGAGGTGCTATTTATATCTCAAAAACAAGATATACCAGAATTTAGAAAACTATTTGGCTCGGGAAAACAGCTTGGCATGAAATTCAGTTACACATTTCAAAAAAAACAAGTTGGAATTCCTGATGCAGTTAATATTGCCAAAAAATTTATTAATAAAAAACCATTTGTTTTAGCCTTAGCTGATAATTTATTTGTTGGTAAGAGCTTTACATCAACTTTAAAAAAAGTTCAGTCGCTCAAGGATGGAGCTGCTGTTTTAGCTGTAAAGACAAAATATCCACACAAATCAGCAGTTATTGAATACGATAGAAAAAAAAATATAAAATCAATTATTGAGAAACCAAAAAAACCAAAGAGTAATCTTACAATACCCGGTCTTTATTTTTATGATAAGGATTCCATATCAATTGTTAAGGATTTAAAGCCCTCCAAAAGAAAAGAATTAGAAATAGTTGATGTTCATCAATCTTATCTAAGCAAGAAGCTTTTAAAAGTTTTTACATTAAAAAAAGATGTTAAGTGGTTTGATACAGGTGATGCTGAAGAAATGCTTGAAGCCTCAAACTATATTCACAAATATCAAAAAAAGGGAAAAAAGCTATTTGGATCTATTGAAATGGATTCATATTTAAATGGATGGATTACAAAGAAACAACTTAGAACTCTAATTGATCAGATGCCCAACTCAAAATATAAAGAGAAATTAAGTTCTCTTGTTTAATGTTTGATAAAATTTCATTAATTAATTTATTAGACTCAAAGTCTATTAGTTATAAGATTACTGAACATAAACCGCTGTTTACAGTCGAAGACTCTAAAAATCTTCGAGGTTCAATTGAAGGAGCGCATTCAAAGAATCTTTTTTTGAAAGATAAAAAAAATAACTTTTTTTTAGTAAGTTTTATTGAGGATATTATTGCTGATTTAAAAAAAGCATCAGTACCTTTAAACTCCAAAAAATTGTCATTTGCAAATGAAGATTATTTAATAAATATTCTAGGTATCAAACCCGGATCAGTATCTCCATTTGGATTATTGAACGATAAAGAAAAAAAAGTTAAATTTTTCTTTGATCAAGAGTTTATGGAATATGAAATTGTGAATTTCCATCCTTTAATCAATACGTCAACAGTGTCAATAGCTCCGAATGACCTGATAAATCTGATTGAACAGCATCATTCAAAAGTCGAATTTATTAATATGAGAGATTTTCAAAAATGACTCTAAGAAAAGCAAAATTTATTAAAACCAAGAAAAAAATTAAAGCGAATGTTTTTGATTTACATTTTGATGAAGTTAAATGGGTAAATGGAAACAAAACTACTAGGGATCTTATAGTACACAATGGCATAACTTGTATTGTTCCAATAATTGATAAGAAATTTATAGTTTTGCTCAAACAATATCGATACGGATCAGATCAAATTATGCTTGAAGTCCCAGCAGGAACTATTGACCCAGGAGAAAGGCCATTAAGTTGTGCCAAAAGAGAATTAATTGAAGAAACTGGTTATCATGGAAAAAATTGGAAAATGATAGGCAAATACTTTTCAACCCCAGCATATAACACTTGCATAGTGCACTGCTATCTAACTCATTGCTATAAGAAGAGTGAGACAAATTTTGACGAAGATGAGGTCTTAGAGACAAAAATATATTCAGTCCAAGAAGTAAGAAGGCTACTTAAAACAAATAAGATTAATGATATGAAAACTTATATCAGCCTTGACCGATTTATGAATTATTATTGATTCAATATTTTCCAAATACCTGAGGCAGATAAAATAATTTTATCTTGTGAGATCAAATTACCCTCAATAAAGACGAGTGATTTCGTAGTTCTTGTAACCTTAGCATCGCATTCTACAATATCATCCTGAAGACCTGGACTTACAAAGTTACAGTTTAGTGAAATAGTACTGCAAGGTTTTTTTCCACATGCAGCAAATACCATAGATCCTAAGAAAATATCTGCTAATGACATGGAGTAGCCACCATGTGCAATACCATGAGCATTGAGATGCTTATCCAAAATTTTAGTAATGAATTTATATTGGTTATTCTCTTCTCGCTTAAAATACATTGGTCCAATTAAGACATCAAAGCCAGCATGCCATCCAAGTTTTTTGTATCCTTCTGGTACCCAGCTTGGTGCTGATACTTCTGTCTTTAACATGACCATAGAGAATCTCCCTAATTCAAAGAATGCGACTTTCTAGACTTCAATTCGGATATGGTCAAGAAGAATAAAGAAAAATATTTGCCAAAATTGAGGGTATTTTTGATGTATTTTTTTAAATAAAATTAAACTTTTTTTTTTATATAAAAAGTCTATCTTACGGTTTTCTAAATATTTATAAGGGCAATATAGTATGAGAGAAGCTGCAATAATTTCAACTGCAAGAACTGGATTAGCAAAAGCTATGAGAGGTGGATTTAACAAAACTCACGGCATTACAATGGGTGGCCATACTGTTAAACATGCTATTGAAAGAGCAGGAGTTGAAGCTGGCGAAGTAGAAGATGTAATTTTTGGATGCGGACAACCAGAGGGAGCAACGGGTCATAATATTGGAAGAAATGTTGCAATTGCAGGAGGATGCCCCGTAACTGTGCCAGGTACTACAATAAATCGTTTTTGTTCATCAGGTTTACAATCAATAGCGGTAGCTGCTCAAAGAATTATTGTTGATGGTATTAAAGTAGCTATAGGTGGGGGAGTAGAGTCAATCTCAATGACACAGCAAAACATGAACATGAAACACCTCATTGAGCCTGAACTTCAAAAAATTTGTCCTGCATTATGGATGCCTATGATTAATACCGCAGATGTTGTAGCAGATCGATACAAAGTAAGCAGAGAATACCAAGATGAATATTCACTACAGAGTCAACAACGAACAGCTGCAGCTCAAACGGCAGGAAAATTTAAAGACGAGATTGTTCCTTTAACGACAAAAATGGATGTAATGAACAAAGAAACAAAGGAAGTTACAGAACAAGAAGTAACAGTTGATAAAGATGAGTGTAATCGACCACAAACAACACTTGAGAGCCTTGCTGGTTTAATGCCAGTTATGGGACCTGATAAATATATTACTGCGGGTAATGCTAGTCAGCTGTCAGATGGAGCATCTTCATGTTTGTTAATGGATCTTAAAGAAGCAGAAAAAAGAAATATTGAGCCTATGGGAATTTTTAGAGGACTTTCTGTTGCAGCTTGTGAGCCCGATGAGATGGGTATAGGACCAGTATTTGCTGTACCAAAACTCCTAGAGCAACACGGCTTAAAGGTAGACGATATCGATATATGGGAACTGAACGAAGCATTTGCAGTTCAAGTTTTATACTGTAGAGATAAGCTAGGAATTGATAATGAGAAATTAAATGTGAACGGAGGATCAATTTCTATTGGACACCCATATGGTATGACCGGCTCTAGAATGACAGGACATATTTTAATCGAAGGTAAGAGACGAAACGCTAAATACGGTGTTGTAACAATGTGCGTTGGTGGCGGAATGGGAGCAGCAGGTCTTTTTGAGATTTTATGATAGATATAATTAAATACATTGAAAAAATAGCTCTGGTAATAATTATTTTTGCTACAGTTATAGCTATTGGCTATGAAATATATGCAATGTATGAAAAAAATCTCGTTGAACTTGCAGACTTACTTTTGTTATTTATTTATCTCGAAGTTATACAAATGATTAGAGAATATTGGACACTAAATAGAATTAGAATAAGTATACCGCTGTTTATTGCCATTACTGCTGTTGCACGTTTAATAATCTTACAGGGCAAAACCATGGATCCAAGCATGTTGCTTTACGAGGGTGGTGCCATTTTATTGATTGCCATAGCTGTTCTTATATTAAAAGCAAGAAAGCTTAAAATATTCGCCGATGTTGACGACTAAGATTGTCAAAGGATTAGTACTTCCATTTTTAGTTGTCCTTTTAATAAGCACATCTGCATTTTCACTTACTGATGAGGACGAACAAGAGATTATTTCTGTTGTAAGTCAGCAGCTGCAAGCATTTCAAAATGATGATTTCGAAAAAGCTTATTCTTTCGCATCGCCAATTATTAAGAAGATATTCCCAAGTCCAAAAGCGTTTGGTGAAATGGTTGTAGGTCAGTACCAGGCCGTTTATCGTCCCAAAAGTGTGAACTTTGGCAAGATATCACTTAGAGATGGCGTACCTTCCCTAGAAGTATATTTAGTTGATCCTGAGGGTGAATTCGTAACTGCAATTTACTCAATGCAGCAACAAGAAGACGGTGAATGGCTGATTAATGGTTGTTTTCTTACTCAGGCAGAGAGTAATGAAATTTAGGATTGAGAGTTTCTGATAATTTGCTCGTAAAATTTTAGGCTTTCTTTGCTTTTTCTCTCTAAAGTATCTCTATTCACCTCGATTAAACCAAAACGCGGTTTGTAGCCATATATCCATTCAAAGTTGTCCAGAAATGACCAATAGTAATAACCTCGAATATCTAAACCGTCATCTAAACAGCTTTGAAGTCCTTTTAATGCTGTAGTGATATATTTTATTCTTTGATTATCATCATCTGTACCAATCCCATTTTCAGTCACAATCATTGGGCAATTTATTTTTGGAGCAACATACCTCAATACATTTTCTAATGACTCGGGATAATATTCATATCCCATAACAAGCATATTTTCATCATTGACGTTAGGTTTCATGATGCCCTCAGGACCATAGGTGTGACGTGTATACGTTTGAATACCAATGAAATCGTCGTCCTTAGTTTGATCCAAACACACATCCACTGTTTCAGCATGAGCAATGTCGCGTGATTGTTCGCCTCCTTCTGACGCTTGGTAATCCATAATTGAAAGTGTAATACCAACAGGCTGATTTTTTGTAAGTAGACCTTTGATAACTGGAAACGCTTTTACATGCGCCGCCATCATACAGTCACGTATTTTATAGGGATGGCCAAATAGAAAAGGGCCAAAATTATCTAGAGTTGACCCGCATGATTTAGCGGCATCTTCAACAAATGGCATGATAGTTTTCATTCCTTGTTCAGGGTAGCTAGGAAATGTGTGCGCAAAACATGCAGTTAGATTTGCCTCATTTATTGTACAAACCGTATCTATGCGGTCACCCAGCTCTTTTGTTACAAATTCAGCATATTTAACATATAAATCTGCGTTTTCCTTTTTTTCCCAACCTCCTTTAGCTGTAAACCAAAGTGGGGAAGTGAAGTGTTGGAATGTGACGCACGTTTGAAGATTATTTTCATGACAACAATCCAAAACTTTTTTGTAATGATCAATTGCTTCATTTGAAAATTCTCCCTCGGACTTTTCGATACGAGCCCATTCAATAGATAGTCTATAGGACTGTATTGCGTGAGATGACATAAGCTTAATATCTTCCTCATATCTATTCAATTGATCACAAGCAATTCCTGACGGTTCAGCAAATGTGGTATTTTTTGTATTTTCAAGTAGCCAAAAATCTGAGTTTGTATTATTTCCTTCTACTTGATGAGCAGCAGTCGCTGTACCCCATATAAAATCTTTAGGTAAATTAAGTTTCATAATTATATAAATTTAGCATTTGGATACCCATCAAGAATATACTTTTTAAGTTCTTCAACCAGCTCTTTTTTTACTAAAGTTACGATTGCCCCACCAAAACCAGCTCCAGTGAGTTTAGATCCTAAAGCGCCAAAGGAATTAGATAGATCAACCAACTTATTTAAATTATCAGTTGAAACTCTATAGTGTCGTGATAAAGAAATATGACTTTCTGTCATTAATTTTCCAAATTCTTCAGCTTTATTATCTTTTAAAAATTGAGCTGCTTTTACAACTCTCAAATTTTCCTCAATTACATGTTTACTAACATTAAGCTCTTCATCTGAAAGTAATTGAATATCATTTTCATCAATTTTTGTTTTTGCACAGAGGTTTTGAATTTTCATTTTTTTTGCAGCATTGAGACATAATTCTTTTTTTTTGTTAAACTCACTATCTGATAAAATCCTTTGTGTGTTGCTGTCAATTATTAGAAATTGATAATCCTGAAAAATTGGTATCAATTCATAATTTTTATTAAAGGTATCAAGAAAAAGAGCTTCATAATGATTTCCTAAGACCGATACAAATTGATCCATAACTCCACCGCCCACACCAACAAAATCATTTTCAACCTCAAATGCTAAATTAATTAAATCTTCATCTGCTAAATTTTTTTGAAAATAGCAACTTAGCGATTTTAAAGTACTTACGGTGATTGCAGCAGAGGAAGAGAGACCGACTCCCAATGGAAGGCTGCTTTTGATATAAATTGAGATATTGTTAATCTTAACTGAAAACTTCTTCTCAAAATAAAGACATGATCCAATAACGAAATCTGCCCAATTATTTTTTTTTTCGAGTTTCTTAAAAGTTAAAGAGTCTTTATATTTATCTGAAACTATTGAAATAGATTCACTATTTTTATTTTCAACGATCTCACAGATAATTGAGTTCTTGATTTGTAACGGTAAAACATGTCCACCATTATAGTCTAAATGCTCTCCAATTAGGTTAACTCTGCCAAAGCCCTC
Organism: Pelagibacteraceae bacterium AG-422-N09; assembly: GCA_003213515.1. GTDB lineage: Bacteria > Pseudomonadota > Alphaproteobacteria > Pelagibacterales > AG-422-B15 > CACNXQ01. The sequence goes on along the minus strand of QCMV01000012.1, from coordinate 30,078 downwards.
ACCAATCGAGACCGTGTTCATAACTTAACTTTGTCTTTGTTTTAATTCAGAAAATATTCTTTCATAAAAGTTACTATCGTACTTATTAAAGTAAGTAACTATTATTGCTATAGTTCCGGCAACAGCTGGAAAAATATATCCCATAATAAATAGACCATTCAATGTTTCTGGGTTTTGATCTATTGCATTTGCCACATAATCTGTGCTTTCAAGAATTACTCCAGCAAGCCATGCACTAAAACCAACACTTAATTTAAAAACAAATACGTGAGCTGCATTTAAGACTCCTTCAGCACGAAATCCAGATTTCCATTCACCATACTCGATTGTATCAGCTATCATTGACCAGGTCATGACACCTGCCATACCGAAACCAATGAAGCCAAAGGTTGCAATAAAAGCTAATAACCAAAAGTTTTCATAACCAGTAATATAATAGATTATTAAATCTGTGATTACGTAAAGAAATGTTCCAATCATGAATAAAGTCTTTTTTTCAAACCTATGTTTTATTAAGTTAACTAAATATGCACCAAACATAATTTGTAAAATCACGCCAAGTAAAATTGGACTAAAGTAAGCCTCTAATTGAAGATTATATTTTACAAAATAGACAACTGTTAGTTGCTTGATATTATTTGCAACCCAAGTTGTTAAAAGTGCCAATATTACGAAATGTAATGGATAATTGTTAAATACCATTTTAGTAACTTTTTTAATACCAATGGTTTCTTCATATGGCTTTGAATAAACTTCTTTAGTATTAAAAAAACACAGAAATGCAAAAATAGCTCCAAGGACTGCCAAACAACCCACTACAATTGGAAATCCGAACTGTGGTGAGCTAAAAAGGCCTACTAGAGGCAATGTTAGAACTGCAACAGCAATTGATCCAGAGCTGGCTCCTAAATATCTAAATGATGCGAGCGATGTTCTTTCATCTCTGTCTTGAGTCATCGCTGGAATGAGCGATCCAACTGGAATAGCAATGATTGTATATAAAGTCGTGAATGTAATGTATGTAAATAGTGCCCAGTAAAATTTACCTGTTTGTGACAAATCAGGTGAGGTAAAACATAGAATAATCATTATTAGTGCGGGGACTGAACCAAACAAGATATAAGGTCTGAATTTCCCCCATCTGGTCGAAGTATTATCTGCAATGTACCCCATAATCGGGTCAGTAAATGCGTCCCAGATTTTCGCTAAAAAGAAAACTAAGCCAGCGTTTGCAGGCGATAATCCAAAAATATCTGTATAAAAAAATAGTAAGTAGAAGACAGTCAGTTGCCACATTATATTAATGGCAAAATCACCACCACCGTAAAACAATTTTGATCTAAAACTTAGTTTCATAGGGCATCATATATTGTTTCAACTAATTTAAGTGCTCTTTGATCACCGAGCATGGATCCAGTTAATAAATTCATTGTGTATGCGCAGCTAATTCCATTTTCAGGATCCCCAAATGCCATAGAACCGCCCCATCCAGTATGACCAAATGCTTTACTGCTTTTACCAAATAATTTTCCACCACCGACACTATAACCTGCATGTGACCACTGCATAGGTGACTTCATTACATGATCGTCTCCACTTACAGCAACTGTAGTAAGGGTTTCAAAGGTATTTGATGAAATAAATTTATTTGATAAATGTGATAAGAAAAAATCATAAATTTTTGCAAGTGATTTTGAATTAGAGTGACAGTTCATAGCTGGAATTTCTGCAAGTCGCCATTCAGCTGTGTTTGCTGTTTTTGTTCTGTTTGCAGGATTAAGAAACGCAGTAATTAGATACTCATCTACATTTGTAGGATCACTAAAAGCTTTCCTTAGGCTTTCAGAGCTAATTAGCTCAGCAATATTGTCATGATGTGCTGAAGGTGTACCTATAAAACATTTAGTTTCAAGAGGACTATTCAGTAACTCTTCCAAGTTCTTACCGACTGATTTATTGGTCACCCGTTTAATTAATTCACCAACCAAAAAACCGATCGTTTTTGGATGATAACATATTTTTTCGTCAGCTTTATGATATGGTTCTTGATTTGCCAGCAGATCAACTACATAGTCCCATTTGTAAAAATCGGTTTCATCTATAGGTTGTCTCCATCCATACATCCCTGCTTGATGCGAGAGTAATGTCTTTACTTTTATACCTTCTTTTCCACCGTTCGCAAATTCAGGCCAGTAATTAGCAACATTTTTCTCTAAATCTAGTTTGTTTTCATCAATCAATTTAGCAACAATCATCGCAACAATTCCCTTACTGGTCGAATGGATGTTTACTATTGTATTTTGGTCCCACTTGTTTTTTTTATCACGATCCCGATAGCCGCCATAAAGGTTTACCAAAACTTCCCCATTTTGATAAACGGCAAATGATGCACCCACCTCCTCATCATTTTCTAAGTTTTTCTTAAATAATTCGTAAGTGTTTTCGAACTTTTTATTAAACTCACCCAATGCTGTTATCTCATTTTCTGTAGTCATTTATAGTGTCATAAGGCTATTATTTATATATTCTGCAGTAGATTATATGACAGAGCAGAATAACAAAACATATTTAATAGGTTTTATACTGGCACTATCTGCTGGTTTGATATGGAGTTTTGGAGCTCCTACTGTTAGGTATATGGTAGATGCTCAGGTTTATCAATGGCATTACCTTTTTTATAGAGGTATAGTTGTAGCAACAATTTTGTTGATATATTTGATTTATAACGAAGGAATTTCTTTCTATCATAATTTTAATAGAGTTGGATCATCTGGTTTATTGGGTGGCATTGGTCTTGCCGCAGCTTTTATATTTTTTATTTTTGGAATGACTTATACCTCTGCAGCTACCACATTATTTATGATTGGCACACAACCATTATTTGCCGGGCTCTTTGCATATATCTTTTTAAAAGAAAAAATTGGCATCACAACTGCGATAGCGTGTTTTGTATCTTTGTTTGGAATCTTTCTAATGGCTTATAATGACTGGTATGCAGGAACCTTTTTAGGTTGGATATTTGGTTTATTCTGTTCTATTGGATTTGCAATATTTGCAACAACACTCAGATGGCAACCAGACACACCTAAATTTACGACAATCATTATTGCTGGAATTGCCTGCTCACTTTTTTCAATGATTATGATTGTTTTATTTGCTGACAGTTACTCAATGCCGTTACAAAATATTTTATTAAGTATGCTACATGGAACTTTAGTCGGGATTGGACTTATACTTTTAAGTTTAGGTGCGCGCTATCTGCCTGCAGCAGAATTTATGTTACTTTCTTTGACAGAAGTTGTGGGAGGAGTAATTTGGTGTTGGATACCTTTATTTGGAGTAAACGAAGTTCCCTCAAACATAACTTTGATGGGTGGCTTGGTAATTATTATTGCTATAAGTTTTTATGCTTTTGGTACTACAAAAAAAACCACACCGCCAACGCTATAGAAAAGTATGAGTGATATTGATAATGTTAGCTGGAATTATCCTACCCCAATATGGTTTGGTTTAGGCCGTTCCCTGGAGATCCCAAATGCTTTAGAAGCTCAAGGCATGCAAAATCCTTTAGTTGTTACCGATCCAGAATTTACCTCTAATAAAAACTTTATAAAAATTATTGAATTATTAAAAAATAATAAAATCAAACACTCAATTTTTTCAAATATAAAAGGAAATCCGACTGGCAAGAACGTAATAGACGGCGTTGAACACTTTTTGTCTAACAATAACGATGGTGTAATAGCGATAGGTGGAGGCAGTTCTCTTGATGCTGGTAAAGCAATTGCATTTATGACAAAACAGAGGGAAAACCTGTGGTTTTTCGAAGATATTGGGGATAATTGGACAAGGGCTATTACAGATCAACTTCCAAAAGTAATTGCGATACCAACTACGGCTGGCACAGGTTCTGAAACAGGCCGCGCATCACTTATTTTGGACGAAAGTGATAAGACAAAAAAAATAATATTTCATCCCTCGTTCTTACCAGACCTTGTAATACTTGATCCAAATTTAACTTTATCTCTTCCACCTCATCTCACAGCCGCAACAGGTATGGATGCTTTAGCTCATTGTTTAGAGGCATACTGTGCTAGAGGTTTTCATCCTATGGCAGATGGTATTGCACTAGAAGGGATAAAGAACGTGAAAGATAGTCTTCTAAGTGCCTATAAAAATCCTGATGATATCTTTGCAAGATCAAAAATGTTAGTAACATCATCAATGGGATCAACTGCATTTCAAAAAGGACTAGGAGCAATACATTCTCTTTCACATCCTATAAATGCAGTTAATGATATTCATCACGGTCTTTCAAATGCAATATTTATGCCATATGTACTTAAGTTTAATGAACCGATTATAAATCAGAGGATACAACTATTAACAAAATACTTAGAATTAGAGAATTCTACATTTGATGGATTTCTGTCTTGGATATTGAAGCTAAGAGATGAACTCGCTATCCCTCATACATTGAAGGAGCTTAATCAAGAATTTGATTTTGAGCTACTTAGTGAAATGGCCCTGAAAGATCCATCCACTGGACCAAATCCACGCGATATAAGTTTTGATGAAATGAAGCAACTTTACATTAACTCGTATGAGGGTATTCTATAAGCATGATCAAAACTGAAAAACTAGTTTATGGTTCCGCTAATTCTAGTGTGCAATTTGAAGGTTCAATAAGTTATGAAGATAGTTTTGATACACCAAGACCAGGGGTGCTTGTATGTCATGCTTATGGAGGCCATTCTGATTTTGATATTAAGAAATCAGAACAACTTGCTGAGCTTGGGTACTTTGCATTTGCTATGGATTTATATGGACAGGGAAGAAGAGGTTCAAATCCCCAAGAGTCAATGGAGTTGATGAATGAATTTAATTCTGACCGTGTATTGCTTCAACAAAGAATGATCCATGCTTTTCAAACCCTCAAGAATTTTGATAAAGTTGATGAAAACAAAACCGGAGCAATTGGATTTTGTTTTGGAGGAAAATGTGCACTTGATTTGGCTAGGGCAGGCGAAGATGTAAAAGGGGTTGTTAGTTTTCATGGATTATATGACGCGCCAACGGCAAGTTCAGGAAACCAATTAAAAGGAACAATAAAAATTGACTCATCGATTTTAATTCTACATGGATACGATGATCCCATGGCCACTCCACAAAATATGATTGATTTAGCTGATGAATTAAATTCAAAAAAAGCAAATTGGCAAATTCATGCTTACGGCAATGTTGGGCATGCTTTTACAAATCCTGAAGCTAATGATCGAAACTCAGGATTATTTTACGATGCACATGCCGATCAGCATTCATGGCGAGAGATGTCTAATTTCTTTGAAAAAATTTTTTCTTGAAATTATTATTCGGATTTCCAATTTATATTTTTCATTGAATTAAGATAATTTTTAAATTCTTTGATCAATTCTGAGCTTGGTTTTACTGTTTTTCGTCTTTTATCGTTCTCTGTTTTCTCTAAATGTATGAAACCTCTGTCACAAGCCTCATTAATCATCATAGATGACTTAGGCCGAGATGTATGAAAGAGCTTTGTCTTTAATTCTTCAACACATAGCTTTTCTTTATTTTGATGGGCTGACATTACAATGAGCATCATATGATAATGAGATGGGGTCTTTCTGAAAAAGTGCTTACTTGAGCGGTGTGACGTTCCCATTTGTTCTTCCCAAAATCTTAGGAGTGAATTTGTTGCGCTCATATAGAAAAAATTTTACAGCAAATAGAGCGATCGTCTAATTAAATTTTATAAAAATTACTATTTAATTATCCCAATAAGTGAACTCATCGCCATCTTGAAATGCATACCCATTGTGTTTATCAATTAATATAGGAGCAGACATTGTGTTATCATATAGTGGAGGAGGTTGAACCTTTTTATGATCCTTTAATAATCTTTTCAGCTCTTCAACTTTCAACGTCATTTCGCTTGCAAGATTAATTCTCTCATAGGGGTCACTCTCAACATTAAACAACCAGTCTTTACCAGTTCGGTGATCAGTAATGAGCTTCCAATTTTTGTGCAGAACAGTTTGAAGGCGACCTTGTAGCCAATATAGTGTTTCATGCGGCATGTCTGAATTGTGATTTTGTAAAAAGGGCAATAAGTTTACTCCGTCAATGATTCTATCATCTGGCAATTCTGCTCCAGCTGCAGCAGCAAATGTTGGTAAAATATCATTTGCGTGAATAGGAGCATTAAATTCTATTCCTGGTCCAATTTTATTTGGCCACTTAGCCATAAAAGGTACATGCAAACCACCTTCGAAATGAGTTAGTTTCCATCCACGATAAGGTTTATTGATATCAGATAAATGAATGTAGTTAGCTCCACCGTTATCGCTGGTTAATACAATCAATGTATTATCTGTTAGATTATTCTTTTCAAGTGTATCTAATATTCTGCCAACACTCCTATCAAGAGCTTTTAACATTGCAGAATATACTTTTAATTCTTCACTGGATTCACCCTCGATATGGTGAAAATGATCGTAGTCGTCTCTAAGAGCTTGAAGTGGATTATGAGGCGCAAAGTGAGATAGGTATAAAAAGAAGGGCCTGTTCTTATTTTTTTCAATAACTTTGATTGCTTCATCTGTGTAGTAGTCAGTAATATATCCACGAGGTTCAAATGGTTCACTCTTATTATTTCTTGCAGCGTATTGAGTACTGGCCCAAACCATTTCGTCAATAATTTCCCCAGTTCTAGCATTTACAACATCTGGATGATTCTCTGGAAGATAAAGTCCGCCCATTAATTGAAGGCTGTCGTCAAATCCCTGATCAGTTGGACTATAACTTGGAGCAGTTCCAAGATGCCACTTTCCAATTATTGCACTGTAATATCCTTCATTTTTTAGTACCTCTGGAATAGTTATTTCGCTAGATGGCATACCTGGGTATCCAATATTACCATCATTATCCAAAGCAGTGAGTTCAGCTTCATCATCAAAAATTATAGACAACCCCGTATCGTTTAATTCTTCACCCCATTTTGCAATAGTAATGAGTGATTTAAATGCAGGGGTAAATTCAAATCCAAATCTTGTTGAATAGCGACCAGTCATAATTGAAGCACGTGAAGGAGAGCAGCTTGCACTTGCCGCATAACCATTATTAAATTTTATACCTTCTAAACCAATACGGTCCATGTTTGGTGTCATTAAACTGCCATCCCCAGCACCGCCATTATAAAGCGATACATCATTGAAGCCCAAATCATCAGCAAGTATTAAAATTATATTTGGTTTATTAGCTAAGGCAGGATCTCTTTCTGATGGACCGTCTGGCCAAATGACCTCACGGTTTTCAGCAACTGGTCTTGTGAACTCAAATATAGTTGGTAGTGACCAGAGAAATATTTGAAGTTTGTATGTCCATAGGATTAAAGCAAGAATAAAAATAAAAAAAACTGAAAGAGATATTTTTTTTATCATTATTCGATATTTGTAATTGTAATATCCTCTGAATTAACTGGTAAAATTGCTATAGTACCATCATCAGCTAATGTCCAGTTATCAGGTCGAACTTCGCTTACCCCTTTTACGAAAATTATTTTAGCAATAAAACTATCGGGAGCTGGTATTAGGTGATAAAAAATCAACTCTTTTACATTTGCTTCATTTGCGGCTTGCGCAGCTTCAACAGGTGAGGCGTGATATCCCTGAATATCATAAAAAACTCTTGAAAGTTGAGGTTGTATAATCTCTGATATATCTTCAGCTCTACCTATCATATTATATGACAATGCATCATGAAAAAGTAAGTCAGCATTTTTTGATTGTTCAATCAAATTTGTACTGTAATCCGTATCCCCACTAATTACGATTGATCTTCCTTTATAATCAAAGCGAAATCCCATTGAGGGATAAACTGGCAGATGTTCAACTTCAAATGCCGTTATCTTCAGACTGCCATCATCAAAAATAACTGGATTATTTAAATCTATTATTTTTGTATCAAAGCCAGCAATATCAGATGGAGCTACTTCCTCTCCATGATGCAGCGTTCTCCATTCATAATCAAGCTCGTAAGCCCTTGTTATGCCCTCTGTAACTAATTGTGTTCCCTCTGGTCCATAAACAGGAAGTTTTCCCTCTCTATTTTGAGTTACCCATGAATAAAGATGAAAATCAGCCAAATCAGAAATATGGTCTGAATGCAGGTGAGTAAACAATACGGCATCTAAATTACCAAGATCTATCTGCCAATTTATTAGATTTTGCCTACTTCCATCTCCAGTATCCACAATAAACATATGGTCTGGAGTTTTGATCATAATACATGGCTCTGCTCTTCCTTTACCAGGTAATGGACCTCGTGATCCACAGACAAGTCCAATAATATAATCACCTTCAAAGGTAACTAATTTATCTTGATTATTTAACTGAGATTCAAAAATTAAGTCGATAAAGAAATTTTGAACTGATGTATTTCTTATTCCAAAGAACCCAACAACAAATATTAAGATTGCAACTATTAAGAAATAATAGATTTTCCTCATAGTTAATTACCAGAAACCTTTCTGGATGTAATAAGCAATATTGCAACAAGAACAATTTCAATAATAATAAATTGTGTTGCAAAAGTTGCATCATGTGCTGCCCACGATATAATTCTAAATATTGCTGTAACACTTAAAAGCATTGCAGGAGCATAAAACCAAATATTTTTTAGAGTATAAGCTGCAAGTATCATCATCAAACCAATGCAAAAGAAATAACTACCAACATCGCCAATCAGACTGCTTCGACCTAATCCTTCTGGAATTACTAATATACCAAAATTTGCTCCAGCATCGTAAGGGGATATTATCCAAACAAGACCTAGCACAATAAATATAAATCCGTTTATTGTATTTAGAATAATTAAAAATTTATTCATGATGACTCCTCTATTATTTCCATAATTCTTTGCGCTGTTTCATGGCCTGAATTTTGATTTTGGCCAGTTACAAATCGTTTTTCATCATCAATAACTACGTGATAAGCAAACTGGTCAAGAAATTTGGTTTTAGCTTCAAACAATGCGCCTGCTTTTTTTAATTCTTCTTCTGGATGTAACGGTGTCATTGTTATATTAAGTTCTTTAACTTGTTTGTCAGTTACACCAGTCATTTTCCTTCCAGCAATGAGAATGTTGCCGTTTTTATCTTTTGAATTAATTAACCCCAATGGACCATGGCAAATTGCACCTATAATACTCCCTGAGTAATATGCTTTAGAAATTCCTGCAGCTAAGGTATCTGAAAAGCCCAAGTCATATGCAGCTCCCCATCCACCAGCAAGAAATACAATATCATACACAGAAAAATCTATTTCATTAATATTGATTGAATTGTTCAGTTTGTTTACCGCCTCAGTATCCTTATAAAATCTTTTATCAGATGAAGACCTAACGAAATATGATGTTGTTTGTGGATCCACTGGAATTTTTCCACCTTTGATACTTGCAATATCAACACTTATGTTAGCATCTATAAATTCGAAATAGGGAGCAGTTAATTCAGAACTTGCGAGACCCGAGGGTTTACCAGATGACTCTCCTGGATAATTTAAAACCCCATGACTTGTTGCAATTATAAGAGCTTTTTTTCCAGATAAATCAAATGTATTTCCCTCATAGTCTGGATGTAAACCCAAGTTTTTAAGAATATATGGCAAAAGAATAATTACTGTAATGACGATAAAAATTAGAGATAATAAAGTTTTTCTAACTGTTGATTGATACATAATTTTCTTACTTAAGTTTCATTAAAAATAGTAACTTTAACTCTTCAATAAGTCTTTCTTCTTTCGTATTATTAAATTTGGTCATACGAAACCATGCTGCGTATGAAATTAGGGTATCAATAAGATTTTGTTTATCTTTGTTAATCATTTTAATTTCAGGTATTAAATCTTCGAATCTCTTTCTCAAAATATAATTAAATTTTATAAATCCAGTTCTTATTGCATTAGAATTATTTAAACTTGTAATAGTTAAATTAAATACGTGCTGGTATGTATTATATAAATAAAAACGCTCTTTAATTATATGTTCAATTCTCTGATCTTTGCTGTTTTGTTTTGGATTATTTTTTGCAATATAGCTCTCAAGATCGTTTAGATAACGACGATTTACCTCCTCAATTAATCCTTCCATATCGTCAATGTGCCTAAAAACAGTTCTTATTCCAACTCCAGATTTTACAGCAATTTCCTGAGCGGTTGGTATTTGACCGTTGTTATTTTTTCTTAATAAAGTAATAGTGGCTGCAACAATTTTATTTAATGTTGTTTTACTTCTGTTGATGCGTCCATCGTTAACAATTGGTGTAATTACCATAGATAAAAATTATCTATTGACAGTGTTTATGTCAATACTTTAGGCTTTATTAAAAATATAAAATTCGTGAATAGAATTACAGAAATACTTGGTTCTAAATATCCAATTATACAGGCCCCAATGGGATGGATTGCAAGAAGTGCATTAGCTTCAGCGGTTTCTAATGCTGGAGGGTTTGGAATTATTGAAACTTCATCAGGTGAGCTTGAGGAGTGTAAGCAGGAAATCAAAAAAATGAGTACACTCACCAATCGACCCTTTGGTGTGAATCTTCCAATTCTTTTTTTACGTGATGAAAGTATGATCAATTTGGTTATCGAAGAGAAAGTAAAATTTGTAACTACATCTGCTGGTGATCCAGCAAAATATATTCACATTTTAAAAGATGCAGGCATTAAAGTCTTTCATGCTGTACCAAGTTTGGCAGGCGCGCTAAAAGCGATAAAAGCTGGTGTGGATGGCTTAGTAGTTGAAGGGACTGAGGGGGGCGGATTTAAAAATCCTGAAGAAGTTGGACTTTTCGTATTATTGCAGTCTATTAGAAAGCATTCTGATATACCGATGGTTGCGGCTGGAGGTATAGTTGATGGCATAGGAATGGCCGCAGCATTTGCAGCAGGAGCTGAGGGAATACAAATGGGGACTAGGTTTGTGTCATCTAAAGAGAGTCCGGTTCATCAAAATTACAAGCGAGCAATTTTAGATTCAGACGAACAAGGAACTTACATATTAAATAAAAAATCTAAACCTTGCGTTCGTGCAATTAAAACTGACTTCACTCACGGTATTTATGAAAAGGGTGAAATGGATATGTCAGCAATGTTTGGTATTAAGAAACTTTATTTTGAGGGTGACATGAACGCAGCTCCAGCATTGGCAGGGCAATCGATGGGCTTAATTGATGAGATCAAAGGTGTTGAAGAAATTATCAATGAAACCATTTTACAGTTTAATGAAGTGTGTAAAAAAATGGGAAATCACAATTTTGCTAATTAAATGAAATTTATCAACCTTTTTCCCACGGAAGCAAACAACAATTATCAGGGTTTAAAATTTGCACTTTGGTTTTTTTATTTGTATCTCGCATTAGTAGCGTTCAGATCGTTTACCCACATGTTCGCTCAAGATGCTGGTTTAAATTCAATTGCTTCAATTATTATTTTTCCAGAGGTTAATAATTTAAATCCTAATAGTGTAATTTATCTTATAGGTTCTTTATGGGGTGGATCACAGATCGTAGTACTTTTTATATCAATTATAATTCTGATAAAATATAAAAGCCTTTTATCATTAGCCTGGCTAGTTTTCGTATCCGAAAATATATTAAGAATTATAACGATGACGATGCATAATTTAGATCAGGATTATCTCACTTCAACTGCCCCAGGAGGTTTAGTTGGGACAAGTGTCATGTTATTTGTTACACTTTTAATGTTTTTTATCTCGACCATTGAAAGGAAACAGAAATGAAAGTAGAAAATCGTGTTTTTCCAAACAGAGAACAAATGAAAGGTTTTTTTGAGAATACGGATGACAATGAGCCAATATTCATGCTCAATCTTCTCAAGTTTAAAGAGAAAGCGGAATATAAAGACGGAAGAGAAACCAACCTAACCGGAAGAGAAGCTTACACAATTTATGCTGAGTTCATGGATAAACATCTAAAGGAAATTGGTGGAGAATTAGTTTTGCATACAGATGTAAAACGTTTAGCGGTCGGTAAAGTTGAGGAATTATGGGACGTTGTTGCTATTGCAAAATGGCCTTCAAGAAAAATTATGGGTGAAAATATGATGCCCAGTGACCCAGAATATCTTGAAGCTTATCAGCACCGCGAAGCAGGATTAGCAGGCCAATTAAACATTGAAACAAAAGAAATTAATGATTGAATTATATACTTCACCTACACCAAATGGATATAAGATTTCAGTAGCTCTCGAGGAGCTAGAAATACCTTACAATGTTCATGTTGTGAATTTACAAGCTGGTGATCAAAAGAAGCCTGAATTTTTAGCAATGAATCCTAATGGGCGTATCCCAGTAATAGTTGATACTGAAAATGATAACCTTTCAATAATGGAAAGTGGTGCACAACTAATTTATTTAGCTGAGAAAGCAGGCAAACTACTACCTACAGAGTCAATTGCACGTTCAAAAGTTATTCAGTGGTTAATGTTTCAAATGGGAGGAATTGGTCCGATGATGGGGCAGGCCAATGTTTTCTTTCGTTATTGGCCTGGTGAAAAATTACAGCCAGCAATTGACCGTTATCAAAACGAAGGAAGACGCTTGTTTGAAGTTATGGAGACACGTTTAAAAGATAATGAGTTTCTCGCCGATGATTTTAGTATAGCTGATATTGCAAATTGGTGTTGGGTAAGAACATATAAATGGTCAGGTGTGAATATCGACGGTCTTGAAGGTGTAAAAAGATGGATGCAGATGATGGAAGATAGACCGGCTTGCAAAAAAGGTGTTGCAGTACCAATTGATATTATGGAGTTGATGAGAAATATGAAACAGTCAAAAGATCTAACCAATACCGGTTCAAAAATAATTCAGAAGTAGGAGAATAAAGATGAGTTTACCAAATCCATTAGTTGTTCTTGGCGGTGTGGGCTCACCCTATACACGTAAGATGCTCTCATATCTTAGGTATAAACGTATTCCTCATAAAATGATTTGGGGAGACCCTTCAAAATATCTTGATCAAGAGGGTATTGAAAAGCCCAAGCCTGGATTACTGCCAACATTTATCCTACCTGATGAAAATGGAAATTTAAAAGCTGTAACTGACTCGACTCCGTTAATAAGAAGGATTGATAAAGAGGTTAGTGAGCGAAGTACTATCCCATCTGATCCTGCACTTGCGTTTATAAATTATTTAATTGAAGATTTTGCTGATGAGTGGGGGACGAAATATATGTTTCATTATAGATGGCATGATCAAAAAGATGCTGAAAATGCAGGAACAATTTTACCTCTTCAAACCGTAGGAATGATACCAAATGAAATGCTAGATAATTTAAAGGGAATGATAAGCAAAAGGCAGATAGATAGGTTATGGGTAGTGGGTTCCAACAACGACACAGCTCCTATCATAGATGCAAGTTTCAGACGTTTATTGGGTATACTTGAGAAACATTTCACATCAACACCTTATTTGATAAGCAATAGACCCTCATCAAGCGATTTTGCAATGTATGGTCAACTGTCTCAACTTGTAAACTTTGATCCCACGCCAAGAGAAATTTGTCATGAAGTATCTCTTAGGACAGTCGCGTGGGTTGGTTTAATTGAAGATCAATCTGGTATTGAGGTAGATGATGAACAATGGGGATCAATTGATACTTTACCGTCAACGGTAAAGGAGTTACTTGCAGAAATCGGTAAGGGTTATATGCCCGCACAGCTAGCAAACGCTAAAGCAATAGAAAATGGAGATAAAGAATGGCAAACAGAGATTGATGGATGTCTGTGGAAACAAAAATCATTTCCTTACCAGGCAAAGTGTTTAAAGTGGCTTAACGAAGAATACAAAATGCTTGAAGATAATGATCAAAAAAAAGTAAATGATCTTCTTGAAGACACTGGATGTGAAAGGTTAATATTTGAGGTATGAAAGTAGATTTATATTTCTCCTTTAGAAGTCCATATTCTTATTTAATACTACCGCGTATCGTTTTGTTAAGAGATAAATACGGTGTTGATATAAATTTTAAACAAGTCTATCCGTTAGCAATAAGAGAACCAGAATTCTTTAAAGGTAAGAACTTATTTACATATTTTCTTCTAAAACGATTTGATTATTTTTTACAGGCAAAAAAACTAGGCATGGTATTTAAAAAACCAAATCCAGATCCAATAAAACAAAATATGCTAACTGGTAAAATTTCTGATGATCAGCCACGTATATTTAAATTATGTCATTACTGTCAGGCAATAGAAAAAGATAGACAACTTGATTTTGCCGTAGAAGTTTCAAGCAAAATTTGGAGTGGCATGAAGAATTGGAATTCTGATGACTCAATTTCTGAGTCATCATCAAAATTAGGATTAAATCATATTGATATTGAAAAAAAACGAACTGAGGCTGAGCAAAGTTTGATTGATGAAATAAAATTAAACCAAAGGGAACAATTAGAAGCAGGTCATCATGGAGTTCCACTAACAGTCTATAAAGACAAGTTTTTCTTTGGGCAAGACCGATTTAATGATCTTTTAAGAGCATTAAAAAAAGATGGACTTGAGTTATAGTATATTTAACAAATTGTCTTAACTTTTATTGAGCTGAAATCCCTCTTATCCTCTCAGATCTTCTCCTTAACAACTCAGTCACAATCAGGATTAATGTTGAAAGCACAATTAAGCATGTAGCAACAGCCATGATCGTTGGGCTGAGCTGTTCTCTTAAACCAGTCCACATTTGAAGTGGGATAGTTGTAAGATTTCTGTCTCCTCCAGCTACGAAAAGAATTACAACGATTTCATCAAAAGAAGTTACAAAAGCAAATAAAGCACCAGAGATTATACCTGGTGTTATTAGAGGTAATGTAATCTTAAAAAAAGTATTAGTTGGTGTGCTGCCGAGACTTGAAGCTGCACGCGTAATACTATCATCAAATCCGCTTAAGGTTGCAGTAACTGTTATAACAACAAACGGTGTACCTAAGATAATATGAGCAATGACAATACCAGGAAAAGTTGCAGCTAATCCTAATTTTGCAAGTGAAAAAAAGATAGCTGAGCCAGAAATAATTAGTGGAATAATCATCGGCGAAATTAATATACTCATGATTAATTGTTTGTAAGGCATGTAACGACTGCTAAGCCCAAGGGCAGCAACAGTCCCTAAAACTGTAGCACCTATAGTTGCGAAAAAGGCATAATAAATGCTGTTGCGGGCAGCTATTCCCCATGGATTTTTGGTACCATATACCATGTCTTCATACCATCTAAGCGAGAATGCTTCAGGTTGAAGAGCTAGCATTCCATCAGAGAAATGAATGTATTGCTCTGCATTAAATGAAAGTGGAATGATAACGAATAGTGGAGCAATTAGAAAAAAGAATACTGCGGTACAAATAATAATGTATGAGTAGTGCCAGACCCTGTATCTTGTTTCAGTATATTTAGGTAAAGCCATCCTATCCAAGCCTCATGTTATCTATGCCGACAATCTTATTGTAAAGCCAATAAACTATTAACACAGCTACCAATAAAACAGCTGCCATGGCAGTTGCTAAAGACCAGTCAAGTGATTGCTGCATGTGATACGCAATTCTATTACTGATTAATGTTCCTTTAGCACCCCCAACTAATGCAGGGGTAATATAATACCCAATGGAAAGAACAAATACTAAAATTGAACCTGCACTTATACCGGCATATGTAAGTGGGAAGTAAATTTTTCTAAATGCAAGAAAAGGAGTAGCTCCCATCGAAGTTGCTGCTCTCATTAAGCTTGGCGGTATTGTTTTCATAACGCTGTATAGTGGAAGAACCATAAATGGCAATAGAATTTGTGTCATCGCGATAAATGTACCGGTCATGTTATACATGAGTTCAAGTCTTCCTTCGTCTGCAACGATACCGAGAGAAACAAGAGTATCGTTTAAAACTCCCTGTTTTTGCAGTAGGACCATCCAACTAGATGTTCGCACTAAAAGAGATGTCCAAAATGGAAGCAATACACAGATCATTAGTAAATTTGAATAACGAGTTGGTAAAACCGACAGCAAATGTGATATAGGGTATGCTAGCAAGAAACAGCAGAACGTAACACCTGCTGCAACAAAAATAGTTCTTAACCAAAGAGTAACATTTATTCGTTTCTTTTCAGGTATTCGCTCGATCGAACCATCAAATTTTTGTTCGTAGTCAAACGTCGTTAAATATTTTCGGAAATGATATGCATCTGTTCCTCTTTTTAGGGCAAGCCAGTACTCAATATCACCCCATTTTTTATGAACATCAATAAACTGATCAAGAAAATTCCTATTTTCATCAAAATCTTTCAGTTTTCTTGCTGTTTTTTTTTATAAGGCTTGTGAAACCTCCTTTTTCATAATTTAGTCTTGTTGCTATTTTACCGTGATTTTTCTCTTCTACTAATCCTTTGAGTTCATAAAAGAAAGTTGAGGTTACATCTTCCCCGGGCATTTCAGTCCCATCCCAAGTTTGCATAACTTGGTGAGTCTCATTTAAAAATTCATTCATCTGAACGTTATCAATGCTTCTCCCAAGCATTTGAAATATTGGTATTACGTAGGCAAAAACGATAAAGAAAAGCAAGGGAGCAGCCAATAAGAATGCTGTAGCTCTTCGTCTTCGTTCAACTTTTCTGAGTTTTACAGAGAGGAGCTCTCCGTCTGATGTTCTAATTTCTGCTGACATTAAGTATGAGGATACTTAATTTAAAGGACTTGGGCAACCCATAGGTTGCCCAAGTTTTAGTCTCTTATAAGTTAGCTTTCCAAGCTTCCCATGCGTCGTTGATATCAGTATTGTTATCAGCGTACCACTCTGGGTTCATAAGAACATAGTTCTTAGTGTTAGCTGGAGCTGTAGGCATGTGAGGCATAATCTCAACTGCACCTGCTTGAGGTGAATTAAACCAAGGCTCATCAGCCATGATTATGTCAAGAGATGAGATTCTGAAAGGCGCGTAAGCGATATGCTTTGCACTTCCAGCCAATCCTTCAGAGCTTGTGAAGTATTTCAATGCTTCCATCGCTTCTGCTTGGTTAGGACCACCTTTTACAAGTACGAAGTACTCATAATCAAGAATTTGACCATCCCAAACCATTTTCATTGGTGAACCTTCGTTCACGATAGCGTTGAAATGACGTCCGTTCCAACCAGTAGCCATAATAGCTTCACCAGAAACTAACTGCTCTGGTGGTTGAGCACCAGCTGACCAGAATATGCAACCACCATTAGGATCGTTACAAAGTTCTGAAAGCTTATCAAGAGCTCTATCGATTCCGTTTTCTTCCATGTAGTCATACACTTCAGATCCTGGAACACCGTCTGCAACTAGTGCAAACTCAAGGTTTGACATTGCAGAGCTATAAAGAGATCTTACTCCTGGATATTTGCTTGGATTGAAGAAGTCTTCCATAGTACTAGGATAACTTCCGTCAAAATTTATGTTATCAGTGTTGTAAGCGTAGTTCCATGAATAAAGAATGTTACCCACAGCACAATCACTTGGCATTGGAGCAAAGAAATCGTCACTTGCTTTCATACCGTTAACACCTGCAGGGAAGTCATTATCGAAATCGAATTCTACAAACAATCCTTCGTCACAACCGATAATTGTATCACGTGCATACACATCGATGATGTCCCAAGTAATTGCTCCAGACTCGACTTGAGCTTTAATTTCACTCAAACCTCCACTGTAGTCGATCCAGTTTATTTGAACGCCACTCTTTTCTTGATATGGGTCCCCATAACCTAGTTTTTGACTTTCTGTATAAGCGCCTCCCCAAGATACTACGTTTACTTCCGCAGCCGTAGCCATTGATGGAGCCACCAATAAAGCAGCCAAAGAGATTAGTTTAGTTAATCTAGACATGATTAATCGTCTCCTTTTTTTATATAAAGAAATATTACACAAGGCCTAGAGTAAAAACGCAACAAAAAAAAAGATTATTTTTCAACAAATTAATGTTGAATCTACATGTAGTATCAAAGGATTAGTAATCTAGAGCCCTGCAGTCATGAGATGACCAGCCAAGATCCAATTTATCGCCGACGTTAAGCTTTAAATCACTGCTCGCGTTTGGAACTTTTAAAATAAAGTCATCATTTCCTAGAAGATTTACACGTACTCTTGTATGGTCACCATGGTAGATAATTTCCCGTATCTCACTTGTGAATTTATTTTCAAGTTGTTCATTAGGGTCAATACTCACTCGCTCAGGTCTCAGAGAAATTTTGGATTTTTCCCCGGAGGAGCTCACAGCAATAGGATTAGCGATAATAGTTTCACCAGAGTCAGTTTCAATCTTTGCTGAACCAGATGCGATTTCTTTTACAGTTCCAGTGAAAGTATTATTTTCTCCAATAAAGCTTGCAACAAACGAATTTACCGGCGTTTCATATAATTCATTTGGTCCAGAAAGCTGTTGAACCTTGCCGTCATTAAACACAGCAATTCGGTTTGACATGGTCAATGCTTCACCCTGGTCGTGTGTAACATAAACAACAGTCACCCCTAATGACTCGTGAATGTGCTTTAATTCATACTGCATACTCTCTCGTAAATTTTTATCAAGAGCCCCAAGAGGTTCATCCATTAATACAAGTTTTGGATCAAACACAAGCGCGCGGGCAACAGCAACTCTCTGTTGCTGACCACCAGATAATTGTGCAGGCATTCTGTTTTCAAAACCTGTTAATGAAACCATTTTCAAAGTTTTATTAATTCTTTCTTCAATTTCTGACTTATCCACTTTTCTTACTTTGAGAGGAAAAGCTAAATTTTCATAAACTGATAAATGCGGAAATAGAGCATAATTTTGGAAGACCATTCCTATTCCACGTTTGTGAGGTGGGATATTGTTTATCGGACGTCCATCAAAATATATCTCACCATTCGTTGGAGTTTCAAAACCAGCAAGCATCATGAGAGTTGTTGTTTTGCCCGATCCAGACGGACCAAGTAAGGTTAGAAACTCTCCTTCAGCTATGTCTAAATCGAGTCCTTTAACAACAAGCTCTTTTCCATCATAACTTTTATCGACTTGTTCAAATTTAACAAAATCAGACTTCTTTGAATTCATGTAGGTAAGACTAAGGTAAAAATAGTTGGGAATCTAGGAATTTTTGAACTAAATTAATACTGACCTTATTAAAAAAATAGATCAGTATTTAACAAGAAAGTTTCTAACTTATGAAAAAATACCAGCACTATATAAACGGTGAATGGATCGATGCCTCAAGCAAAGACCTTATTCCAGTTATTAATCCTGCGAATGAAGAGGTCATTGGTGAAATAACTTGTGCAAAAGATGAAGATATTAATCAAGCTGTAGAGTCTGCCAGAAAAGCATACGAGTCTCGGATACTTGTGGATATGAATCCAATGGAACGAGCAAAACTTATGCGACGCATTGCTGAAGAGCTTCGCAAGGTCAGTAAAGAAGGTGGGGCATTACTTTGTGCTGAAAATGGGAAACTACTTGCCGCTTCTGAATATGAATTTGTTGATGCAGCAAACTACTTTGATTACTACAGCGGCTTAACAGATAAAATTGAAGGTCAAACTATCCCTGTAAACAGTCAGGTTATGGATTATACAGTTTATGAACCTTACGGTGTTTCAGGACATATTGTTCCTTGGAATTTTCCCATTGCAATGATCGCTCGTTCTTTGGCATGTTCGTTTGCAGCAGGAAATTCTACTGTTATAAAACCTGCTGAGCTAACACCTTTAGCAACGACATCATTTTTCGCTCAAGCAATTCATAATGCTGAAGTTCCAAAAGGCTTAATAAATATAGTCACTGGTTATGGAAGTGAAGCTGGAGCTGCGCTAACTGCCCATCCGGACGTTGCTCAAATAACTTTTACTGGATCTGTTAAAACTGGAAAAGCAATTTTACATGCTGCCGCTGAAAGAGCCGTGCCTGCTGTTGTTGAGTTGGGAGGAAAATCTGCTGCTGTTGTTTTACCAGATGCAGATATTGATAAAGTTGTTAATGCGACCAAGGTTGGAATTTTTAGTCAAGCTGGACAAATTTGTTCTGCAATGTCGAGAATGATAGTTCATAAGTCTATAAAGGATGAAGTGCTCGAGAAATTATCAAAGTTAGCAGCTTCGATAAAAGTAGGCCCTGGTGATGAAAAAGGTGTTGATCTAACACCTGTAATATCTGAGGAACAGCTCCAAAAAGTAGAAAATTATGCGCGTTCAGGTTTGCAAGCTGGCGCTAAAGCAGTCTCAGGTGGCAACCGAGTTGATAGAAAAGGTTTCTTCTTTGAACCCACAATTTATTCAGATGTTAAGCCCGATATGACAATTGCACAGGAAGAAATTTTTGGACCATTCTTATCTGTTTTAGATTATGAAGATCATGAAGAAGCAATCCATATAGCAAATGACACAGATTATGGTTTAGCGGCTGGTGTGTTTACCAAAGATGTTGACATGGCTACAAAAACAGCTTCACGTTTAAACGGTGGTCAAGTTTACGTGAATAGTTGGTTCACAGGAAGTATCGCAACTCCATTTGGTGGTTATAAGCAATCAGGCTACAGTCGCGAGAAGGGTCAACAAGCAATTAAAAGCTACTTGCAGCTGAAGAACGTTGGTATACAACTTTAAATATTAATCGTTATCTCGAAGACCTGCCCCAGCCCCAGTTTGTTTTGACTGTTCTGTTTCCTCAACAAAGGTCTCTGTTGACATTTCATATAGCTCATTCCAAGTTTTGCTGGAAAAACTATCCTCATTTTCCAAAATATTAATTTTCACTGTATTAGCTTTTTTAATAATTAAAGATTTGATTTGATGATCGGCAAGTACACAACTGTTTAGATTGCATTCTGCATTGATATCATCAATAGAAATTTCAATTCTCTTACCAATTAAATATGAAAGTTTATTTACGAAAGGTAAAAGTAACAATGGATAATCTAGGTTTATAAATTTTAATGCTTTTATTTCTTCTACAGATTTGTAGTTATCAATTAATTTTAATCCTGTATAGATAGGGCAGAGACTTTTATCATTCAATTTATTAGTTTTTTCAATTTGCTTAGGACCTTCTGGTTCAATGCCTTTAATGGTTTTAAGATAATTATTTAAATTTTCTACTCCAGAAATTCCAAACATCTCTATAGAACTTATACATTTTCCAACTTCTTCTGCGACTCCCCATGAATAGCCAACCGCTCTTGCAGCTCTCTTTGATATGGTATTAATTTCACTCGATGATTGCATTAATTATAAATCCATGTGTCATTTGATTTGTTTATTTCGTGCATCAATGGTGCTCCCTGATACATGCAAATTCTCAGCCACTTGTCTGATCGGGGATCAAATTTTTGGGCTCCAAAAAAAGACAATTTTAGTCTTAGCATATCAATAGGCATCAACTCTGAACCAATGGAGTTGTCTTGAATTTCTGCGTAAGGCAACTTTTCGACAATATGGCATCTTCTAACAACATGTCTTAGGTCACTATTTTCCTCTAAAAATTTAGATAATTCCTCATTTTTATGAGATGATAATCTTGCATGAAGTTCTTTAATATCTCTCGCAATAGCTAAAGGTTGCTCTAGTTCCGATCCCGGCTCATCAAAGCGACTCGCCAGTCGAGGCTCTTCCTTATTTTTTGAAATATACCAAAAATTTTCATTACTTTTATCAATTGAGAAGTCCATTCTAATTATATCTGGATAAGATTTTTCAATTGATGTTTTTAATTGATCTGTACTTCTATTTGTAGGTATATCAAAATAATGATCTTCATCAGAGCTCATTTGAGGAACTAGCAAATTAATAATATTATCGTATGGTTCCATCATAAGGGAAACAATATATTCGACACCCTCATGAGTTAAATTTTTTTCCACCCATTTATACATCTCATTCCAAAAAAATTCTTTTTCAACAGTTATGTTATTTAGACAATTATTCTCAAATTTTTGAATATCTTCTTTTAGTTGATTAATTTTAACATTTTGAAATTCACTATCTGTATTCCAATTACTTATATTTTTCTTTGAAAGTTCTAAAAATGTTTTAAACATTTCAAAATCATCATTTGATACCTTTTTAATTTCTCTAATCTGCCTCAGAGCTTCCTCTCTCACGTATATCCATTGGTGTAGTAGAGCTGGATGATTGATAATAAAGGGAGCCATACCAAGGCCAGTTGAATTGCCAATACCAAGTTGTCTGGATATTTCAAGATCTAGTTTAACAGATTGATTTGGATTCTTTTTATGAGCAATGTGATTGACTTGATCAAAAGTAAACTGACGAACCAGATAAACAAGCATCATTTCAATTCTAAATGGACCATTTATTTCAGGACGATCTTTAATTCTATATCTATCTGCTAATCCAAATTTACCTGATCCATAAACCGCAGTGGTTCTATATAAGTAGCCTACTTCAGAAAGTAGTTTTTTATTAGGTTGAATTCCATTCGATAGGCTATCAATTACGTGGTTAAAAACTCTTACGGAGCGATTTGCTCTTGATAAAGCAAGTTCTTTAAATGAACATCTTCCCACTTCTTGTTTTGGAACATTTTCACGAAGTCTGTCAATATCATCCTTACTAGGAAGCCCATCATGAATTACGAATGCTGCATCCCATTTAGTGGCTATTACTCGATCAGATCTTTCAGTGTCATCTAACTTGTTTGCAAAGCATACAAGAGAGTATGTGCGCTCTTTATTTGAAACAGAATATACTGCAGTTCCATAACCTTCTTTATCAAGCTCAAAGATCTCGCTTTTAAACTCCCAATCCTTGAACTCTCTTATAAAACTTCTTAAAAATGATAGCTTAGATTGATGAAAACAACCTAATCGACTGAGCTTCATGATTTGGTTTGGATCTCTGTGCTGAACTTTTATTAACATATGTTAACCAATATAGTTTTTATAAAAATTAAACCAATTATTGCCTAAGATGCCATTTGTCTCATCTTTATTAAACCCCGCACTTTTTAATCCTCTCTCTATATTGTCAAAGCCAGTAGCATTTTTGAACCATTCCGGCTGTTTTGGAAAAGCTGCATTATCTTTTGATCCCTCACCATAATCCTTTGTCTTAGTCCAAGTTCCGTTTCGCATCCATTCTACCACTGAGTCAGGTTGGTTTAAGCATAAATCAGATCCAATACCAATGTGTTCTGCTCCCATAATGTCTGCAGTTCGGGCAACCATTTCACAAAAACTCTCAAGAGTACAATTTGTACCGTTCGACAGGTGATGGGGATAAAGTGAGAGTCCAATCATTCCATTTGATTGACTCAATTCTCTTAGTAATGTTTCAGATTTATTTCTTTTTGCCTTATGCCAGAAAGAAGGGTTGGCATGTGTTATGGCAATTGGCTTATCAGATATTTCAATTGCATCCAAAGTAGATTTTTCTGCCGAGTGTGACATGTCAATTATGATTCCAACACGATTCATTTCTTTAATAACTTCTTTTCCCATTCTAGTAACGCCACTATCATTTTCTTCGTAGCATCCTGTAGCTAATAAAGACTGATTGTTGTAAGTTAATTGCATAAATACCGTCCCCATTTTGTGAACAGCTTCAACCAAATTTATATTATCCTCTATAGGCGAACAGTTTTGAAATCCAAAGAAAATAGCAGTCTTATTTTCCTCATTTGCTCTTTCAATATCTTCATATGACTTGCCGTGAAATATTAATTCATTGAATTTTTCAAAATAAGTGTTCCATTCATCAATATTTTTTTGAACTTCATCGAAGTCTTCATGATATGCGATTGTGACATGAACGGCGTCTAATTTTGCCTGTCTGTTAATCTTAAATATGTCTCCATTCCAATTGCAATATTGAAGATTATCGATTCTATAATTCATAAAGTAGCTTTTGAGTTATAACCCTTACTTATCTCTTACCAAGGGTCCAATGCAAACAAATAAATTGTAATTTTTACCTAATTTACCATATTTTGACACGAAAACTGCGACAATTTAAGCATGGTTCATTCTCTGTAGATCTTTTAATTATCATAGAAAATACTATATTAAATCTGGATACTAACAAAAAATATGTACACACCGATTAACCAGTATATTGAAAGACTTGAGAACATTTCATTTGATGTTGATAAATTAAATGAAGCTGTCAGTGAATTAATCAAAATCAGACCTTTTGAAAATTCAGAACAAAAGCCTGGCATGCTTAAGTCAAATGCTATTTGCCTTAATTATGATGAGAAAGAGCTGGATGAATGGTTTGGTGGTAATATTAGGGGTAAATATTGGACAAAACCAGACTCTTCATTTGAAGAAATGGAGAGGGAGCCATTCATTGATGAAACAAGGTACACGCTCTTTAACCCAAAATTAAACAATACTTACTTCAAGTATGTATATGAAAAAATAAACGAGTTTTTTGAAATAGGTAGATGTCGTGTGATTAAAATGCCACCACGCACCACTTTAAGCTGGCATAGAGATCCTGAAAGAAGACTTCATATTGCAATCAAAACCAATTATGGAGCCCGAATGTTCATTGAACATACTGGACATCACATTCCTGCTGATGGAAATATTTATTTAACTGATAACACTAAATATCACACAGCTATTAATGGTGGTGAAGAAGATAGAATTCACCTGGTAGCCACTGTTCTAGGTACAAAATAAATTTAACAATCAATTATATTTTTACGTATCCAGTTTGCCTTGTTCTGTTCACCTACTTGACTAAATTCCTTTAACTCACGTTTCTTCAATTTTACATACTTCGAGACAACTTTTGCACCGATTGACTTCTTAACAACAGCATCATTGTTGAATTTTTTTAGAGCTTGTTCCAGGCTGTTAGGTAGTTTTTTTATTCTTTTTTGTTTGTGACCCTGTGTATACATATTTATATCAAGGCGTTTTCCAGGGCTACGTTTGTTTTTCATTCCATCGAGACCCATTGCTATAATTCCTGATTGAAGCAGGTAAGGGTTAACAGCGCCATCTGCAGCTCTAAATTCAAATCGTCCTTCATCTGGAATTCGTATCATGTGTGTACGGTTATTTCCTGAGTACGTCACGGCAGTTGGAGAATAAGTTGATCCAGAGTTTGTTGTTTTTGCATTTAATCGTTCATAACTATTAAGACACGGATTTAACCATGCAGCAAAAGAGTCTACTGATTTCATTATACCACCAATGAATTGATAACCCATTTTTGATAGACCTAATTGATCAGAAGAATCCTGAAATAAGTTTTTTTTCTTTTTTTTATCCCATACTGACACATGTGCATGACAACCATTGCCTGTCAGTTGAGTAAATGGCTTAGGCATAAATGTCGCCCTCAATCCATTCTTTTCAGCAATTGATTTTACCATAAACTTAAAGAATACGTGACGATCTGCAGTTGTCAGACAATCTGTAAAATCCCAATTCATTTCAAACTGACCATTAGCATCTTCGTGGTCATTTTGATAAGGGTTCCAGCCCAGTTTAATCATGGAGTCACAAATTTCACTTAACACATCAAAGCGTCTCATTAAAGCGGCTACATCATAGCAAGGCTTTAAAGCATCATCGCGAGTGTCAGCGACTTCACTGCCATCTTCATTTAAAATAAAAAACTCGCATTCAACGCCAGTCATCATTTTAAGGTTCAATTTATCTAAATTATTAATTTGGTTTTTTAAAATCACACGGGGACACTGATCCATCAATTTATTGTTCATGACCAGGTCACTTGCTAACCAGCCTACATCAGGTTGCCAAGGTAATTGAATGAGGCTATCTGGATCAGGCAAAGCAAACATATCAGGTTCAGAAAATGAAAGATCCAAGTGAGTTGCAAACCCTCCGAAGCCCGCACCTGTTTTTTGCATTTCTCCAATAGCTCGAGATGGCACGAGTTTTGCCCTTTGCACTCCAAAAAGATCAACAAATGTGACTAGGAAATATTTGATTTTCTTTTGCTTTGCGATTTTTTCTAAGCTTTTTACCATTGAAAGAATTATGCGCAGCATTGATGATTATTCAATAGGTAAATGTTTGTTGATATTTGAGCAAAAAACCCATATTGGGTATGATTAAAAATGGATCATAATTTAAAAAAAATTCGAGACTCTGTCATTGAGCACACCTTAAAGTTAGAGAATGACCAACTTGCACTCTTATTGTTAATTCAACTTTCTCGTCATCAAAATCTATTTATTCACGAACCGTCTGACTGGGAAGATAGTCCAACAGGTTGGATTACAAAAGATCAAAGACTGCAAGATGAAGTAATTGCTATTTTGTCTTTTATAATACTTTTTTCATTTACAAATGCATATCACGATGAAGATTTATTCAAAGAACATAGAAATGAAATTTTAGCAATGCATCCAGAAGATTTTCTTAATAATTCAATTTATCAGTCATCATTTACTCATTTCATTGGCAAAAAAATTACGATCAGTTCACTTTCAGGTCATTTCAATATTCCAAAAGAAAGTATGAGAAGATATCTAAATTCAGTTTTAGAAAGTGATTTGATAATCAAGAATTCAAAATATGGATATCTTGTAAATTTTGACGCTTATCAAGCATATATATTTACGAATTCATTAAGTAATATTTACAAATCAGTAATGCGCTCATTGAATGATTTTATAGTAAATCTTGAAGATTATTTTGAAATTAATTTTAATTTAAAGCCACTAACTTCAATCAATACAAAAAAATTTTCACAGTCTAAATGGAATAGAGTACGATTGCATTTATATCACTTCTGGGTAAGAATTCTTACATTAGAAGGTAGCGATCAATCACTTTTACCAGCTGATCGTATAATACTCTCAGCTGCAGTATATTTTAAAAACAGACACGGTATATTAAAATATAAATCCATTGAAGATTTATATGAGAGTGGACATCTTCTTCCAACAAACCTATCTTCAATTTCTGAGGCAGCAAAAATGCCGCGTGAAACTGTAAGACGATCTAGTAAGAAATTAATTGAATTGAAACATCTTGAAAAAAAAGGAAGAAATATTTACCGAGTTAATTACCCAAAACTCAATGGAGAGGTAGATATTTTTTTAAAATTCAAAGAATTAACTTTTACAGAAATGATGAACTTTTATTTCAATATTTATGAGGATCTAACGAGTTAAATTGAACACATTAGAATGACTTCTTCATTACAAGTAAGCTCAGCGTCAACAATTGAGCTATTCTCTGAACTTAATTGAGTATCAAGTTCTTCTAACATCGATTTAGCCTCAACCATAGGAACTGGGCCGATTACTACTGAGAAGTCATTTTTATCAAATTTTTCTACATTAATGTCGTATTTGAGGAAACGGGTATCAAAGCCCATTAAATCGTATATGTAATTCATAATGCTATTCGCAGAGTTTCCTCGTTTATATGATCCGATCTTAATATATGCATACTCAGCATTAGATGAACCGTCTGAGAGATTATTATCAGATGAATCTGTTACCTCACTCGCTTGAGCACTGAATGAACTAGTTTCAGCATCAATGTCTGTATCCACAATTTCATTTAAGTTCGCTAACGCCTCTTCAGCCTCTTTAGCTAACTTTTCTTCAAGCTCTTCTTGAGCTTTTTTTGCTGCTAATTCTTTTTCTTTATTTTCTTCAACTAACTGAGCTAATTCTTCTTTTGCATCAGCCGCTTCAGAGAGCAGTTGCTCATTATCAGCAAGCAGTTGCTCATTAGCAGCTAGAAGCTGTTCGTTTTCTTGAATAATTTTTTTTGTCGGCAAAATATTATTTTCTTTAGCTGCATTAGCAGTTGTTTCATTTATAGTTTCAACTTTTCCATCAGTATTTGCATTAGCGCTCTCATCAAAAATTTGATTATTAAATTCTAGTGTGTCCGATTCTTCGTTCAATTGGTCAAGTGATCCATCAAGTAGCTGATCAACTGAATCTAAAAGATTATTTAAATCCTCAGCTGATACATTACTAAACTCGTATTCTGTTTCTATTGTCTCTGTTAGCGTTTCTTCAACTTCTATTGCTTCATCAACTTCAGCTGTTTCAATAGTATTCTCTTCAACTTGCTCGACAGGCGAAGTTTCATTTTCATTACTTAATCTTGTCATACGTGCAAGTTCTTCTCTTGCTTTCTGACTTTCATTAGCGAGGAATGTTTCTTCATCAACAAACTTAAGAATAAATCGATCTTCAGTCGAAACCAAAGCATTAGCAACTGACATTTTTAGTTTTATGCCTGATACATCTTCAGGCGGGTTACCAACTATAGATAAGTCTGAAGTTAAGAATGCAAGCCATCGAGGCAAATCACTACCGTCTTCTTGTGTTACTGAATATCTTAATTTACCTGGACCAGTAATATCAAATGTATCTTTAGATATTTTAAATTTATTACTAGATTGTTTTGTATTAATAGGGTCTGTGATCACTAGAAGTTGTGGGTTTTGGTCATTTAAAGGAAGATTAACTGTTGCTTGATAAGTTACGCCCCACTCAGCAAGGTTTGCTTTTATACTTTTAGCTAAGTCCTCGATTGATATGTTCTGATGATCTTCTGGTAAAATGTCTTTACCAATTGATGCGTAAATCTGACCGATACTGTGCTGCATCTCTGAGAAAGCCAAATCTTTTCTTAGTTCTGCAACTAAAAGACTTGCTTCTTCTCGAATAACTTCAAGCTCACCAAATCTTGAGACTTTCTGCGCATTTTGAACCTGTTTACTTATTCTTTCAGCTACGTCTAAATATCTTTGTGCTGTATCATATTCCTCAATGGCTAAGTCATAATTAATATTTGATAAATGGACTTGTGAAAGTACTGTCATTGCAATTGCTAAATGTCTCTCTTCGATAAGTTCCTCATTAGCTTTAGAAGCTTTTCTAGCAGCTCCGATTGAGAATATATCAAATAAATTACCACCAACTGAAGCACCATACTCTGTAGTATCCTGATTAATTAAGTACTGATTATTGGTATAGCCATAAGCAGCATTAAACTTAAGACTCGGAATTAATGCCAACATAGCTGCACGAGTATCTTTACTTGAGATTCTTTTTTGATATCGGCTTTCCATTAACTCAGGTCTCGAAAGAAGAGCAATTTCTTCCATAGACTGAATATCCATATTAATGTTGGTTAAATATGTATCATTTTCAGCGAGTGTAAACTTTTCACCCGGCAAGAGCCCCATCAATGTTGCAAGCTCATTTTTAGAATTTATAAGAGCGCGTTGTTGAGTTTGAAGCGTTCTTTGTACATCAAGTAATTCTTTTTGATAAAGGAGTGAATCCATTGGAGCAGAAATAAGAAGTTCTTCGATGTATTGAGAGTCCGCAAGCGCATCTTCTACCTTTTTCATAAGAGGGTTAAGTTTTTCAAGGAGATTTTCAGATGCCTGCGCTTTCCAGTAAGACCTAATTATATCTCGGGTGATATTTTGAATTGCTTTTCTCTCAAGTTCTTTAGCTATGAGATACCGATCAGCTTGTTGTCCAGCTCTGATATAAGAAAGACCAAAATCAAGTGCGTTCCAAGTGAATTCTATTCCTCTAGTTCTTTGACCGCGATCTCTCGAAACCGTATAAGATTGTGTACCATCTAAGTCAGGGGCTGGTTCCGAGTCTCTATCTACACCAACACTTGTAGATGGCTGTAGTTCAGTAAACTCTGAATAACCGGCACTGAGTGCTATGTCTGGTAGCATATCAAATTTTTGTAAGTCTCTTTGTCTTTGCGAGAGTGCAGACTCCATAACACTTATTCTTAAATCACGATTGTTTCTAACAGCAATTGCAATTGCTGTATGCAAGTCAATATTTTTTAATGATGCGTCAATTTCAAGTTCAGCAATCTCTTCAGCAATTGAAATGCTCAGAGACTCTGCATCAATTACTTTTGGAGATCGCGCACAAGCAACGAGCGCCAAACATATGAAAACTATAAATAATTTTTTTATTGGGTTGACCATTTAACTGTTTTTATAAAAACCAGACACAGTCATATCGACTAACCGTATCTGGCGCAAGT
>QCMV01000011.1 GCA_003213515.1 Pelagibacteraceae bacterium AG-422-N09 | reverse complement strand
CAGCAGCTAATGAACTTAATTTCAATAGCGTTGAAAAAGTTAATTGGACTGGAAAAGAAGAGATAGAGTTCACACATTCTGATGTTGAGCCATATATGTTAGGTAAGAAAAAAGTTACAAAAGGATCTAAACATTTCATTGATTTTCAAAACGATGTAACTGCTGCAGATATTTTTCTAGCACAAAGAGAGGGTTACATAAGTGTAGAACATACAAAAAGATATACAACAACTGGAATGGGCACTGACCAAGGAAAAACATCCAATGTTAATGCATTGGCTTTAATGTCTCATATTCATAATAAACCTGTCGACGAAATAGGTCATACAACCTTTAGACCGCCTTATGCTCCTCAGACGATTGGAGCTATAGCCGGAAGAAGCGTTGACAAGCTTTTTGACCCTGAACGAAAAACATCTATACATGAATGGCATGTTGAAAATAAAGCTGTATTTGAGGATGTTGGGCAATGGAAAAGACCATATTATTTTCCTCAAAATAAAGAGGATATTCACCAAGCAGTTAAAAGAGAATGTTTAGCAGTAAGAAATAGCTTGGGCATATTAGATGCGTCAACCCTTGGAAAGATTGATCTACAAGGGCCTGATGCCGCCAAATTCCTTAATATGATTTATACAAACGCTTGGTCAAAACTTGAAATTGGCTCATGCAGATACGGATTAATGTGCAATGAGCATGGCATGATATTTGATGATGGTGTTACAAGTAGGTTGGGAGAAAATCATTATCACATGACAACGACAACTGGTGGCGCTGCGAGAGTAATGTCCTGGTTAGAAGAATTTCTACAAACAGAATGGCTTGATATGAAAGTGTTTTGCACCTCAGTTACTGAACAGTGGTCTGTGCTGTCTATATCGGGACCAAATTCAAGAGAATTTTTAAAAGATTTAACAAATATTGATTTATCAAAAGAAAATTTTCCATTCATGAAATTTAGAGAAGGGGAAGTTTGCGGAGTTAAAGCAAGAATATTCAGAATTAGCTTTACTGGAGAGTTAAGCTATGAGGTTAATGTTCCTGCACGTTATGGACGTTATGTTTGGGAAAAATTTATGGAACATGGGAAAAAATACAATATTACTCCATATGGTACAGAGACAATGCATGTATTGCGAGCTGAGAAAGGTTTTATAATCGTTGGACAAGATACAGATGGAAGTGTCACACCAAGTGATATGAATATGGATTGGATCGTTTCAAAAAAGAAAGAAGATTTTCTTGGAAAGAGATCCTTTACGAGATCCGATACCGTTAGACATGATAGAAAAAAATTTGTTGGACTTTTAGTTAATGACAAAAAAACTATCCTTCCAGAAGGATCACATATTGTTGAAAAGGCATTAAAACAGCCACCGATGAAAATGTTAGGACATGTTACATCTAGTTATTACAGTCCTACTTTAGGCTATCCAATCGCTCTAGCGATGTTAAAAGATGGCTTTAGTAAAATGGGTGAACAAGTAGTTGTACCACTTATGAATGGCAAGATTATTGAAGCTACTGTGACAGATACAATATTCTACGACAAAGAAGGTAAGAGAAATAATGAGTAGTCAACCGCAAATTTTTTCCCCTCTTACACAAAAAGAAAAAATCGCTTCGGATAATATTTCATTGGAGCTAATTGAGTTTCTAGGAAAAATTAATTTGAGATTAAAGGAAAATGATTCTCAAGCAAGAGATGCAGTAGAAAAATACCTTACATATAGCCTTCCAAAAAGTGCTGGTGAAGTCACTGGAAATAATGAGACTAGAGTTTTGTGGTTAGGACCAAATGAATATTTGTTATTAAGTGAAGATGAAAAAAAAGAAAATGTTATCAATGGATTAAGAGAAATACTTTCAGATTTATTTTGCGCAATTACCGATGTATCTGATTATTATTTGACGATGAGGCTTAGTGGCCCAAAAAGCATTGAAGTCTTAACAAAAGCTTGCCCTCTTAATTTTGATCAATATCTCACAAAAGGGAATTCTTGCGCTCAATCATATATTAGTAAGGCAACTGTCCTAATTGACAGACTATCTGATGACCTAGTTTTTGATATATCAGTTAGATGGAGTTTTGCTGATTATTTATGGGATTGGTTAGCGGATTCAAGCAATGAATTTATTTTAAGCGAAAAGTAATTATTGTGAAAGTATCATTATTACTTGCCTTATCTCGATCAGTTTTTAAAAAATGCCCACAATGCGGAGAAGAAAAAATTTATAAGCAATATCTGAAACTGAAGCCTTATTGCAATAATTGTAATGAAAAGCTCTCAATTTACAGAACGGATGATTTTGGTCCTTGGCTTACCATTATTATTGTTGGACACATCATTGTTCCGTTAGTTTTATATATAGAACAAAACTATTCACCTCAGTTATGGTTGCAGGCAATTACATGGATACCAATTACAATACTGACCGTACTTTATATGCTTCCAATATCAAAAAGTATATGCCTGGCTATATTGTGGAGCTTAAGGGATAAATAATTGTGAGATTAGTTTTATTGTTGTTATTTTTATTTTATGCTGCGTCAGCAAGTACTGAAGACCTGCCACAAACCCCTGCACATCATTTATCGGATGGAACTTATGCAAACACTAATGGAGTACCATATGAAAGTAGTTTTAAAAAACTAATGCAATGGAGTTGGGAGAGAAGAAGTAAGGATTTATCGACATTTAAATTTGAAATGGAGAAACCAAATTATAAAGAAATATATAACAATAATAACATTGTTACTACATGGATTGGGCATGAGACTTTTTTATATCAAAACAAGGATATAAATGTGCTTACAGATCCACATTTTACTGATCGAGCCTCACCATTAAGTTTTGCTGGACCAAAGAGATATATGCCACCCGGTATGGAAATTGATGATTTACCAAACATTGATGTCGTAACAATTTCTCATAGTCATTATGACCACCTTGATTATAGAAGTGTAAAATTAATCTCGGAAAAATATGAAGATGTGCTTTTTTTAGTCCCACTGGGTCTTGAAGAATGGTTCATAAATAAAGGGATAAAAAATGTGAGAGAACTTGATTGGTGGGACTCAATTAAAGTTAGTGATACAGAAATTACTTTTGCTCCTGTGCAACATTGGTCGGCAAGGGGCTTATTTGATAGAAATGAAACTTTATGGGGAGCTTGGCATTTTAAAAACTATTATCACAGCTTTATTCATTTAGGTGATACAGGCTATTCTGATGATTTTAAAGAAATCAGAAAAAGATTAGGGTCAGTTGATTTAGCTGCTATTCCAATCGGTGCTTACGAGCCAAGATGGATCATGGAAGTCTCACACATGAATCCTGAAGAGGCAGTTATGTCTTTCTTGGATTTAGAGGCTTCTAAAGCCATTGGCATGTCTTGGGGAACATTTATTTTGACCGATGAGCCTGTAAGAGAGCCGCCTCAAAAGTTAATTGAAGTCGTCTTAAAATATAATATTTCTCAAGATAGATTTTTCACATTAAAGCATGGAGAAACTTACTTAGATAATTGAAGTTTAATTTTTGAAAGTAAGTAAAGAGACAAAAAAGAAATAAAAAAGCCTAATATTAATGAACTTAAAGCCGTTTCAAGCTCTATAGGCAAGTTCACTTTTTCAAAAGCTAAATTTAGAAATTCATTAAACAAAAGAAATAAAAATAATGCCAAAAAGCATGATGTGTAGTGAGCAAATGCATTTGAAGTACGAACAAAATTAAATTGTTTGTAGTCAATATCTTTGCCGATAAAGAAACCAATCATTAGACCTCCGATTGCTATTGCCGCTTCATTACCATGTGCAGTCGGCCATGTAAGATAAAATAAAAGAAAGATTACAACTAATGATAAATATTTTGTAAAGGTATTGAATTTAATATTTTCTCTTTCAATGTTTTTGTAGATAAGGTCTGCAATGTAAAGAGTAACTAATCCAACAACCAAGCCCCCTAAAATATCTCCAATATCATGAACTCCCAAGTAAACTCGGCTTAGAGGCACCCCAAAGAGAAAAATTATTGAAAGTGATTTCACAAATAAATTCTTCACATTTAAGGCTATATAAAGCCAAATCACGACCGCAATTTGAGTGTGACCACTTGGAAACCCGAATGAAGTTTCAGTTTGAAGCCATGGATCAATATTAAGAGCAAAATCCGGCCTAGGATCTTGAAAAATATCTTTCAGAAATGAATTTATAATTGCGGAAAAGAAAACTATTACAAGAAGTTTGCCAAAAACTTTTCGGTCATAACACCAATAAATAAATGGGATAAACATGAATAAAAAATCTCGATATCCCAACCATGTAAAAAATTCAAATATAGGAGTTAAATAGGGTGTTCGAATATTGACTACCCAACTAATGTCATTAAGTAAACTATAAATCATGAATATCTGTTGTATTTGTGGTTTTATTAATTATATATCAAAAAATCATTAATTAGATATTTAAATGAAAGCAATAGGATACAACTCATACGGAGATATTGATAATCTTGAAATTTTAGAGATTGCTGAGCCAAGACCTAAAAGATCAGAAGTAATTGTAAAGATCGAGGCCGTATCGCTTAATCCAGTTGATATCAAAAAAATGCAAGGCGGGTTTAAGCCCATAACCAATCTGAATAAATTTCCTATATTCACTGCCTGTGATTTCAGTGGTGAAATTACTGAAATTGGAAGAGATGTAGGAGCTTTTAAAGTTGGTGATAAAGTATTTGGCATGACAGATATATTATTTAATGGAAGTGCCGCAGAAAAAATTAAAATTTCTCAAAAGTTAATTTCACTTGTACCGAAAAATATCAAGTTACACGAAGCGGCCGCTATTCCTCAAGTAGCAAATACATCGTTGCTAGCATTGAGAAATATTGCTTCAATTCGAAAGGGACACAAGATCTTAATTAATGGTGCATCCGGAGGAGTGGGTTCTTTTGCAATTCAAATGGCTAAAATATATGAAACAGAAATAACTGCGGTAACAAGTGATAGAAATTACGATTGGATTAAAAATGATTTTAATATAGATGACGTTGTTGATTATACAAAAGAAGATATTTTATCTTTATCAAAAAAATATGATATCGTTTTTGATGCAAACGGAAATCTATCTTTTCCTAAGGCATCAAAAATCTTAACGGCTAACGGAATATATGTGACTACAAAAAATAACATCTACAATAATATAGATGTAGCAAAACAGTTGTTTCAAAGAAAAAAATCAAGAGTTGTATTATCTGGTAGAACATCAACTGCAAATTTAGATTTATTTAGAATGTGGATTGAAGATGGAAAGATTAAGCCCATCATCGAAAAAATATTTTCTTTTGATCAATATCTTGATGCTTACAATCATCTCAAAAGTGGTCGCGCAAAAGGCAAAATACTTTTAACCTTTAATTAAAATATGTCTGACATTGAGGTAAAAAATATCATTAATCCTATTCCCGCAACAGACGGTGCTGGAGTAAAATTAAAAAGAAGTATAGGTGTGGAGCCAAACTATTTTGATCCTTTTTTGATGTTGGATGAATTTGGTTCTGAAGACAGTAAGGACTATATAGCTGGTTTTCCATCACATCCTCATAGAGGAATAGAGACGGTGACATATATGCTGGCTGGAGAATTTGAGCATAAAGATAGTACTGGTGGAGAAGGAAGAATGACAGCAGGCGATGTACAGTGGATGAAAACTGGCAGTGGAATTATTCACTCCGAAATGCCTGCTATGAAGGAGGGCAAGCTTCATGGGTTTCAGTTATGGATTAATATGCCTGCTAGCTTAAAAATGAGTAAGCCTGAATATCATTATATTGATGCCAATGAAATGAGTATACATCATGATGAAGATAAAAAAATCAAAGTAATTGCTGGTAAATTTGAGAACGCTGAAGGGCCGATCAAAAACCATAATGTTGAGCCAATATTCTTTGATGTTGAACTTAAACAAAATAAACAGTTTATTTTTTCAATACCTAAATCGCATAACAGTTTTGTTTACTTGGTTGATGGCAGAATAAAAATCGGTAATCTATCTCATGATAATATTGAGGGATCTAAACTAGTATTGTTGACGAATGGTAATAATTTGAAAGTATCCGCTGAAACCAATGCTAAGTTTTTATTAATCGCGGGTGAGCCAATTGGTGAAAGCATTGCTCGTGGCGGACCATTTGTAATGAATACCAAAAGTGAGATCATTCAAGCGATTAATGACTATAATAATGGAACATTTGTAAGATAAGGAAAAATATGAGTATTTATGACATTGAAGTAAAAGACATTGATATGAACTCTATCAAAATGGAAGAATTCAAGGGAAAAACTTTATTAATTGTAAACGTAGCAAGTGCTTGTGGTTTTACACCGCAATATACTGGCTTACAAAATCTCTATGATAAATATAAAGACAAAGGGTTAGAAATTTTAGCATTTCCTTGTAATCAATTTGGTGCCCAAGAAAAAGGGACGAATGAAGAAATAAAAGATTTTTGTGGCACAAAGTATGATGTATCCTTTCGCCTGTTTGATAAGATTGATGTTAATGGAGAAAATGCGTCACCTCTTTTTGTTAAGCTTACTGAAAAAGCAGGCAGAGAGATACAGTGGAATTTTACAAAGTTTTTAATCAATAAAGATGGTGAATTTGTTAAAGGTTTTGGTACACAAAAAAAACCTGAAGAGATTGAGGAACATATTCAAGCTATAATCTAAGATGTCTGACAAAATTAAAGAAATATTTGTTGAACCACAGACTTGCTATAAATTTACTGACAAGGAAGTTGCAAACGATACACTGAATGAACTTTATAATCTTGTTAAGTGGGGGCCAACTTCGTTTAACTCTAGTCCAATGAGATTAAAGTTTCTTAAAAGCAGTACCTCAAAGGAAAAGCTATCAAGATTAGTGAGTGATGATAATATTAGCAAAGTTATCAACGCACCTGTATGTACAATTATTGGAATGGACATAGAATTTTGGCGTGATCTTCCCAGAAACTATTTACGTGAGGATGCTAAGCAATATTTTGAAAATGATACAACCAAGTCTGAAGTTACAGCCTTTAGAAACTCATCAATTCAAGGAGGTTACTTTATAAAGGCAGCAAATTCTCTTGGTTTATCAGTTGGACCAATGTCAGGCTTCTCAAATGATCTGGTTGATAAGGAATTTTTCAATGGCACGACAATTAAAAGCAATTTTCTATGTAATTTGGGATACGCTGCTGAGGGCGGTTTTTATGAGAGAGCGCCGAGGTATGACTTTTCTGATATTGCTGAAATAATTTAAGCGGCAATCAAATTTAGATAAGTATCTTCTAACTTATTGATATCTCTCGCTCTTATTAGTTCATTCACTTCTTGTTTAAATTTTTTAGATCCTGGTACTCCAAAACAAAGTGAAAGTAATGGACTGAGCAATTCATAGGTAGATACAGTTTCAATATTCATTTTAATATAATCAAAATACTTTTTCACGACATCGGACTTGTTAACTTGAATATTACTTTGACCATAAAAAATATGATCCACGTCTTTAATAAAAAAAGGGTTTGCCTGTATTGCTCGACCTACCATCACCCCATCTAAATATTTCAATTGTTCAATACAGTCATCAATATTTGTCAAACCTCCATTCATGATAAATTTAATATCAGGAAATTCTTTTTTGATATTGTAAACAAATTCATATTTAAGTTCAGGCAATGTACGATTTTTTTTTGGATCAAGACCTTTTAGAAAAGCTTTACGGGCATGAATAAAAATAACTTTCACATCACTCTCAAGAACTGTAGAAATGAAATTTTTAAAAAAATCATAAGAGTCAAATTCATCAACACCAATTCTACATTTTAATGAAACATCCATTGAAGTCTCTTCTCTCATTCCACTTAAGCAATCTCTAACCAGTTCAGCTTCTTTCATCAAACACGCCCCCATTTTCCCTTGAGAAACTTTTTTAGAGGGGCAGCCAACATTTAAATTGATACCCTGATAATCAAACTTATTTGCTAAACTTGTTGAATATTTTAATAAGCCTATATCAGAACCACCAACCTGTAGAATGACAGGTTTTTCGATATTTTCTTTTCTAAGAAGTTTTTTGTAATCGCCTCTGTGTAAAGCTTGACTGGCTATCATTTCAGTAAATAAAACAGCTTCTTTTGAGATAAGACGGTACATGTACCTTGCGCTTGGAGTTGTTACTCCCATCATTGGTGCTACAGAAAAGCGATAGTCAACGTTCAAATTATTCATAATTTAGTTTTTGCCTAACAGTTATAAGTACTCCGCTACTCACAATACAAAGAATTCCAAAGCACACTATTATGTTTGGAATATCTCTAAAAAATAAGACGCTTATTAGCATATTACTGACGATTTCAAAATAGTGAAATGGAGCCAAAATGCTTGCTTCAGCATTTTGATAAGCTTTTATAAATATAAAATGCACCAGAATCACAACTAAACCAATTGAGCCCATCAAAATA
The DNA here is from genome assembly GCA_003213515.1 of Pelagibacteraceae bacterium AG-422-N09. Lineage (GTDB taxonomy): Bacteria > Pseudomonadota > Alphaproteobacteria > Pelagibacterales > AG-422-B15 > CACNXQ01. The sequence continues at coordinate 36,460 of QCMV01000011.1, read as the reverse complement.
ATCTGACTAAAATTAGGATCACTGTCCCAATAAAAAGGAAGAAAGATAGTCATTATTAGTGCCCCAGGAATAGCGGTATAACACAGGCTTACCCATGGATCAGAAGTAAAGTTTACGCGGCGCGTGTAAACAAGATACATTGCATAAAAGAATCCTGAAAATAAGGCAAATAAAGAAAAATAATTAAACTCACTAAATCCTGGCTGTATTACTAATAGAGTTCCAAAAAAACCAAAAAATGTACAAAAGATCTTTAGTGAATTTAATTTTTCTCCCAAAATAAATGAAGACATGAATACCACCACAATGGGAGCAATGAGCATTATGCTTAATGCATTAGCAAGAGGGATTTGTGAAATTGATGCATAAAAGAATGCCGTCGCAAGAAATATAAAAGTACCTCTGATTAATTGATTCTTCGTCGATTGATTAACAAATTCTTTTTTTCCTTTTAAAAAATAAACAAGTGGCACTAAGAAAATAAAATGGCTGAAAAAACGTCCCCAAATTATTTCAAGTATACCAATGTCCTCGCTTAAGTACTTAGCAAGCGCATCATATAAAGGAGCTATTAATAATCCAAGGCATAACAAAGATATGCCTAAAATAACGTTCTGCTCTTTAAGCATGGTTTATTTATTTAGTTCACGCATGGCCTGATCAATTCCCTCAATTGTGAGAGGAAACATTCGATCAGAAAAGATCTGCTTTATAATGGAAGTCGATGCAATTCTATCCCAATATCGTTCAGGTATCGGATTAAGCCAAATCGCATTTTCGTATACGTTTAACATTCTAGTTAGCCAAGTTTCACCAGACTCTTCGTTCCAGAACTCTACACTTCCGCCAGGGTAGGTTATTTCATACGGGCTCATTTCAGCGTCTCCAACAAATATTACTTTATAATCAGATGGGTATGTGTGCAGAACGTCCCATGTTTTGATATTGTCATTGTATCTACGATTATTATCTTTCCAAACCGCATCATACAAGCAATTGTGGTAGTAGAAATATTCCATGTGTTTAAATTCTGTTCTTGCTGCAGAAAATAGCTCCTCACAGATTTTAACATGCGCATCCATTGATCCACCAACATCAAAAAAAAGTAATACTTTGATTTTATTTCTTCGTTCAGGCATCATTTTAACGTCAATGTAACCTTTATGAGCAGTAGATTTAATTGTATTATCTAAATCTAACTCAGTTTCAGCTCCTTCACGCGCAAACTTTCTCAACCTTCTAAGAGCAATCTTTATATTTCTAGTGCCAAGTTCTACGTCGCCATCTAAGTTGCTAAATTCTCTTTTATCCCAAACTTTTACTGCCTTTTTATTTTTTCCTTCTTTCTGACCAATTCTTATTCCTTCAGGGTTATAGCCGTATGCTCCAAATGGAGATGTTCCACCTGTTCCAATCCATTTGCTTCCACCTTGGTGCCTCTTTTTTTGCTCTTCCAATCTCTGCTTGAGCGTTTCCATTAACTTGTCCCAGCCACCCAAGGATTCAATCATCTTTTTTTCTTCATCAGTTAAATACTTTTGCCCCATCAATTTTAACCATTCTTCTGGTATTTCTTTTGTTGTTTCACCTTCAGGGTTCTCTAACCCCTTAAATGAATGGCCAAAAACTCGATCAAATTTATCTAAATATCTCTCATCTTTGACTAATGCTGAGCGGCTTAGATAATAAAAGTCGTTAACATTGAATGAGTCAACAACACGCTTATTCATCGCTTCCATCAACATCAAGTATTCTTTTAATGATACGGGTAAGCTCGCTTGTTTGAGGTCAAAAAAGAAATTAATAAACATATAATATTATTTTATAGAGATTCTTACTCTACTCAATATTCTCATTTTCTCTACGAGATATGAAAGCTAAACGCTCAAATAAATGAACATCTTGTTCATTCTTTAGCAAAGCCCCATGAAGAGGTGGTATTAGCTTTTTAGGATCCTTTTCTCTAAGGATTTTAGCATCTACATCATCCGTCATGAGCAACTTTAGCCAATCAATTAGTTCAGATGTAGATGGCTTCTTTTTAATTCCTGGAACTTCTCTAATATCGTAAAATATTTTAAATGCTTCTTGAATTAGATCTTTTTTTATATCTGGATAATGTACTTCAACGATCTCTTCCATCGTATTTGGATCAGGAAACTTAATATAATGAAAAAAGCACCTTCTAAGAAACGCGTCTGGTAATTCCTTTTCATTGTTTGATGTTATAATTACTATTGGCCTATTTTGTGCCTTAATTGTCTCACCAGTTTCGTAAACAAAAAATTCCATTTTATCTAGTTCTAGTAGCAGATCGTTGGGAAATTCGATATCAGCCTTGTCAATTTCATCAATTAGTAGAACCGGCCTTTTATCGCTCTCAAAAGCGTTCCATAACTTACCTTTGCTAATATAATTTTTGATATCCTTAACTTTTTCATCTCCAAGCTGCGAATCTCGCAATCTTGTAACAGCATCATATTCGTAGAGACCCTGTTGAGCTTTAGTTGTGGACTTAATATGCCAAGTGATTATTTCAGCATCTAGAGATTTTGCTACCTCATGAGCTAGCATTGTTTTACCAGTGCCTGGCTCACCTTTAACTATTATTGGTCTTTCAAGAGTAATAGCGGCATTAACTGCTACTTTAATATCCTCTGTTGCAATATAGGAGCTGGTTCCTTCAAACTTCATATAATTAAGATTAATTTTAGAGAAACATATTATATTTCAGTGATTTATCAATCATAAAAATTGTAATGATCCGTTGACTTAAATAATAAAAACCACTAAAAGCACCCAACTGTTTTTAATCTTAATTCTCAAGGAGTAAATATGGTCAAACTTCCAAAAACCTACAAGCCAACAAAATCTGAAAAATTCATGAATGCAAAGCAAAAAGAATATTTTAGAACCAAGCTTAAAAATTGGAAGGATGAGATTTACAGAGAAAGTAGAGAAACAGTCGAAAACCTACAAGACTCAATTGCTCCAGCTGACATGTCTGATAGAGCTACCCAAGAGTCAGAGAAATCCCTCGAGTTAAAGTCTCGAGATAGGCAACGTAAATTAATCGCCAAGATAGATGCTGCGCTTGCTAGGATAGAAAATGGAAGCTATGGCTATTGCGAAGTTACTGGAGAACCAATAAATATCGAAAGATTGGACGCTAGGCCAGTAACTACTCTTAGTATTGAAGCTCAAGAAATGCACGAGAGAGACGAAAAGCTTCATTCTGACGATTAAATAGTTATTAACAGCGAAAATCAGCCAATTTTAGATATATATTTAAGTTAATCTAATTGAGTTATATCATTAGACAAAGAATCACCTGTTGATAAAAACTGTAAAATTTAAGAACATTAATTGAACAAATTATATTTTATCGTTATTTAACAATAGTTTATAAGGTATTGTAAAATGAGAACAAAATGTGTACAAATGGAACATATATTAAAACTAAGTTCGGAGAAAGCACATGACAAAAGCAAATTTAAAAGTGGTAGACGATAAAAAGATGGATAACTCAGAAAAAGCAAAAGCTTTAGACGTAGCAATGTCACAAATTGAGCAAACTTACGGAAAAGGCTCAATTATGAAACTTGGCCAAAGAACCGTTATGGATGTTGAGGCTATTTCAACTGGGTCGTTATCTTTAGATGTAGCTTTAGGCATAGGTGGACTGCCAAAAGGTAGAATAGTAGAAATTTATGGACCAGAGTCATCGGGTAAAACAACTCTTGCATTACATGTTATTGCCGAAGCGCAGAAAAAAGGTGAGAATTGTGCATTTATAGATGCTGAGCATGCATTGGATCCTGCTTATGCAAAAAAACTCGGCGTAAACATTGATGAACTTATCATTTCGCAGCCAGATACAGGTGAGCAAGCTCTTGAAATAACTGACTCACTTGTTAGATCGAAAGCAATATCAGTTCTAGTTGTCGACTCAGTTGCAGCATTAACTCCTAAAGCAGAAATTGAGGGTGAAATGGGAGATGCGCACATGGGTCTTCAAGCAAGATTAATGAGTCAAGCATTAAGAAAACTTACAGGCTCCGTTTCTAAATCTAATTGTATGGTAATATTCATCAACCAAATTCGAATGAAAATTGGTGTGATGTTTGGTAGTCCTGAAACAACAGCTGGTGGTAATGCTTTGAAGTTTTACTCATCGTGCAGATTAGATATAAGAAGGATAGGAGCAATAAAAGATAAAGACGAAATTATTGGAAACCAAACAAGAGTAAAAGTTGTAAAAAATAAAGTTGCTCCGCCGTTCCGCGTAGTGGAGTTTGACATTATGTACGGAGAAGGAATCTCAAAATTGGGTGAGCTCATTGATTTGGGTGTAAAAGTCGGCACCATTGAAAAGTCAGGTGCATGGTTTTCTTACAAAGGAAATAAGATTGGCCAAGGACGAGAAAACTCCAAGATCTTTTTAAAGGATAATCCTGCAGTAGCTAATGAAATTGAATCAATAATTAGAGGACAATCTGAGGAAATACCTGAGCAAATTGGAGAAAATGAAGAAGTCGAAGATACTCCAGAAGAATAAGAAATTCATATAAATTGATCATAGCAAAAAGGCGCTTGAAGCGTCTTTTTGCGTTTTAGTCATCTCGATGTTATACCTTAACTATGAAGATTAATAGTTTAAGGGACTCATTCATATCTTACTTTGTTAAAAATGGACATAAACATGTTCATTCAAGTCCCCTTGTGCCTCAAAATGATCCTACTCTAATGTTCGCTAATTCAGGAATGGTTCAATTTAAAAATGTATTCACAGGATTAGAGAAAACAGATTTCAACCGCGCCGTAACGGCTCAGAAATGCATTAGGGCAGGGGGAAAACACAATGATTTAGAAAATGTAGGCTATACTTTAAGGCATCACACTTTTTTTGAAATGTTGGGTAATTTCTCATTTGGAGATTATTTTAAAGATGATGCGATAGATTACGCATGGAGATTTATTACTTCTGAACTAGGAATAAAAAAAGATAAGCTTTGTGTAACAATTTATCACGACGATGAGCAGGCTTACAATGCTTGGAAGAAAATTACCGGTTTCAGTGATGATAAAATAATAAGAATTTCTACAAAAGATAATTTTTGGTCAATGGGAGAAACAGGGCCATGCGGACCTTGCTCGGAAATATTTTATGATCATGGTGAAAATTATATTGGCAAACCTCCTAGTGAAGCTGATGAAACGGGCGATCGATTTGTAGAAATATGGAATCTCGTTTTTATGCAGTATGAGCAAGTCGATTCAGAAAATCGTATTGATTTACCACGACCCTCAATAGATACAGGTATGGGCATTGAGAGAATAGCCGCAGTTATGCAAGGCACTAATGATAATTATCAAGTTGATAGTATATTAGAAATTATTAATCATTCTAAAGAATTAACTAAAAATGATAACGAAAATTTAATATCAAGCCATAGAGTAATAGCTGATCATCTCAGATCTTCATGTTTTTTAATTGCTGACGGCGTCCTTCCATCCAATGAAGGCAGAGGTTATGTCTTAAGGAGAATTATGAGAAGAGCAATGAGGCACGTACACATTTTAAATTACAATGATTTACTGATGCACAAACTGGCACCCACTCTGATTTCAAATATGAAAATGTCCTATCCTGAGCTTGAAAGAGCAGAGTCTCTAATAAATGAAACATTGAAATATGAAGAACAAAGGTTCAGAGATTTATTGTCCAGAGGAATTAAGCAGCTTGATACAATGATCGATAATTTGAATGGAAAAACTATTCTAAATGGGCAGTCAGCTTTTAAGCTGTATGACACATATGGCTTTCCAATTGATTTAACGCAAGATATTTTGAGAAATAAGAAAATTGAGGTGGATATTGATGATTTTAAGAAATGTTTGGAGGATCAAAAAGAAAAAGCAAGAAGCAATTGGACTGGATCTGGTGGCACAGCTACAGATAAAATTTGGTTTGAGTTAAATAAAAGTTTATCCCCTACAGAGTTTTTAGGCTACACATCTGAAAAAACAGAAGGAAGTATTATTTCTATAATAAAAGAAGGTGTATTAGTTGATAGTTTACATAGCGGTGATAACGGATCGCTAATACTCAATCAAACGGTATTTTATGCTGAGTCTGGCGGTCAAATTGGTGATACAGGAACAATAGAAGCTGATAATTTTGAATTTGAAGTTTCAGACACACAAAAAAAAGGAAACCTATATGTGCATCACGGAAAAGTAATTAGAGGAGATATCAAGAAAGGTACAGGCGCACATTTGTCAATTAATTCTGCTAGAAGAAGCTCATGTAAGACTTATCATTCTGCGACACATATTTTACATCAAGCATTAAGAGAAGTTTTGGGAGATCATGTAACCCAGAAAGGCTCTTTAGTATCGTTTGATAAATTAAGATTTGATTTTAGTCACCATAAATCTCTTTCAGAAAGTGAGATATCTAAAATAGAGCATATTTCGAATACAGTTATTGAGGAAGGATCAGATGTTGAAACTCAAATTATGACACCAGATGACGCAGTAAATGCTGGAGCACTTGCTCTATTTGGAGAGAAATATTCTGATGAGGTAAGAGTGTTAAAAATAGGAAAGATGAGAAATAGAACTTTCAGCATTGAATTATGTGGCGGCACACATGTTGAGAACACAAGTCAAATTGGGAAATTAAAGATAGTTAATGAATCTTCGGTTGCTTCAGGAGTTAGAAGAATAGAAGCTCTGCGCGGTGAAGACCTGAAAGCTTATCAAATGAATAAAGTTGCAGAGAATAAGAAAATAGAAGAAAAGAAATTAATTTCCGAAAAAGATAAATCAAAATCAATAGAGGAAGTTAATAATTTAATCAAAGAAGTTAATGATGAAATTTCAAATAATAAAAACACCATCATTATCTTTTGTGAAAATTCTAAAAGCTCTGCGTTAAGACCTGTAATTGATAATGCCAAAAGAAAATTCAAAAATGGTGGTATTATTGTTCTAGGTTCAAAAAAAGACAATAAAATCAGCTACTTAGTTGGTGTAACAGACAACCTAACCAAGGTCATTGGTGCAGATGATATTGCTTTGTACGCTTCTTCAGTTTCTAACGGAAAAGGAGGAGGTGGCAGAAAAGATTTTGCTCAGTCTGGTGGCGATTTAATTGATGAAACTGACCAAAAAAATAAAATACTGAAATTTATTACTGATAAGTTGGATTAAGGGCTTTATTTAAATTTCGTTCAATTATTTCAAGAAAGTCTTCAGTACTGTGCCAATCTTGCTCATGAGGCATAAGGAGTGCCAAATCCTTTGTCATCGAGCCACGTTCAACTGTTTTTACACAGACTTTTTCAAGAGTATCAGCAAACTGAATTAGTTCATCATTATCATCAAGTTTCCCTCTGTACTTAAGACCTCTTGACCATGCAAAAATTGACGCTATAGGATTTGTTGACGTTTGTTTTCCTTCTTGATGAAGCCTATAGTGCCTCGTTACAGTTCCGTGAGCAGCTTCAGCCTCAATGGTTTTTCCATCAGGCGTCATCAACACACTTGTCATTAATCCAAGAGAACCAAAACCTTGAGCGACAGTATCCGATTGAACATCTCCGTCATAATTTTTACATGCCCAAACAAATTTACCATTCCATTTTAACGCAGATGCGACCATGTCATCAATTAATCTATGTTCATAATCAAGTTCCAGAGATTTGAATTGATCAGCAAATTCTTTATCATAAATTTCCTGAAATAAATCTTTAAATCTTCCATCATATCTTTTGAGAATAGTATTTTTTGTCGATAAATAGACTGGCCACTCTCTCATGAGAGCGTAATTCATACATGATCTAGCAAAATCACGTATTGACTCATCGGTATTATACATTGCCATCGCAACGCCACTTGATTGAAATTCATAAACCTCTTTTTCAATCGGTTCTTGGTTGGGATCATCAGGTGTCCACTTAATACTTAATTTTCCTTTACCAGGAACCTTAAAATCCGTCGCTCTATATTGATCGCCAAATGCGTGTCGCCCTACTACAATTGGATCAGTCCAACCGGGTACAAGTCTTGGAACATTTTCACAAACTATTGGCTCTCTAAAAACTGTACCGCCAAGGATATTTCTTATTGTTCCGTTTGGGGAACGCCACATCTCTTTTAGCTTAAATTCCTTTACCCTATCTTCATCTGGTGTGATAGTTGCACATTTAACTCCTACACCATATTTTTTTATAGCATTTGCGGAGTCTACTGTAACCTTGTCGTTGGTTTTATCTCTATTTTCAACACCCAGGTCATAATATTCTAAATCAATATCAAGGTACGGTAGGATTAGTTTATCTTTTATAAACTGCCATATAATTCTTGTCATTTCATCGCCATCAATTTCGACAAGTGGGGTTTTTACTTTAATTTTCGACATTAATTTCTAATTCTTTTGTGAGGTCACTATAATTATTGATTACCTTATATGCTTCTTTCATATTTTCTCCAGCAAAATCCTTATTTATTATATTTTCTAAAAGAGTAAAAAGATCTCTCCAAAAATCGTTAAAGTTATAAATAAAGATGGGTTTTTTATGAAGTCTGAGCTGTTTCCATGAATAGATTTCAAAAAACTCTTCCAAAGTCCCAATGCCACCAGGAAATATTAGAAATGCATCTGCGTTGTTATACATTTCTATTTTTCTTTCATGCATAGTTTCAACAATTTTTATATTATTAAGGCTGTCATTTCTTTTTTCAATTTCAATTAAATGATTTGTAATTACTCCATATACATCGCCACCGGAATTAATGGCACTATTTGATAGCACTCCCATTAGCCCCATATTACCTCCACCATAAACCAACCTTATTCCTTTTTTAGCCAATAGATTTCCAACTTTTTTGGCCTCTTCTTTATAAATGTCATCGACTTTATTAGATGAACTGCAATACACTGCAATTGACTTCATATTAAATAGCTTCTTCTCTTACAACTGACGGTGTATTGATCTTATTTCTATTTGATATCATTGATTTTAATTTTTCAGGCAATGCAAGTAGAGAAGGGGTTACAAATAATGTAGCTATTGTTGCAAAAGAAAGACCAAAAACAATAGCCCATGCTAAAGGTTGCACAAAATAAGTTTCAGGACTTTTGTATGATATTTCTCTTTCAAAAACATCTACACTAATTTGCAATGCTGAAGGAAGTAATCCAAATACTGTGGTAATTGTCGTAAGAAATATGGGCCTTATTCTACTCTTAGCTGACTGAATGATTGCCTTCATTTTGTTTTCTTCATTCTTTCTAATTTTTCTATAACTATCAATTAGAATAATATTGTTATTTACAACAATACCTGTGCAAGCAACTATGCCAAGGCCCGTCATAACGCCACTAAATGGCATTTGTAAGACAATAAGTCCTACAAATATGCCAGTTGTTGATAACGCAATTGAAAATAAAATTAAAAATGTGTGATAAAAATTATTAAATAGTGAAATTAATATTATAAACATTAGTAATAATGCAATGCTAAAAGCTGAAATTACAAAGATAAGTGACCCTCTAGAGTCTTCTGCTTCTCCCACAAGTTTAACATTTACTTCGATTGGTAGATTAGCTATTTTGAGCCAGTTTTTTATAGTTTCAATATGTTCAGCAGTATTAAAACCTGAGCTAGTATTTGCATCAACCATCAAAACTCTTTCAGCATTCTTCTTACCAATTGAAAAAATTTTATTTTTTGGCTTTTGACTTACAAATTCAGATACTGGCAGCTGACCTCTACTGGTATTGATATAAATATTTTCAACTTGATCAAGAGTTCTCAAGTCATCTGGCAAAAAAAGCTTAATATCTAATTCTTTATCGCTGTCTGTTGGTCTTATTGTTCCTATCTTAGTTCCTGTTGTTGCTAAATTTATAATAGAGCCTATGGATTGGATAGATACATCATATTTTCCTGTCTTAGTTCTATCTATTTCATATAACCACTCAATACCCGTAACTGGATATTTTATTTCGGCATCTTCAATTCCAGGTATATTATGAAGTTTGTCTCTCACAATAATTGCAGCTTGATTAATTAGTCTTTTATCTTCCGCTGTGACTTCGATTTCTATGTCTTTAGGTCCTACGATGGAAGAGCTATAAGTATTTCCTTTTATTCTCGCTTCATATCCATTTAGTTTGTTCAGTTCTATTTGAATATTTGGCAATACAATATCACTATCCGGTCTTTGGTCAGGAGGAAGCAATTCTAACCAAATTCTTCCAATAATATCTGTGGGAGAGTCATCAAATAACCAAATCCTGTTTCTATTCATTGTATTTGCTACATAGTTTTTAACGTATGGATTTGCATCTATCACTTCGCTAACTTCTTTTATATAATCTCCAGTTTCATTAGGAGAAAGATTGCCCCTGGCCATTACTTCCACTCTGGCTGTTGTAGCTTTATCGTTAGGAAAAAAAATGACACCACTATTAAATTTGCTGTAAAGCAAAATTACACTTGTAAAAGTAAGTAAAGTTAAAAATAAAACCAATACAGGTCGTTGAATTGCTTGAGCTAGAGTATTCTCATATATTTCAATAAGTTTATTATCTCTTCTTTTATTTTCCTCTTTCATTTGAGCTGTTTTACGCTCAATCATCGACCCTACCGCGGGTAGGAATATCAAAGTGACAACTAGCGAGGTGGATAAAACAACAATTACAGTGAGAGGGATTACTCTTAACCATTGTCCAAGTGTATCTGGCCAAAATAGGAGAGGAAAAAATGCCGCAATCGTAGTTAATGCCGAAGCAATAATTGGCCAGAACATATTATATGAAGAGTTTATGTATGAGTCCCTTCTTCGAATGCCCCGTTCTTGTTCTGCTCTAGCGTATTCAGTTATAACGATGGGGCCATCAACAAGTAATCCTACTGCCAATATCAGTCCAAAAACAGTCATTAAGTTATATGTCATTCCCATCGAGTCCAGTATCAATATTGAAAAAAGATAAGTGGTTGGAATTGACAAACCTACAATTAAGCCACTTCTTATTCCTAAGGCAGCAATTACAATGATCATCACAAGTATTACTGCCGTGATTACTGTATTTTCAGATGACTCAATTCTTTTCTCTATTTCAGTAGACTCATCATCTACAATAACAGCCTTAATAAGAGGATGAAACTTTCCTTCGTTTTCAGCTAATACTTTTTTTACATCAATGTATGTGTCTAAAATATTAGTACCTGACTTCCTAGATACCTCTAAACTTAAAGCGGCATTTCCATTTACTATGACTGTATTCTTTTTCTTATCGTAAGCTCTCTTGATGTCTGCAACATCGGATAAAGTTAATGCAAAATTATTTTTAGCATTTAGTGGAAGATTGCTAATTTCCCTGTAATTTTCATAAAGACCAGGAATTTTAACTGAAAAATCTGCGTTTTGATCAGATAATATACCTGCTGGAATTATATTATTATATGCTTTAAGAGCATAATAAACATCAGATATATTTATGCCATACTTTTGCAATAATGAAGGATTGAGAGTTATTTTTATTATTTCTTCGCGCTCGCCTTTAATTTCAACCTCTGTTACATTGTCAATCAATTCCAACGCATCTTTATATGAGTTTGCTGCATTTTGTAAGACCTCATAAGGCACATCACCAGATAACCCAATATAGATTCTCGAGAACATAGATGAGTCATATTCTTTTACTTCTATAATCTCCATTTCACTTGGAAGTATATCACTAGCATCTGTAATAGTATTTCTCACAAGCTTTGCAAGGTTTTCGTTTTCAGTGTCTAAATTAAAAGCAACCATGAATGAAGCTATGTTATCTTTAGAAATAGAAATTATTTCTTTGATATCTTTTAAAGTCATTAACTTACGTTCTAAAGGCTCTGTTATTAATTTTTCAATTTCATTAGAAGACATGCCGTCATATTTAATTATCACTGCAACAGTTTTTAAATCTATTTCAGGCATTTCTTCTTTAGGAAAGGTTGCGTATGAGATTGTTCCTAAAAGAATAATCATTAAAAGAAGGGTAGAGATCGTCTTTTTTCTGAGTAGTATGGTTGATAATATATTTCTTAACATAAGTTATGCATTAACAGTTTCAGGCTGCGTTTTCTTAAAATAAGATCTTATGTGTGAGGGAAGAATGAGTAGACAGGGTGTTACTATTAATGTTAGGAACGCTGAGAAAGATAATCCATAAACAATGCATTGGGCAAGGGGTGTCCAAAAACCACTCACATTTGAGTCGTATTCAATTGTTCTTAATATAGGGTCAATACTATAGTTCATTGCAAGAGGAATTAGGCCAAGCATGGTTGTAATCGTTGTGAGAAAGATAGGCCTTAATCTTTGAGCACAAGCTTTTAATACACTATTAAATAAATTGTCATTATCTTTTTCTCTTACGAAATTAAATGCATCAATCAAAATAATGTTGTTGTTCACTACTATGCCTGCCAAGGACACTACTCCTACACCATGCATTATTGCTGAGAAAGGCTGATTAAATACCAACAGCCCGAAGAAAACACCTGCCGTGCTCATTATAACAGCAGTTAAGATTATGAAGCTTTGGTAAAAGCTATTGAACTGAGTGACCAATAATGCAGCCATTATAAGAATTGAAATAATGAATGCCTGCGTCACAAACTTCATTGACTCTGTTTGCTCTTCATTTTCACCTCCAAATGCAATATCAATATATGAAGGGTAATCTTGCTCATCTGCCCACTTTTGAATCTCATTAACCTTATCAGCCGCAATTACACCCTCCGCAACGTTTGCTTTTACGTACATTGCATTACGTGTGTCATATCTTCTAATGTAGCTGACATTTTTTTTCGGTTTCTTTTCAACAAAATTACTAATTGGAATTTGTCCTGATCTCGTTTCAATCATTATGTTGTCAAGTTGATCAATAGATCGTTCCTTATCAGCATACCTGACAAAAATTTCAAGTTCGTCATCAACGTCATCAGGCCTGTATTTTCCAATCATTATACCATTAGTTACTAAGCTGACAGCTTTTCCAATTGTAAATATATCAGCGCCAAATTGGGCAGCTTTTGGTTTATCAATTATAAGTTCCCAATCAACTAAAGGCACCGGTAATGTATCCTCTACACTTACGAGTCCAATTACATTTTCATCTATATAATTTCTTACATCCTTAGTCACTTTAAGTATGCTTGCACTGGATGGGCCTGTTATTCTTATTTCAACATCTTTTCCAATAGGCGGGCCTCCCGATTGTTCAGAAACTTCTATTTTAATTCCCTTAATATTATCAAATTGATCTCTTAATTCCGAAATAATTTCATGACCATTTTTTCTTTGATTGCGATCAACAAATTCGAAATATGCAGTTGCAATTAAATCTTCAGAGCTTCCACCTCCACCAGCAACCACATTGCTGAATTGGCCGGTTTGAAGAAAATAATTTTTAATGCCAGTATGTTCATTAACAATAATTTCAACATCGCTCGTGAGTTTGTTTATTTCATCGATTGAAAGATTTCCTCGAGCGTAGATTTTTATTTGACCAAAATATGGATCACCGGTAGAGAAATATATCATTCCTTTTCCAAAGGAGAAGAAACTTGAAATAATTGTAAATAGAACAATAAAAACCGACAAAAGCGTTAGGATTGGTCTTTTTAATAGTTTATCAAGTATAGATACATAGATTCCTATATAGCCACTGATATCTTTAAGATTAAAATTTTGATCTGACCCAAGTTTTTTAAAGGAATTTGCAGATGCATTAGAGGGCTTCCCTAACACACTTCCAATCACGGGTACGAACATTAGACTGAAAATAAGCGCAATAAATAAAACGACAAAAATCGTTACCGGCAGCATTCGCATAAACTGCCCACTAATGCCTGGCCAGAAAAAAAGTGGTATGAAAACAGCAAGGGTTGTTGCCGCTGACGCTACAATCGGCCAGAACATTCTTTTTGCAGAGTAAATATAGGCTTTTTGTCGATCAAAACCCTCAAGCATCTTTCTATCTGCGAGTTCAACAACTACAAGTGAGCCGTCAATTAACATCCCAAGAGCAACTAGGATTCCGAAAATAACCATGAAATTATAATCATAACCAAGAACATACAAAACAAATAAAGCAATTAGTATTGATACCGGAATTCCAGAACCAACAATTAAAGAAGATCTAATTCCTAAGGCAAGCATAGTTACAATAATTACAAATATTGTAGCGAGTAGAATATTACCTTGTAATGAATTTACGTTATCTTCCATAATTTCTCTGGAATCCATTACGTAAGTAAAGTTTACATCGCTAGGTACTTTAGATTTAAAGCTTTGAACAACTTCATCAACTTCATTAATAGTATCAATGACATTTCGCCCTCTACCTTTTTTTATTAAAAGGGAAATTCCTGGTTCTCCATTCACTTTAGTGTAACTTTCTCGGTCTTTAAAATTTCTTTTGATAGTTGAGATGTCAGCCAAATTTACAGTACTGTTATTAGTTGATCGAATGGGTAACTCATATACATCTCTTGCTGTTTCAAATAATCCAGGTACATTTACAGCAAATTGACCTTGTCCAGTTTGTATTTCACCAGCAGTTACAACTTGGTTGTTATTAGATACTGAGGTAATGATTTCAGCAAAAGAAATATTATAGTTCTCCATCTGTGATCTATTAAGTGTAGCTTCTAATTGCTCTTCCCTTGCACCTAAAAGCTCAGCCTCAAAAATAGAAGGAATAAGTTCAATTTCTTTTTTTATTTCTTGAGCAAGGTTAAGTAAATATCTTTCAGATGCAGTTGGCGAGTCAATTGACACTATTACAGTAGGTTGATCTTCAAATGATACTTCACTTACAACAGGTTCTTTGGCATCATCAGGAAATTTTACCTTAGCATCATTAATAGCATCTCTTACTTTATCCAGTGATTTTTTCATTGTTTCAGCTGCCTCAAATTGAATTACAGCTGCTGCGTAGTTTTCAAATGCAAAACCTTGAAGCTTATCAATTCCTTCTATAGCTCTTATTTCTTCCTCGATTGGTTTCAAAAGAAGCCTCTCTGAGTCTTGAGGCGATATTCCAGTTAGCCCAACTCCTACATAAACCACTGGCACAACAATCTCAGGTTCGTTTTCAATTGGAATGTTAATTCTGCCAAATATTCCCGCGAATATAAGCACTACAAGTAGGGCTATAGCTGTCCGTTTTCTATCTACTAAAAATTCTATCATTAAAACTAATTAACAATTTCAGCATTTACTATCTGACCATTAATCACATACTCTTGACCAACGGTTATCACAGTAGCTTTTTCAGGCAATCCCGTTACCCAAAGACCATCCACTGTATCCTCTACAATTTGAATGTTTGAGAATTTTACCTTTGTATCAATTAATACTTTTACTCCCAATTCGCCTTCATCATTAAGTGATATCAGATAAGATGGAATTAGATGAGCCAAAACCTCTCTTAGTGGAACCAACATATCAGCTGAAAGTCCCTCTCGAATACTTCCTTCCTTATTACTAACTGTTGCCTCAATTTTATAAGTTCGTGTACTTGGATTGGCACTTTTACTTATATAGCTTATTGACCCTTGAAGAGATGTTGTGTCAATAAGATTGATATTGACTTTCTGACCAAGTTTTATTTGATCAACATTTTTTTCTGTTACTTCACCAGTAATTAACATTGGGTTTAGTCTCATTATTTTTGCACACGGGGAAGCTGGAGTAATTAAGTCTCCAATTTCTAGATAGACATCTTCAATAAAACCATCAAATGGAGCTTTAATTAAAATATTATCAAGTTCATTCATTGCCATTTCTACTCTAGCAATAGATGCCTTTAGTGCGGCATCTGCTGTGGCTACAGCATTTTCTGATCTGTAACCTTCATCAGCGAGTGTTTTAATTGCATCATACTGAAGCTGAGCTTTGTTTTTAGAAGCCTCAGCCTCATTCAATGCAGCTGTTCTATTTTCATCATCAAGTTTGCAGATAACTTCATCTTTTTTTACGAACGATCCCTTATTAATTGTTTCAATAATCGTAGAAGTAGTCTTAGGCTTTAACATTACAATTTTATCTGCTTCAGTTCTTCCCCGAATAGTTAAAAAATATGTTTTTTTTTGTGAAGAAAATTCTTGTGCCCTTACAGATATTATTTCCTCACTTGTAACTACTTCAGAAACATTACTTTCAGCCTCATCACCTCCAATTAGACCGGAGAATATCCAAAGAATAACAACGATAAAAATAACAAAAGCAGAAATATAATTTATTGGTATTTTTTTAAACATTTTAATTTAACTTTCCTCTATTTTTTTCCATGTAGTTTAGTCCCGTTTCAATTAATGCAGATGCCAAACCTCTAATGAACGATACTGATTTCTCATTTCTTATTGCATCTAAATTCCCTGGAACAGGGCCATCGTATTTAAATTGTTCAAGTTTTTGCCTCAAATACAAAACGCGCTCATTTAAAACAGTATTCATTGTTTCTTTTGGTAAATATTTTGAAAATAATAAGAGTAAAAAAAATTCAGACTTAATTTGGTCTCCGAAGTTTCCTGAACGAATATAAGAAGATGCATCACTTAGCAAATTATCTTTCATTAATTCCATTCCCTTTTTAGTTATTGTATAAACTTTTTTGTCAGGTTTTTTACTTTGGGAATGTTGTTTACAAGATACATATTTGTCAGCTTGTAAGTTATTTAAAGTTGGATAAATCGTTCCAAAGCTTAAACTATAAAAATCTGACAATGGACCTTCAAACATTTGTTTAATTTCATAACCAGATCTTGGCCCAAGCGATAGAAGTCCTAAACAAAGTGTTTCTTTTTGCATATTAATTTATTCCTAGTGATGACAAATTTAAAATACCTGACATATACATAACTTGAGCTTTTGTGATTTCACGGTCTTTTTGCTCTTGGAAGTATTTGATTTCTGCATTAAGCAGACTTTGTCTTGCTGTTAGTACATCAAGGACACTTCTTTCTCCTACTTCTTCCTCTATGACAGTGCCTTCATAAGCAGTTTTATTAGCAAAAAAGTTCAATTTAGCTGCTTCTACTGTTTCGTCAGTAATAAGATAGTTTTCCCAAATGTTCTCTGCCAGTGAAAGCGTTTCATTTGTTGTTTTTTGTATCAGAATTATTTGACTGTTTTTTTGTTTTTTTGCTTTTCTTATATTGGACAGAGATTTTCCAGATTTAAAAATTGGCCATGTGACTGTTGCTTGCAATTCTTCATTTGTAAGTTCATCTATAGTTGTTGAATACTCTTCAAGTTCTGTTCTTGAAGCCGAAAAATTAATTTGTGGGTACAAAGCTGACCTAGCTATCCCAATATTTGCGTTATAAACATTAAGAGTTGAGTCTACGATTCTTATTGTATAGTTGTTTGAAACAACTAATTCTTTATACTCCTCAAACGTATTAGGGACCTCTGAGTCAATTTCAGAAAACGTTAAATTGTTTGGTTCGGTTCCAATTAGATTATAAAAGGAATTCATAGTATTTTTTAAATTTATTTTTGCATCGAGAAGGTTAATTTTTGAATTATTAAGAAATGCATCTGATTGAGCAACATCAGTCTTAGAAGCTAATCCAACTTCAAACTCCTTACTTGTTGCATTAAACCTCTCACTTACCGAATTAAAATTATCTTTATTTGATTGAACAATCTTTTGCGCTAGTAATACATTGTAGTATGCGTCTATTGTTTCTAAAATTATGTCTTGCGTGACTTTAGATTGGGTAAGATTTTGAATATGCAATTGTTCCTTTGTGGAGAGTGAACTATAAAATCGACTAAAACCACTAAATACATTTTGTGAAAGAACAATAGATTTACTGCTAGGGGATAACTCATAACCATTTGTGGCACTTCCAGACTGACTCTTAATGTCGGAGTAATCATTTTCAGACATACTGCCACTTAGAGTTATCGTTGGAAAGTAGTCTGTTGTTGATTGTAGATAATCTTCTTCAGCCATATCAACATTTATAGCTTCAATCTTGAGTGATAAATTATTGGATAGTGAATCATTGACCGCTTCCTTAAGACTCAAGGCCTTAACGGAAACATTTAACAATAAGAAAACCAGCACAATGTGTATTATGTATTTCATCTGTATCCTTTAAAAAAGAGCGTATATATATCAGAATGATATATATAATCAATACCTATATCATTTTGATATAGTTTAAATCTTTAAGTTATCAAATAGGTTTTTTTCAGCTATAAATGATTGAAAAATAACAATTTTATGAAAATCAAGAATAAGTCCTTTTCAGATAAGAGTAAAAAATGGCTCAAAAGGCATCTAGAAGATGAGTATGTAATAAAGTCCTCTAAAGATAATTTTAGATCTCGAGCAGCCTATAAATTAATTGAAATTATTGAAAAATATAGACTTCTTGATGGCTTAGAAAAAGCTTTAGACATTGGATCTGCCCCTGGTAGTTGGAGCGAGGTACTAAAATCTCGTGGCAAAAATCTTAAAAAGATAGTGGCTTTAGATCTATTGGATATGAACCCCATAAGGAATGTGGATGTATATAAAGTCGATTTCTTGTCTGATAAATGCTCAAAAATATTAGCCAAATATGACAAATTTGATCTTATAGTGTCCGATATATCTCCAAATTTATCTGGTAATAGATCATCAGATTTTTTGCTTTCGCTTGAATTATTAGAGAATGTAGTTGATTTTGCCCTAAAAGAATTGAAACCAGGCGGAAACATGGTTTCAAAATATTTTAGATCAGGTGATATTTCAGAAGTTATATTAACTTGTAAAAAACATTTTAAAAAAGTCACTTCCTTCAAGCCTAAGTCAAGCCGCAAAGAATCTAGTGAGATATACCTGGTTTGTCTTGAAAAAAAGTCACCTATTGATTGACATAAATTAATAAATAATTTATTTCTCAGAGATGGAGCACTCCAGTATTAAAAAATCTCTCTCATTTGATGACGTTCTTATTAAACCTGCACGATCGTCTGTGCTTCCTTCAGAAGTAAGCACTTTTACAAAAATTACTTCTAATATTTCATTGGGTGTTCCTCTTATATCCTCCGCAATGGATACAGTAACTGAGTACAAGTTAGCTATTGCAATCGCCCAGTCTGGTGGAATGGGTATATTACATAAAAATATATCCATAGACGAACAGTCACAGAATGTTTCAAAAGTAAAAAAATTTGAAACCGGAATGGTAATTGATCCACTAACGATACTACCATCGGCAACGTTAGCTGACGCTCTAGATTTAATGAAAGTCAATGAGATTTCAGGCATACCTGTTGTTGATGAAGGTGACAAATTATTAGGTATTTTAACAAATAGAGACGTACGATTCGCAACCAATATGTCTCAAAAAATAAGTGAATTAATGACTAGTGAAAATTTGGTCACTGTCAAAGATGAAATTTCAACAGATGATGCCCAAAAATTACTACACAAGCATAGAATTGAAAAATTATTAGTTGTCGATGATAAGGGCAAATGTATTGGTTTAATTACTGTAAAAGATATAGAAAAAAGTCAGCTTCATCCAAATGCTTCGAAAGATCAAAAAGGCAGGCTGATAGTTGGAGCAGCAATCGGAGTTGGTGAAGAAGCAATTCATAGAGCAGAACAGCTTGTTGATGCTGGCGTAGATGTTCTTGTCATTGACACGGCACACGGTCATTCAGAAAAAGTTATCAGCACCTTAAAAGAAATAAAATCAAAATTCTCAACAGATGTAATTGTTGGAAATGTTGCTACAAACGAAGCCACCGAAGAACTTATTGATCAAGGAGCTGATTGTGTAAAAGTTGGAATAGGTCCGGGATCAATTTGCACCACTAGAGTGGTAGCTGGAATTGGTGTACCCCAATTTTCAGCAATTTTAGACTGTGCTGAAACTGCAGCAAAAAAAGGAGTGCCGATAATTGCGGATGGTGGAATTAAATATTCTGGTGATATAGCAAAAGCCTTAGGCGCAGGAGCAAGCGGAGTTATGATCGGTTCACTCTTTGCTGGAACTGACGAGTCTCCAGGGGAGGTATATTTATTCAAGGGAAGAAGCTATAAATCATACAGAGGAATGGGATCGCTTGGCGCTATGGCCAGGGGATCTGCAGATAGGTATTTTCAAGAAGAAATAACTGAGAGCAATAAGCATGTTCCTGAAGGAATCGAAGGAAGAGTTCCTTACAAAGGACCTATATCGCCAATTATATATCAGCTTGTTGGAGGCTTAAAGGCTTCTATGGGATACACTGGTTCAAAAGATATAGTGGAATTTAAAAAGAATGTTAAGTTTGTAGAAATTACTGGAGCAGGTCTTAAAGAAAGTCATGTACATGATGTCGATATTACAAGAGAGTCACCAAATTATCCGACAAACATATAAACGTTTAATGAAAGTACTATTGGTAATATCCATTTGTATTTTGCCAACAAGTATATTTGCCTCAAATAGTTTTTATGCATCAGCGCTGAATGTTTTCAATGAAGAAAATTTTGAAAAGGCAATAAAATATTTGGAAAAAGATATTGTATTTAACCCCAAATCATCTGAGTCATATATTTTGTTAGGTAAATCATATGAAGGCTTAGAAGATCAGGACAATGCGCTTAAATATTATGAAATTGCCTTTACGCTTATTCCACATAATCTTAAGCTTAATTTTTTAATAGGAAAAGTATCTTATGAATTAGGTTTAATTGAGCAATACGCTGAGCAAATATCTAATCTTGAAATATTATGTGAAACTTCATGCGAAGAAATCGTCAAATTAAAAGATTTGGCGGAATAAATAATGATATTTATTGTTGATTTTGGATCTCAAGTTACTCAGTTAATAGCAAGAAGAGTAAGAGAAGCTGAAGTTTATTGTGAAATTGTGTCAAGCAAATCAATTTATAATCAAATAATAAATAGAGGTTGTTCGGGGATAATTTTCTCAGGGGGTCCAGCAAGTGTTCATAAGACAAATACTCCAAAAATTGATAAAAGAATATTCAATTTAAATATTCCAATATTGGGAATTTGCTATGGTATGCAATTATTATGTTACCAACTTGGTGGGAAAGTAAAAATTTCAAAAAAAAGAGAATTTGGTAAAACACTTATAAAGCCATCAAAAAAAAGTGTTTTATTCTCAGGATTTAGAAAAGGAAAGAGCTCGAATTATGTCTGGATGAGCCATGGCGATAAGGTTATTAGTCTACCAAGAGATTTTAAAAGTATTGCATCAAGTTCAAATACTAAGTTTGCAGCAGTCGAGAATAAAAAAAAATCTTTTTACGGTCTACAATTTCATCCTGAAGTTGTGCATACACCCAATGGCCATAAGATAATCGAAAATTTTATATTTAAAATTTGTAAGATAAAAAGAAACTGGAGCATGAAAAATCATTTAAGAAATCAGATTACTGAGATTAAAAATTCAGTTCATAAGGATCAGGTAATTTGTGGATTGTCGGGTGGGGTGGATAGTACTGTTACTGCAGCTATAATTTCAAAAGCCATAAATAAGCAATTAACATGTATTTATGTTGATACAGGTTTAATGAGACTAAATGAAACAAAAGAGGTAGTAAAAATGTTTAAAAAACATTTTAAATCTCGATTAATAGTCAAAGACTCAAGAAATACATTTATAAAAGCCCTAAAGGGTGCCACAGATCCAGAAAAAAAGAGAAAAATAATAGGTAATCTTTTTATTAAAATATTTAACCAAGAGGCAAACAAAATAAAACGTGCCAAATATTTAGCTCAAGGAACTATTTATCCTGATGTAATCGAAAGTCAGAGCTTCCATGGCGGTCCCACATCAGTTATTAAATCTCATCATAATGTTGGTGGTTTACCAAAAAGAATGAAACTTAAACTTGTTGAACCTTTAAGAGAACTTTTTAAGGATGAAGTTAGAAAATTGGGGCTGGAGATGAGACTCCCAAAAAAATTCATTAACAGACATCCATTTCCAGGCCCCGGATTGGGAATAAGAATATTAGGTGAGGTAACAGCAGCTAGAGTAAAAATTTTACAAGAAGCCGATAATATATATATCGAAGAAATTAAAGAAGCAGGTTTATACGATAAAATTTGGCAAGCATTTGCAGTCTTGATGCCAATTAAAACTGTTGGTGTTATGGGTGATCATAGATCATATGAACAAGTCTGCGGATTAAGAGCTGTTACGTCTGTAGATGGAATGACTGCAGATTTTTATCCTTTTAAGGGTGAATTTTTGAGTAAAGTCTCAACAAGAATAATAAATGAGGTTAAGGGCATAAATAGAGTGGTATACGATACTACTTCAAAACCACCTGGAACTATTGAGTGGGAGTAATTTATGAAGGTCTTAGCATTAGGTGGAAGTGGTGGCATGGGAAGATATGCAGTTCAATACTTGCACAACATAAAACAGATTGAAAAGATTTATGTAGCAGACGTTAACTCTTTATCGGCAAAAAAGTTTGCTTCACATTTTGATAATAGAGTTGAAGGTTTAAAATTAGATATCAGAGACTTTGAAACCCTGAAATCGGAAATGTCAAAAGTTGATATTGTAGTCAATACGACCGGCCCATTCTTTTTATTTGCAGAACCCATACTCAAAGCTGCAATTCAAACTAATACACACTACTTTGATATCTGCGATGATTGGGAGCCAACCGAAAAGATGCTTCAAATGAATGAAGATGCAAAAAAGGCAAATATCACAGCTATTATAGGTCTTGGAGCAAGTCCAGGACTAACAAATATATTGGCTCATATAGCAATATCTGAACTTGATGAAGTTAGAAAAGTTTATACAGGCTGGGATATGTCTGCCGCAAAACCAGAAAGTGAATCATCTCAGTCGGGAGTTAGTGCTGCAATGGTGCATGGTATAGAGCAAATGATTGGAGAGGTAAAAATTTTTAAAAATGGAAATTTTGAAATGGTAAAACCTCTTGAAGAAATCAAGGTTGATTATCCTGATATTGGGAAAAGAAGCACATATATTTTTGGACACCCTGAGGCCATAACATTTCCTAACAATTACCAGAATATTAAAGAGTCTTATAATTTAATGCATGGTATTGAGAGTAGTTTTATTGCAATCTTAAAAATTATTAGATTTTTAATAAATATAAAAATTATTACCAAAAATTTTGCTGCAAGAATTTTGACGTGGTTTGAAAGTCTAAATGGTCCGGATATGGTAAATTATAAAAAAGAAAATCTTCCTAGCATTTATGGTTATGCAGAAGGTTTAAAAGGAAATAAATTTACATCAATTGGAGTTACAATTGATGGTGATATTAATAGTTTTTCTATGGGTGAAGCAACCTCACTGCCTTTAACAGTTGGTGTCCAAATGTTTATTGATGGTAAAATTAATAATATTGGAGTTCATACTCCAGAGTCGCCAATTATCGACCCAAAAATTTTTTTTGATTACTTTAAAAAAGTAGCGGGTGATAATTTTATATTAAATACTATAATTACTAAAAGAACTTAATTAAATAGAATTGAAGGTAATACTGAGAGTAAAAACATGATTAAGTCTTTAGATCACTTAATTATAGCTGTGAAAAATCTTGAGGAAGCAGAGCAAAATTACCAAAAAATATTAGGTATAAACCCATCATGGAGAGGTCATCATAAAGAGTGGGGAACCTCAAATTCATTATTCAATTTACAAAATATATATTTAGAACTTTTGGCTGCAACTGGAGATGGAGTAGGTGCACAGCTTGTTAAAAATAAAATTAAAAATGATGGTGAGGGCTTGATGGGAATAGTGTTAGGAACTGATGATTTGGAAGCCGTAAGAAATAAACTAATTGCTCTTGGTTACTCACTTCCAAGTCAATCAAATGGTGAAGGAATAAATACCAATAATAATTCTAAGAGATCATGGATTAATCAGTTTTTACCTGTTGAATTAACTCGCGGTTTATTTTCATTTATTATTCAACATAAAGAAGGACTTTTGCCTGAAGCAATGAAGTTTTCAGATAATGCAGTAAAAAAACTGGATCATGTTGTAATTAAAACTAATGATGCAGATAGTTTTATAGAAATATATAATAAGATTTTTAAAATAAGGCTTGCTTTAGATAAGTTTATTGAAACTTGGAAAAGAAGAATACTTTTTTTTAAATTAAACAAAACCATAATTGAAGTAATTGAAGAAAAAGACAAAAACGAAACTCCCGAAGATAAATTAGGGGGACTTGCTTGGGAAGTAGAGGATATAGTTAAAAAAAGAGACGAATTGTTAGCATCTGGCATAGATATATCTGAAATCAAAAAAGGTATAAAAGAGAATACTTTAGTTATGACCGTCAAATGTCATACTCATAGTGTACCAACACTATTTATTCAACACGTGTAGCACATACCTAAGGTATTATACGGATCTAGATAATAATTTACCTTTTAAGGCTGACACTAAAATGATAGGTGTAAATGAACCTAAAAAGTAGACAAAAAATAAAATAGCTAATTGATGAATAACTTATTTGTAAAAATATTAAATTTTTTTAAATCAATATTTAACTTTAATTTAACTGATTTCAGTTGGATTATGACATCTAAATTTATTGAATTAGATAATATTGATGTAACTGAAGACCCTGTAAGACCTGAACTTGATGTAAAATGGAGAACTTCTCATGATAGAAAAATTTATGGCCTGGAATACAATAATCAAATTGAAGGCATCATGTGCTTGGCGTTTACTAAGGACGTTCCTCATTCAGTAAGAGAATTAGATTTGATGAGCCGTTTAGCAGTTTACGAACAAAATGCGGATACAATTATTGCTTACACTGTATGGTCTCGTAAAAAAGGAGCGGGACGAAAAATTATGGAAGAGGCTCTAAAATTTGGCAAGGAAATGGGATATAAAAGAATAGTTACACTTTCTCCATTAACGCCTATGGCAACGCACTATCATATAAGAAATGGAGCTAAATTATTGGGGCACAATCCAACAACTCAAAATTTTGAATATAAGATTCAATAAATTCCGTTGGTATGGAAAGTCTAATTATTTAGACTATATTTTAGTTTATGCCCAAAAAAGACATTAATATTTTCTGGTTCAGACAAGATTTACGACTTTTAGACAATCCTGGATTGTATAATTCGATTAAAAACGGGGCAACGTTGCCAATTTTTATATTTGATGATGAAAACTCGAAAGAACATATAAATGGTTCTGCTAGTAAATGGTGGCTTCACCATTCATTAATTGCTCTAAAACAATCTTTAGATAATAATTTGAGTTTATACAGAGGTGATCCAAAGAACATCTTAATTAAACTTACTGAAACTTATAATGTTAAAGAGATATATTGGAATAGATGTTATGAACCGTGGCGAATAAAAAGAGACAAAAAAATCAAAAGTTTTTTTGATGACAAAGAAATAAGCGTGAACACATATAATGGATCTCTTCTTTGGGAACCTTGGAATGTGGTCAAGAATGATGGTACTCCATATAAGGTATTTACTCCTTACTACAGAAAAGGTTGTTTGAATTCTGAAATGCCAAGAACACCAATACAAAAACCTAAGTTAGACAACTTACTATTTGATAAGATGAACAGTATTAGTATAGATGATCTGGAACTAATGCCAGAACACAATTGGCATGTTGCGATGGAAAAACTATGGACTCCAGGAGAGAAAGGCGCCCATAATAAAATTGATGTCTTTATAAAAGAAGGCCTTGCTAACTATAAAGATGGTAGGAATTTTCCATCTGGAAACAATGTTTCGCAACTTTCACCTCATTTACATTTTGGAGAGGTGTCACCAAACCAAGTTTGGTATCGATCAAAAACCCAAGAAGGAAAAAAAGAAATTAAAAGAGATTTGGATCATTTTTTAAGTGAACTTGGATGGAGGGAGTTTTCTTTCAATCTTTTGTATCATTTTCCAACTTTACCAAAAGAAAATCTTCAAAAAAAATTTGATAAATTTCCTTGGGACAAAAATAAAGATGCATTAAAGAAATGGCAAAAAGGACTAACAGGGTATCCAATAGTAGACGCTGGTATGAGGGAGCTGTGGCAGACAGGGTATATGCATAATCGTTTGAGAATGGTTGTGGGTTCATTTTTAGTCAAAAATTTATTGTTGCATTGGCACCATGGTGAAAGATGGTTTTGGGATTGTTTAGTTGATGCCGATCTTGCTAATAATAGCGCAGGATGGCAATGGATTGCCGGCTCAGGAGCTGATGCCGCACCTTATTTTAGAATATTTAATCCTGTCATGCAGGGACAGAAATTTGATCCAGATGGCAGATATACAAAAAAATATATTCCTGAACTTAAGGATATGCCAAATAAGTATTTATTTAATCCTTGGGAGGCACCTAAAGATGTCTTAGATTCGGCAAATGTTAAACTTGGTAAAGATTATCCAATGCCAATTGTCGAGATTGGTTCCTCTAGACAAAAAGCTTTGGAAGCGTTCGCTACAACTAAAAGTTAATTATTAAATCAATTTTTATAAATCGATCTAAGTATAGTTTTTGCCACAAAAGTATAATAATGTATAGTCTGTACTTATGAGCGCAGAAACAATAATAATTATTGTGCAAATGGTTGCAGCATTTGGTGTGGTTGTTTCTGTTATTTATTTAGGAATACAAATACATCAGCAAAACGAAATCACAAAAGCGCAGTTTGGACACTCTTTAACACATAGAATGTATGAGAGATATTTTAATACATCGAAAGATAAAGAATTTAGTAACTTTCTCTCAAAAGATTGGGCTGCAGGCGAACTAGATAACGCAGATAAATGGAGAGTAGCAGTATATGTAAATGCATTACTTGTTGATATTTTTGATACATATGAAAAAGTTGAAAAAGGTTTTGTTGATGAAACTCATTTAAAAATGAGAATGCATATGTTGAAATTGGGCACCATGAAAGCTCCTATTGCACAATCAACTTGGAAATATTGGAGGGGGATTAAATCAAAGGAATTTGTCGAATGGTTTGAAACTGAAATTTATGGCGATCGAGCAACTTTTAAAGAAGGTTACCAAGAAGAAATTATACCAAACGTAAGAAGGGATTAAAATAAAGGAGGTTATTAAGTGAGAAGAATTGTTACAGGACATAATGACAATGGCAAATCTGTAATTAAAATTGATGGTCCTCCAGCACGATCTATAGGAGAAGAAATTGGAGGTTTATTCGAGATATGGAATGAAGATGGAGCAACTATTGATACGAAAAGTTGCAAGGATAGAGCTGATAGCGATATAATTTTATCACCTCCTAAAGGAGGTTCAAAATTTAGATATTTTCAAATAATGCCAACTCCTAAAGGTGTTCCACTCGAGGTGCTAAATAAAATGGCTGAGGAAGCCTTCAGTCGTATTGGCGCAGCTCATCACCGGGTTGATGTAACAAAGCATCCAGCGATGCACAAAACAAAGACAATTGATTATATTATACTGCTAAAAGGAGATGTAACTTTAATTTTGGATGAAGAAGAGGTAAAAATAAATCCATTTGATGTCGTTGTACAGCGAGGTACAAATCACGCATGGGTAAATAATGGCTCTGAACCTGCTCTTCTTATAGCCATATTAATAGACAGTGAATTAGTAGAATAATTCCGAAACTAAGCTTTCCCTAGAATTTTTTTAATTTATCAAGTATAAACCGATCCCATGTTAAGAAAATCAGCAAATGATATAAAATCTCTTAAAAGAAAGACTCCGATTGTATGTCTAACTGCTTATACTGCGCCAATTGCTAGAGCTATTGACGAACAAGTTGACTTAATGTTGGTTGGAGACTCGCTTGGTATGGTTCTTTATGATTATGAAAATACACTTCAAGTTACACTTGAACAAATGATTAAACATGCAAAATCTGTTGTAGGTGCTTCAAACAAATCTTGTGTAATTGTTGATATGCCATTTGGAACCTATGAAGAATCTGTTGAAAAAGCATTTATGAATGCAGCTCGTGTTATGAAAGAAACGAATTGCAACGGTGTTAAGCTAGAAGGCGGTCAAAAAATGTCCAAAACAATTGAACATCTTACAAAAAGCTCAATTCCCGTTATGGGCCATATAGGTCTTCAACCGCAGAGTGTATTGATTGATGGAGGATATAAAGTAAGAGGAAAAGTAAAAACTGAGTGGCAAAAATATATTGATGATGCAGTTGCTGTTGAAGAAGCGGGAGCATTTTCCGTTGTTTTAGAGGGTATGGCTGAGCCATTAGCCGCAGAAATAACTTCAATTTTAAACATTCCTACTATTGGAATAGGAGCATCTCCAAATTGTGATGGCCAGATATTAGTAACAGAAGATATGTTGGGATTGACAAACGTTGCTCCAAAATTTGTAAAAAAATATGTCGATTTAGATAACGCTATTAAGAAAGCTGTAAGTAAGTATTCTGAAGAAGTTAAAGATAGAACTTTTCCTTCATCGGACCATATTTATCATATGCGTCCACAGATCGTAAGTAATAACGGTAAAGATCAATGAGCGATATCTTAAGACAGGTCGATGAAGATTTAAGAAAAGAAAAACTATCTAATCTTTTTAAAAAATACGGTTTATATGTAATTTTAATACTAGTGATCATAATAGGGTCAATTATTGGATATCAAGTAATGGTTTCTATTGATAAATCAAAAAATGAAAAACTCATTGAAACATATATTAAAGCAACAAACAGCAAAAATATTTCAGAACAATACTCTTTATTAAATGAGCTTATTAACGCTAACAACAATTACATATCAAGTATAGCTGAATTAAAAATTGCAAATTTAAAGATAGAAAATGGCAATATTAAAGATGGGATTCTTGATTTAGAAAAATTAACTGACGATGAAAAATATGATCCAATAATTGCAGATTTAGCAACATATTTTTTACTTTTATTAAAAATTGATAATTCGAGCGAAGAAGAATTTATGAGCTATCTCACTGATGACAGAATGCGTGATAGTAACTTCAAATATTTATTTAATGAACTTATCTCATTTAAAAAGCTTATTCTTGGAAAAAATGAAGAAAGTAAAAAAAATTTCCAGAATTTAATTGATACTCCAGATGTCCCTGTAGAGATTAAAATAAGAGCTAACAAATTTATTGAAATCATAAATTAGTATGTTCAATAAATCATATATATTTTTACTTATAGCTTTCTTCCTTATTTCATGTTCCGGGAGTGAAGAAATCAATGAAACTGCCAGTGGCTTTCCTGTTTTAAGTTATAGCGCAGAAATCTCTGAAACTCTAAACCTTGATCCTGGTGACATGCTGATAAATGAACCAAAAGAAGTAAATTTTTGGTCTCAGCATTTTTTAAATCCATCAAATGATTTAGATAATATTTACTCAGTAGCTTCATTCAATGATAAATCAAAAATTATTTCAGGTAAAAAAGGGCCAGTAAATATTATACAACCCATATTTTTTAATGATAATCTGTGCCATGTCTTAAGCCAGGGCTATATAGAATGTATAGATACATTAACAAAAAAAACGCTGTTCAAAGTAGATGTTAGAATTGAGGGGATAAAAAAATATGAGATTGTTAGAGGCGGCATTTCTTATTTTGATAATCAATTAGTGTTTGTAGATGGATATGGTCAAATAAAATTATTAAACGCTGAAGATGGTAATGAACTATGGTCAACAAAAATAGAATATCCAATTTTATCACCACCGCTTATATATAGAGGATATGTATATTTTATTTCAGCTGACAACAGAATTTTTTCAATTGATGTGACAAGTGGAGAAGTAAATTGGTCATTTCAAACAATTTCAGAAACAAAGAAAAATTTATTTACCTCATCTCCAGTAGCATTCGAAAATACAATTATTGCCCCTTTTAGTAATGGAGAGCTGGTAGCATTTATTTTTGATACTGGCCAACCCATCTGGTCAGAAAATGTCTCAAAAATATCAATGGTCAGCAATTTTGATATCAAAGATATATCAGCAAGCCCTGTGGTATCAAACAATACTATTTATTCATTAAGCTCGAATGGAAAGCTTGTTTCTGTTAATGCCACTAACGGACAGAGAAATTGGGCGAAAGATTTATCAGGGTATAGAACGCCAATTATTACAGGGAATCAAATATATATTATTAATGAAGATGGAAAGTTAATATGTTTGAATAAAGACAGTTCAGAGGTTTACTGGATTACTGAACTCTCAAAGTATAAAAAAGGTCAAAAGGCTGAAAATTTAAATCTTTGGCTTGGTCCTTATTTAATCAATAATTTAATTTATAATATTTCATATTTTGGTGAGTTAAAAGTAGTTTCACCTATCTCAGGCGAAATACTTTTAACTGAATCAATTGGAGTTAAAGGTGCATTAGTCCCACCTATAATCCTGTCTGATTCAATTTATTTGTCTGACGAAAACTCCAACGTTTATGAATTTAAGTAAAATTAATATAGGCATTATTGGAAAGCCTAATTCTGGAAAATCAACATTATTTAATACATTGCTTGGTGAGTATATTTCACCTGTTGGCGATGAATATGGATTAACAAAATCTCTCATTAAACAAAAATTTACTCACAAAAATTTCGAATTTATTATTGTTGATACGCCTGGGCTGCGTAGAAGAAGCAAAGTAAAAGAAGAGCATGAATTGTCTCGCAATTCAGAAGTTATTAAAATAATGAATAATGTTGATGTCACAGTGCTTTTAATCGACTCACTAGAAGGCATTACAAGACAAGATTTTCGTCTTGCAGATTTAGCATTAAGCAAACATAAAATTCTATTTTTTTTATTTAATAAGGTTGATATTCTTGATGATAAAAGAAAATACCAGTTAAATATAAAAAAATATTTACGATATAATTATAGTAAATACAAATTAATTAATATTGATTTTATTTCTGCAAAAAATAACACAAGAATATCAAATGTTTTAAAAGAAATTATTCTAAAAAAAGAATTGATATCAATAAAAATTAATAAATTAAAACTAAACAAGTTTATTAACTATTTGAACAAAAAATCAGCGTTACCACGATTTAATAAAATAGAAATAAAACCTAAATATATTGTTCAATTAGAAAATAAAATTCCAAAGTTTAAAATATTTATAAATATTCAGAAAAAACCACCACAATTATTTCAAAAATTTTTTGATAATTCTTTTAGAAGCTACTTCAAACTTGATGGTGTTCCAATTTTGTATGATTTCAAAACTTCAAAGAATCCGTATATCAGGTGATTTCGATTATTTCTCCTGTACCAGCTGCCTCTAAAATATAATTTACAATTTTAACAGCCACATCTTTTGGATCACTTATCTTAGATTTATCCTCGCCAGGCATTATGACATCTCTTAGTTTGGTATTAACGGCAAGTGGACAAAAAATATTTGTTTTTATATTTGTGCCTTTGTTCTCTTTTGAATAGGTAAATAAAAGCTCATTTAATGCTGTCATAATAGGCTGATAAATGCCCCAGTAATATTCTTTTGAAGGGTCTTTTAGTGATGACACTGCAGCTATATAGGCATTATTTGAACTTTTGAGTAACGAATGAAAACTCTTAATCATTCTAAAATTTGATAAGAAATTCAAGTTTATAATATTCTTAAAATTCTCTAGATCAATTGACTCAACAGGAGAAAGTTCGTTAATAATCCCTGCTGAAAGAACTAATATATCCAAGGAAGTATCTTTGACCTGTATTTGTTTAGCCAAATTCTCAATTACATTTTCATCACATAAATTTAGAGGAACAATTGTACACTCACAATTATTTTCAATTATTTTATCATAAACAATTTCAAGTTTTTGTACGTTTCGAGAACATATGTATATATGTTTTGCATAGGTAGATAACTCTATTGAAATCTCTTTTCCTATTCCTGAAGACGCGCCTGTTACAAGGCAGTTAAGTTTTTTCATGGTTTAATGTATTAAATTAAATTTCATTAATATTCCTTGGCATTTGATCAAGTAGATCAACCCCGTAATTTACTATCTCTTGAAAAGTACCTGATTTTATAATCTCTGGTATTAAATTAGAGGAAAAATTGCTATTTATGAAAAAAATTATAAGAATAAAAATTATATATCCCCGTAAAATTCCAAGAACACCTCCGAAGGACATGTCAATAAATAAAGATTTCCTAGGTTGCAATATTCCAATAATCATACGATTAATAAATGATATTAAGATATAGGCTGTAATTAAAGTGAAGAAAAATATCAGTATATCAGAAAGAGTTTGATTAAGTATATATTGGTCAAAGAACGGCCTTAAAACATCAAAACAATTTTTTATTAAATAAAAGATAATTATCCATTTTGTAAGATTTAATAAGCTTTTGATTAATCCATTTTTTACTCCAAATATAAACGAAACTAAGATAACTAGTAAAAAAATAAGATCATAAGGATTCAATAACTGAGCAAGATCTAAATTCATTATTTTATTCAATTAAGTTTTTTTAGTAGAACTGGCAATAGTGTAAGGCTTCCAAAAAGTGCAACAAGCATTGCAAGCGCAGTAAATATACCAAAATAAATAGTTGGGTAGAAGTTTGAAAATATCAAAATAGAAAATCCAGCAATTATAGTATATGAAGTGTTTTTAATCGCTACGCCAACAGTTTCATTGCACTTGATTAAAGCCTCATCGTGATTGCCGCTGTTTAATGATATATACTCTCGATACCTGTAAATATAGTGTATGCAATTATCGACAGCAATTCCGATAGTAATTGCAGCAATTGTGATTGTCATTAAATCAAGAGGAATAGATAATAGCCCCATTGTTCCGAGTATTACAAAACATGCAATCAGATTAGGTGTAATTGCCGCTAAAGCAGTTTTTAGAGATTTAAATAAAAAAAATAGCATTAAAAAGATACCCAAGAGAACTATAGATAATGTTTTTATTTGGGAGTCAAACAGACTTTGAAGCATATTATTATATAGAATCAAGATTCCCGTAGTTGAAACATCGATATTTGTATTAGAGTAATTAGTATTTATATAGTTATTAAGATCTTTAATAAAAAGCGACCTATTTAGTTGAGGATGTGTATCAATAATTCTCATAGTAATTCTAGCTTGATTTTTATCTAGTAATACATACGGTTTGATAATCTGATCTTTAAGGTCATTTGGCAATTTTTTATAGAGAACGGAAAGTTCAAGAGTATCAAATTCTTTATTTGCATTAAGTTTTTCAGCCGTCCTAACTATTGAAGCAAGAGATAAAACCTTACCAGCAAAAGAATATTGCTCTAGGTGATCATGAATTTTTTTAATAACATTAACCTTTTCTTCAGTAAACCAATAATCCGCAGGATCATATTCAATACCAAAATCAAGGAAATCTTCTTCAAAATCTTCCTCAATTGTATCGTTCGCTACTGAATTAAAGTTTATTATTACATCCAAGGGAGTTGTTCCACCCAGTTTATTATCAATTAATTTCATGCCTTTATAGATTTCAGTTTCTTTTTTAAAATAATCAACAAAACTGTTTTCAACCTTTAATTTAGTGGCGCCGTATATTCCTAAGCAAAAGATAAAAATAAATAGAATTAATAAAATATTAGGAGATTTTATTGCTAAAGATGCGAATATACTTTCTTTTTGATTAAGGTAAGTATGGTTTGTTGTATTAAGATTAAGAAGAAATATAACAACTGGCAAAAATGAAAAACTTGTAATGTAAGTTATTATTAAGCCAACACACATCATTAAGCCAAAATCCATAACTGGCTTTATTCCGCTTGTATAGAGAGTCGCAAATGCAAATGTAGTTGTCAATGCTGCAAATAGACATGGCTTATACATGTTTTTAATCGTCAGCAAAAGAGCATGTTTAATAGATTTTTCATTATCTTGAATTATGAATTGTCTATATCTAACTACGATATGTACAGTCATTGATAGTGATAAAATTAAAATCAACATTATAAAGTTTGACGAAATAACAGTTACTTTCCAATCCATCAAAGATACAGTGCCTATCATCACAATCAATGAAGCTAAGCAATTAGATATACATGCAAGCATCCATAGTGGATTTTTAAAGACTATGAAGAGGACCGCTAAAATAAAAATAAGAGCACCAAATCCAAATACGACTATATCATTTTTAACGTATGTTATAGTATCGTCAGCAATCATGGACACCCCACCGAGATGCATATCTAGTTTATTTTTAAATGTATTTATTATCTTCCTTATTTCGCTAATATTATTATGACGCTTTTCATCAAAATTTTTTTTACTTATCTGATAATCTAAATTAATTCTTTTTAAATTATCTATATCCTCTTTTGAAGGTTTATTTAAATTTCTAAGCCTTTCTCTTTCTTGAATTAAGAATTCATGTTTTTCATCTTTTTTAAAGTTAATTAGTACAGCAGTACTTGATGCATCTTCACTGATTATAAGGTTTTTAAAAATAGGACTATTTAATAACTCTTTTTCAGCATCAATCAAATCAACGCCCGGTGATTCAATTGTCAGAACTTCATTAATTAAGCCTGTTAGGCTTTGATCATTTACCTCTAATAATGGAACATCAAAAATAGACTGAATACTTTCAACCCAATTTAATTTACCAACTCTTTCAACAAATAATTTTATTTGATTTAAATTATCTTTTGTTAGGATCCTTTTTTCATCTGTAAAAGTAACAATTAAAAAATCATTTGATCCATAGTCATCTATAACTAATCTATATTTTTTAAGGTCTTCGTCTTGTTCCAAAATTAAAGTATCTGATGACGCATCAAGTTGAAAATCTTTTGCACTATAGGCAAAAAATGAAATTATTAATAATAAAACGACTAGAGAGGTGTTTGTGTATTTATTGAATAGGGATAAATAAAATTTTTCCATTAGTTATGAAATATATCTTCTTTCATATCTTTTGCCTAGATTAGTTAGTATTTCATAAGGAATAGTATTTATTGTCTTTGCAATGGTATTTATTGAAAACTTGTCTCCGATTACTTCAAATTCTTCATTCATTATATTTTTTTTTGTTTTTATATTTGTTAAGTCGATTGTTATCAGATCCATTGATACCCTACCCACCAAATTAATTTTTTTATCTCCCAGTAATATTTTATAGTTGTTTGAAAAAAGACGATTAAAACCGTCTGCATAACCAAAGCCAAGAGTGCCGATTTTCATTTTTGATTTTGCCTTAAAAGTTGCCCCATATCCTATTGTATCCCCTTTATATATTTCTCTTATTTGGATTAGTTTTGCTTTTATAGAGACGACATTTTTATAAATAATGTTTTCATTTATTTGACATTGACCTCCATAAAGTGAGATTCCAGGCCTAACCATATCAAAATGATATTTTTTACCCAGCAATATTCCAGCAGAATTAGACAAACTACATAAACAATTAGGAAAATGAGATTTAACAAAATTAAATTTATTTAATTGTATTTTATTCAATTTTGACTTTTTATCATCAGCGCAAGAAAGATGACTCATTATTAATCGAAGTTTAGATTTTTTTATCAATAATGCTTTATTTTTTATCAGATATTCTGTTTCATTTTGATCAAGACCAAGACGTGACATTCCAGTATCAAAGTGAATCGCGATATTAAGAAAACAATTATTTTCTTTTTGATAGTTTTCTATTTTTTTTAATTGTGCAAGGTTATTAATAACAGGAATTAAATTAAACTTACGAATATTTTTTAATTCTTTTGTTACCAATCCATTTAAAATAAAAATAAATATTCTTTTATTTAATTTTCGTAAATAAATTGCTTCGTTTGTAGTGGCAACAAAAAAATACTTGCATCCCTTTTTTATTAGGCTATTAACGACCTGATCAGCACCTAATCCATAGGCATTAGCTTTCACTGTAGCTGCAATTATACATTTTCTACCAACTATTTGCTTTATGATCTTATAGTTTTTATTAATTGCTTTTAGGTTAATGTCTAGGAATGTATTTTTATCAACATTAATCATTCTTGAAAATTATTCGTAGTTGTTGGTGTGATCTTTGCTAATAAAATTTCCAAATCTAGTATACTTTGCATCAAAGCTTAATTTTATATTACCTGTTGGTCCATGTCTTTGTTTCAATATAAGTAAATCAGCTTGACCATGTATCTCGTCCATTTTTTGTTGCCATTCTATAAATTCAGCAGTTCCAGGTGATGGGGCGTTTTTTTCAAGATAATATTCTTCTCTATATATGAACATGACAACATCTGAGTCTTGTTCAATTGACCCTGACTCCCGTAAGTCAGATAACTGTGGTTTCTTGTCTTCTCTTTGCTCCACTTGTCTTGATAACTGAGACAAAGCAATGATTGGTATGTTTAATTCTTTTGCAAGCGCTTTTAATCCTTGAGTTATTTCTGAAATTTCTAATACTCTAGATT
>QCMV01000010.1 GCA_003213515.1 Pelagibacteraceae bacterium AG-422-N09 | reverse complement strand
CCATTTTTAATTAAGATCTTTTCATCTTCTGTTGGAATTATACCTCCTACAATTACCGGGATATCGTCTACTTTATTTTTTTTCATTTCATTCATAATTTCCTCGACAAGCTGCACATGAGAACCGGATAGAATAGAAAGTCCGATGATGTGTACATCTTCTTCAACTGATGATTTTACTATTTGTTCTGGTGTTAATCTAATTCCTTCGTACAAAACATCCATTCCACAATCACTCGCACTTACAGCAATTTGTTCTGCTCCACTAGAATGCCCGTCAAGACCAGGTTTGCCTACAAGAAATTTTATTCTTCTTCCCATCTTATCTGACAATGACTCAACTCTTTTACGTATTGGGCTGTAATCGTCATTATTGGATGGTTGAATGTTAGTTATACCAGTCGGTGCTTTGAACTCACCAAAAACATCCCGAAGTACTTGAGACCATTCACCTGTTGTTACACCTGCTTTTGCAGCTGTAATAGAAGCTTCCATTATGTTATCTCCAGATTTTGCCGCTTCGCTTAATTGATTTAAAGCGCTATCAACCTGTTTTTGATCTCTGTTTTGTCTCCAATCAATAACTGCTTTTACTTGTTCATTTTCAATTTTTGGATCAATTGTCTCTATGCCTCCATCATTTGATACAAGAGGTGACTCTTCGGTCTCAACAAACTCATTAACTCCAACAACGATTTGCTCTTTATCATTAATTCTTTTAAGCCTTTCTTTTTGAGAATTGACCAATTCCTGTTTTAAGTAACCACTTTCAACTGCAGCTACTGCACCACCAATTGATTGAATGTGATTAAATTCTTTCATCGCAGTCTCTTTAAGATTTCTAACCTTTTCATCAATCACTTCAGAGCCATTGAATATATCGTCAAAATGTAGGAGATCTGTTTCATACGCAACAATTTGTTGCAATCTTAAGGACCATTGTTGATCCCATGGTCTTGGCAATCCCATTGCTTCATTCCAAGCTGGTAACTGAACTGCTCTTGCTCTTGCATCCTTTGAGAGAACGACGCCTAGCATTTCAATTAATATTCTATATACGTTGTTCTCAGGTTGTTGCTCAGTTAATCCAAGACTGTTTACTTGCATACCATACCTAAATCTTCTGTTTTTAGGATCCTTAACACTATATCTCTCTTTTGTAATTTCATTCCACAAAGATACAAATGCTCTCATTTTACACATCTCAGTAATAAATCTGATTCCAGAATTAACGAAGAAGCTTATGCGACCTACTACATTTTCAAATTCTTCCTCGGATAACACATTTGAGGTTTTAACTTTATCGAGATACGCTACTGCAATTGAAAGACCAAAAGCTAATTCCTGCTCAGGAGTCGCGCCTACTTCAACTAAATGGTAAGGACATACATTGATTGGATTCCAATTTGGCATTTCTTTAAAAGTAAACGTAATCACGTCAGATATTATTTTTAAACTTGGATCAGGTGGAAGAATATATGTTCCTCGTGAGAGATATTCTTTTAAGACATCGTTTTGAGTTGTTCCCCGTAATTTATTTCTGTCTATGCCCTGTTCATCTGCAACGGCTACATATAAACTCAGCAACCATGCAGCTGTAGCATTAATGGTCATTGATGTATTCATTTTATCTAATGGAATTTGATTAAAAAGCGATCTCATATCGCCAATATGACAGATTGGAACGCCAACTTTGCCAACCTCCCCTTTAGCGAGAATGTGATCACTGTCATACCCAGTTTGAGTAGGTAAATCGAACGCTACTGAGATACCTGTTTGACCCTTTGATAGGTTCTTAAGATAGAGTTCATTTGACTTTTTGGCAGACGAATGTCCTGCGTAAGTTCTTATGAGCCAAGGTTTATCCATTGTTTTTCAACGTTTTTTTTTGGTTTTATTAAATCCTTTTGTTTAAAATGTATATACTAATCTAGCTAAAATGGCTATAAACCTAGAAAAAAGAAACATTAGTTTTATATAATCTACATTACAGGAGCTGATTTATGACCACTGAAGAAAAAGATATTTATGCAATAGGTGAAATTCCACCTCTTGGTTTTGTCCCTAAGAAAATGCACGCATGGGTAATCAGAAGAGATCGTCATGGAAACCCAATGCAATCATTTAAAGAAGAAGAATTTGATGTTCCTGAAGTTGGATCCAATGACGTTTTGATATTCGTAATGGCCGCGGGCGTAAACTACAACGGTGTTTGGGCTGGTCTTGGAAAACCTGTATCTACGCTTGATATGACTAAAAAAGATTATCACATCGCCGGTTCTGATTGTTCTGGGATAGTTTGGAAAGTTGGTTCTGGTGTAAAAAAATGGAAAGTGGGCGACGAGGTAATCATTCATGGTATGCAGTGGGATCATGAGGATGCTGAGGTTAATGGTGGTGAACCAATGATATCAAAAACAAATAAGGTCTTTGGTTACGAAACAGCAGATGGAACCTTTGCTCAATTCACAGCTGTTCAAGCGCACCAAGTTTTACGTAAGCCACCAAATTTATCTTGGGAAGAAAGTGGCTGTTATATGTTAACTCTTGCAACTGCATATAGAATGCTATTTGGCCACGCTCCAAATGAATTAAAGCCAGGTGAGTTTGTTTTAATATGGGGCGCATCGGGTGGTCTTGGAAGCATGGCAGTACAACTTGCAAAAATTGTTGGTGCTAAACCAATTGGTATTGTTTCTGATAACTCTAAAATTGATTATGTAAAAGATCTTGGAGCTGTAGGTGTTCTAAACAGAAAAGATTTTGATTGTTGGGGTGAACATCCTGATATTGATGACGCTGAAACATATGCAAACTATATGAAAGAAGTTAGAAAATTTGGAAAGGCCCTATGGGAATTTACAGGCAAGGGTAATAATGTTGACATGGTATTTGAGCATCCGGGCGAAACTACCGTTCCTGTCTCATGTTTTGTAGTAAAACCAGGAGGAATGGTTGTTATTTGTGCTGGTACCACAGGATATAATCTCACATTAGATGCTAGATATCTATGGATGCAAAGTAAAAGACTTCAGGGTTCACACTTTGGAAATTCAAAGCAAGCGAATGCAGCGAATGAACTTGTTATTGACGGTACATTAGACCCTTGTATGTCAGAGCTTTTTGCATGGAACAATATTCCTGATGCTCATGAAAAGATGCTTAACAATGAACATAAAGGTGGAAATATGGCTGTCCTTGTTGGCGCTGCAAAAGAAGGACAAAAATCTCTAAACTAGAAAGTTAAATATGCACGAACTAATTTCTAAATGTCAAAAATCCCTTATTACTGTCGATAAGTATTACGATGCTGCCCTGCAACATGTAAGAGGTGAGTTAATTGTTAATGGAAAATTATCTCGTGATAATCTAGATAGGGAACAACATGCTGCACATGGCTTATCTTGGGTTGCTGCATATAGAGCTACTTTGAAAGAAATGGTTAATTGGGCCTCAAACCTAGACTCGACCGGGACGTTTAATGAAACAGAGCAATTAATTTTGCAAATTACTTTTTCGGAATACTGTGCGCAAATTAAATCTGGGATACCAATGTCACAACTTGAGTATGTTCGTCCTCAAGATTTAGGATTAAAAAATGGTCTCTTTCAAGAAACAGGGACCGAAGAATTTAATGATCTGATTTTAAATGGCAATAGTACTGCAGATCGCATGAAACTTGCTCAATTATTAAAAGATGGATTTTCAAGTAAAAACTTTGGTAATAGCGGCCTAGATGAAACTACATCAATAATTCAAGAACAATTTAGAAAATTTGTTGAAGATGATGTGACGCCAAACGCTCATGAATGGCATCTTAAAGATAACCTTATTCCGATGTCTGTAATTGAAAAAATGTCTGAACTTGGTGTATTTGGTCTGACGATACCTGAAGAATACGGTGGACTTGGAATGACAAGATTTGTTGACTGTGTGGTAACTGAGGAACTTGCAAGGGGTTATATTGGCATTGGCTCACTTGGTACACGCGGCGATATAGCTGCCGAATTATTGATTACAGGTGGCACCGAAGAACAGAAAAATAAATATTTACCGAAAATTGCATCTGGTGAAATGCTTCCATGTGCTGTTTTAACCGAACCTCATTCAGGATCTGATATGGGCTCATTCAAAACAAGGGCAGTTGCAAATGGAGAGCACTATACAATCACAGGAAACAAGACATGGGTTACACATGGAGCTCGAAGTGACGTGATGATGTTATTAGCACGCACAAACCCTGATGAAAAAGGCTACAAAGGTTTATCAATGTTCCTTGCTGAAAAACAGAGGGGTGATGACGATAATATGTTCCCTGATGAGGGAATTAGTGGTGGCGAAATCGAGGTTTTAGGCTACAGAGGCATGAAAGAGTACGAAATGGCTTTTGACGGCTTTAAAGTTAAAAAAGAAAATTTACTTGGTGAAAAAGAAGGAAATGGCTTCAAACAAATGATGGAAACTTTTGAAGCAGCTCGTATACAAACTGCAGCTAGAGCACTGGGTGTAGCACAATCAGCTTTTGAAACTGCAATGCAATACGCAATAGATAGGCTAGATACAAATGGCGGTTCGCTGTATGACAAACCTAGAAATGCATCGAAAATTGTTTCTATGGCTACTGAGATTATGGCTGCAAGACAATTAACTTATTATGCTGCAAGAGAAAAAGATAAAGGACACAGATGTGATTTGGAAGCAGGAATGGCAAAAATGTTGGCTGCTAGAGTTGCTTGGGCATGCGCAGATAACGGAGTCCAAATTCATGGAGGTAATGGGTTTGCGCTTGAGTATCCAATAAGTAGAATTTTATGTGACTCCAGAATTTTAAATATATTTGAAGGAACTGCAGAGATACAGGCCGACATTGTAACACGTCGACTTGTTTCTACGAACCCTGCTTAATTTTATATGCCAGGTTTTTTATATTACTTATTAATTCCTATATCACTTCTTGCTGTTTTAGCGGTTTTAGGAACAGGTATTTACGCTATGTTTAAAGGTGGAGATTTTAATAAAAAGTACTCAAATAAACTTATGAGACTTAGAATTACTCTGCAGTTTATTGCGATTGTAATAATTATGAGTGCTCTTTACTTTTCAACTAGTTCTTAATGGTAAAACTCAATAAAATTTATACAAGGGCCGGTGATAAAGGCAAGACAGGGTTAGTATCTGGTAAACGTGTATTTAAGGATAATATAAGAATAAAAGCATACGGGACTGTCGATGAACTGAATTCTATACTTGGAATTTTAAACACGAGTGCCAAATCATCTCTGAAAAAAATAATTTCAGAAATACAAAATGACTTATTTGATTTAGGTGCTGATCTCGCAACTCCAGTTGAAAAAAAACCAAAATATAAACCGCTACGCGTTACAAGCAAGCAGGTTACAAGAATTGAAAAAACAATTGACAAATATAACGCAAAGTTAGCACCCCTTAATTCTTTTGTGCTACCGGGAGGGTCTCAGTCTGCGGCATTTTTACACAACGCAAGAACTGTAACGCGCCGAGCTGAAACTCAGATTGTCGCACTTGCAAAAAAAGAAGAGGTCAACGAAGAAGCAATTAAATATATCAATCGGTTATCTGATTTATTTTTTGTTTTATCGAGAGTTGAAAACAACAATGGCAAAAAAGATATTTTGTGGAAACCTGGTAAGAATGTATAATTTATGTTTACTCAACTAAAAAAGATATTATAACACATAAATCATGAAAATTTTAGTCCCTGTCAAAAGAGTTATTGATCCGTACGTTAACATCAGAGTTAAATCTGATCAAACTGGTGTTGAAACTGAGAATGTAAAAATGTCTATGAACCCCTTTTGTGAAATTGCAGTTGAAGAGGCAATTAGATTAAAAGAAGCTGGTAAAGCTGAAGAGATCATCGCTGTTTCAATCGGCAATCAATCTTGTCAAGAAACTATTCGAACGGCTCTTGCAATGGGAGCTGACCGAGGAATACATGTGCTCACAGAAGAAAAAGTTGAGCCTATTTCAATTGCAAAAATTCTAGCAAAAATTTGTGAAAGCGAGTCACCTGGACTAGTGATATCCGGAAAGCAAGCGATTGATGGAGATAACAATCAAACTGGTCAGATGCTTGCTGCACTAACAGATATGCCTCAAGGAACTTTTGCTTCAAAAGTAGAAATCGACGGCGACAAGGTTAAAGTCACCAGAGAAATAGATGGAGGTTTACAAACTGTAAATCTGAATATGCCCGCTATTATTACCACCGATTTAAGATTGAATGAACCTAGGTATGCTTCTCTGCCCAATATAATGAAAGCAAAAAAGAAGCCAATTGATCAAAAATCTCCTGAAGACTATGGAGTTGATGTTACACCTAGAGTAAGTATTTTAAAAGTTATTGAACCTCCAAAGCGTCAGGCTGGAATCAAAGTCGAGAATGTTGGAGATCTTGTAGAAAAATTAAAAAATGAGGCAGGAGTTATATGACATCACTTTTTTATATCGAGCATGCAAACGGAAAGGTCAGCGATCAAAGTTTAAAAGCTATAACAGCAGCGTCTCAAATTGAAGGCGATGTTCACGGACTTATTGTGGGCTCAAATATTGATGAAGCTGTTGCGGAGGCTTCAAAAATTAATGGATTGAGTAAATTACTCCACTTGGATGATGCAGCATTTGATAATGTTTTGGCTGAAAAACTTACTCAAGTTATTTTTAATATTGCCGGCGATTATGACTACTTTTTGGCTGCAGCAACAACAACTGGTAAAAATGTGATGCCTAGACTTGCTGCAAAACTTGATGTCTCTCAAATATCAGAGATCGTTGCTGTTGAAAGTGCAGATACATTTATTAGAACAATTTATGCTGGTAACGCTATTGCAACTGTACAAACATCTGACGCAAAGAAAGTTCTCACGGTTAGACCAACTGCTTTCAAAGCTGCAACAACCGACTCTGCTGAATGCGAGGTTGCAAAGATAAATGCTGAGAATATTCCATCAATTTCAGAATTTGTGGGCGAAGAGCTAACAAAATCTGATAGGCCAGAACTTACTTCTGCAAAGACAATTATTTCAGGTGGACGTGGAATGCAAAATGGAGAAAACTTTGAACTTTTGGATAAAGTAGCTGAAAAACTTGGAGCTGCTGTTGGAGCATCTCGAGCTGCCGTTGATGCAGGCTTTGTTCCAAATGATTATCAAGTCGGGCAAACTGGTAAAGTTGTAGCACCCGAACTGTACATAGCGGTCGGAATATCAGGAGCGATCCAGCACTTGGCTGGCATGAAAGACTCAAAAATTATAGTTGCCATAAATAAAGATGAAGAAGCACCTATATTTGATGTGGCAGACTATGGTTTGGTAGCAGACTTGTTTCAAGTTCTTCCTGAATTAGAACAAGCCTTATAATTATTTATAAATTACTATCAATATAATCTTGAAAGTAGTTACTGTCCCATTCAGTTGGACCAATAAACTTTGCTATTTGATTTCCCTCTTGATCAATAAAAAATGAAAATGGCAGTCCTGCTGCTCTTACTTCTCGTG
This sequence comes from Pelagibacteraceae bacterium AG-422-N09, assembly GCA_003213515.1. GTDB lineage: Bacteria > Pseudomonadota > Alphaproteobacteria > Pelagibacterales > AG-422-B15 > CACNXQ01. Next base: position 37,888 of record QCMV01000010.1, on the reverse strand, counting down.
GTATATTATTTTTATCGTCAAAGAATAAATCTATATTTTGGATTTCGTATTCATTAAAAAAATTTACTGACTTTTTCTTCGGCCCACGATCAACGCTTATTGCAAGTATCTGAAAATCTTGTTTATCATATTTTTGTTGCAATCTATCGAGTGACGGCATTTCTTCTTTGCAAGGTTCACACCATGTTGCCCAGAGATTAATTAAAAGCAACTTGCCATTAAAATCATTTAAAGTGACATCATTGCTATTGATATCTTTGAATTTACTCAAAAAACCTTGTTTTTTTTCTATTATCAACTCATTCGCGTATGAATTTGAAGTATATAAACTGTTGCAAAAGATAAGGATTGTGGCATATACCATCAAAATTATAAATCTACTGCATAAAGAAATCATCATATTTGAGAAATAAATAGTTTTAGTAAAATGTCCATTAAAAAAAATAAGTTAAGAGATAGATTTAATAAAAAATCGAGTGAGTCTTTTATAAATATTAATTCATCTTTGGAAAATGACAAATTTTTATTTGAAGAGGATATTGAAGCATCGATTGCACACGCTACAATGCTCTCGTCTCAAAAAATAATTTCTAATAAAGACTCAAAAAAAATTATTTCCGGATTAAAAAAAATTAGGACTGAAATTAAAAATAATAAATTTATATTTGATGATAATCTTGAAGATATCCACATGAATATTGAAAGTAGACTAGAAGAGCTTATTGGTGATGCCGCTGAAAGGTTACATACTGGTAGATCTAGAAATGATCAAGTTGTAACAGATTTAAAATTATGGATGAAAAAAGATAATATACTGATTTCAAAAAAATTAAAAAAACTGAAATCTGCGTTACTACAGGTTGCAAGTAAAAATATTTTGATTACGTTTCCAGGCCTTACTCACCTGCAAACTGCGCAGCCAATATCAGTTGGACATTTTTTTATGGCGTACTTTGAAATGTTTAACAGGGATACGAATCGATTCAGCGACTCTTTTAGAAGAATGAACGAAAATCCGCTTGGTGCAGGAGCCTTAGCGGGAACTAATTTTCCAATAAATAGAAACAAAACAACAAAAATGCTTGACTTTAAAAAACCTACAAAAAATTCATTGGATACAGTTTCTGATCGAGATTTTGTGGTAGATTTTTTATCTAGTTCATCCTTAATGGCTGTTCACTTATCAAGGTTAGCCGAGGAAATTACTCTTTATAATTCCGATTTAGTGGGTTTCTTTAAAATCGGAGACCAATTAATGTCGAGTTCTTCAATTATGCCTCAGAAAAAGAATCCTGATGGCGCTGAATTAATAAGAGCAAAATCTTCGACAATTTCAGGAAATCTATCATCTATGCTTAACTTGCTTAAATCTCTTCCACTAACTTACAGCAAAGACCTTCAGGAAGATAAGGCGCTTGTAACCTCAACAAGTAAAAACATTCATCTTTGTCTCGATTGTATGATCGAAATAATCTCTACAATTAAAATTGAAAAATCAAACATCGAGAAAAAGCTTAAATCTTCTTTTGCCAATGCAACTGATTTAGCAGATTGGCTAGTTATAAATCTTGGTTATTCTTTTAGAAGTGCGCACAATTTAACCGCTAAAATTGTCAACTTTGCAGAAAAAAAGAAAATAAGTTTAAATAAGATATCGATGAAGGATTATAAAAAATTTGATAAAAATATAGACAAATCTGTGTATGGATTTTTAGATTTGAAAAATAGTATTAACAATAAAAAAAGCTATGGCGGAACAGCAATATCTGAGATAAGAAAAATGATTAGTCAAGCTAGGAAAGAATTAAGTAATGAAAAATATTAGTATTTTGATTATTTTCTTATGTATTCTTGGTTGTGGGAAAAAAGGCTCTCTTGAATTTCCCCCAACAGAATCAAAAAGCAATTATAAAATAGAGATCTATAAGGCTTAAAAATGTCCTTTCTAAAATATGAAAATGATATCCTTAAATTTGAGGATATCTCAATAAGAGAAATTGCTGAAGGTAGAGCTACACCATTCTACTGTTATAGCAAACAAACTCTCACAAATAATTTTAGAGAGTTTTCAGATTCACTTACTTCACTTGATGCAACGGTGTGTTTTTCTCTCAAATCAAATTCAAATCTAACAATACTAAAAACTCTAACCGAACTTGAAGCGGGAGGAGATGTTGTTTCTGAGTGGGAAATGAGAAAAGCATTACAAGCAGGGATGAAACCAAATAAAATAGTTTTTTCAGGCATTGGCAAAACTGCTAGCGATATTCAATTTGCAATCAGTAATAATTGTTTACAAATCAATGCAGAATCACTCGATGAACTTGATCATATAAATCAAATAGCTTCTGTGTCGGGAAAAATTCAGAAAGTAGGAATTAGGATTAATCCAGATATACAATCAGAAACGCACAAAAAAATTAGCACAGGCAGTCTCGAGGATAAATTTGGAATCAGTATAGAACAAACTTACGAAATTTTTCAGAATCGACAAAATTATCCAAATTTAGAGATTTCATCTATAGCTTTTCATATAGGTAGCAACATTAAAGACCTAACACCATTTCAAAGAACATTTGAAATTATTGGTGAATTAGTTGCTAAAATAAATAGTGAAACAAAAAAAATAAATACCGTTGATGTTGGTGGGGGAATTAGTCCTGAAAAAAGAAATTTTACTTTTGAAGACTATAAAAACTTAATCGTAAAATATTTTGATACAGAAAATCTTAAATTTATCTTTGAACCAGGTAGGCTTATAGCTGCAAATGCAGGAATATTAGTATCAAAAGTACTTTATACAAAGAATATAACTGGAAAAAAATTTGTCATTATCGACGCAGGTATGAACGATATGATGAGGCCTGCATTATACGATGCTCATCACGAAATAATGCCAGATGTTAGGACAAGTGAATATGATGAAATAAATACAGATATAGTTGGTCCAATATGTGAGAGTTCTGACGTATTTCTCAATATTCAAAAATTTAATAAAGTAAAGAGTGGTCAATACGTCATATTAAAAGATGTTGGGGCATATGGTTCAACAATGAGTTCAAACTATAATGCTCGACCACTTATTGAAGAGCTCATGGTAGATGGATCTCAAATAAGAATAATTAGAAAAACTCAGTCATACGAAGACTTTATTAAAAATGAAATTTAATAAGAAAAGAAGCTTCTTATTTGTTCTAATATATAATCAATATAACTGTTAATTGACCTGCTCAATTCAAATGCATTTACACTAGAGTTTTGTATAACCGCATCGATTGATATGAAAATTACTGGGGTCAATAAAAGTAGAAATGGGAGAGGAATACTTGTTTTGTTTTTTTCATAAACAACTGGTAAATTCTGATCCTTTGAATGATCCCGTTCTGCGTAAGTATTAATAATTTCCTCTATTTGTAACTTTTTATCATTTTCATAATTCTTATTTTCATGAAACCAAGAATGGTTACATCTTGTACATTTAACCTGTCTGCCAAAGCCAATATCCTCTATATTTACTAGATACTTTGCCGAACATGATGGACAGGATATTATCATAGTCTTACTTAATTTTATTAATTGTAATTATTAGCAGTAAAATAGTGTAACTTATTTAAAATGATTAATGAATTAAAATCACATTACATTCATTTTTCTCTACTTTTATTTGTAATTATCGTACTCTTACAATTTAATTTCTTTCTCTTCAACATTCAAAGCTATAAAAATACAGACCTCAATAAAAAAGAAATCGAAGGAATAGTCGTACTAACTGGTGATAAATTTAGAATATTAGAGGGACTTAAAATACTTAATAGTGAGATTGGGTACAAGCTTTTAATATCAGGAGTTAATAAAGAAATTTCTATTGAGGAAATAAAAAAAGAATTTCCAAAATTTAATCAGCTGTTTAATTGTTGTGTTGAACTTGAGAGCATTTCAACAAATACCTTCGAAAATGTTAGAGAAATTTTTTTTTGGAAAAAGAATAATAATATTAAAAATATTCTATTAATAACATCTGATTACCATCTACCCAGAGTTGAACTCGAGGTAAATCGACTTTTATTAGATAAAGAAACTTTCTATTATGGTGTAAAATATGACAATCAAAAAATAAATATTCGTATGAAGAAATTAATTGTAGAGTATATAAAATATTTAAGGACAAAAATAAGTTTGAGTATAGGACTTTAAATTATGATTTATGTAAGATCTCTTTTAGCAAATTTAGCATTTTATATTGTATTATTAATTTGTATTTTTTTTGCACCTATACTTTTTTTCTTACCTAAAATACATATGCTTGGCATCATACGTTTTCAATCAACACATACAAAATTAAGCCTTAAGCTATTTGCAAATCTAGAAGTTGAGTACCGTGGGTTAGAAAACATTCCAAGCACTCGAAAATATCTCATAGCTGCTAAACATCAATCTCTTGCAGAAGCTATTTTTCTTAATGAAGCGATTGAAACACCATCAATAATTGCAAAAAAACAATTATTATTCATACCAATTGTTGGACTTTGTTTTAAGAAAGCAAATTTCATATATGTCGATAGGAGAAAAGGGGAAACAAATATTCAGGCAATGGTGAATTCTGCAAAAAGAAGTATGGACAATGATCCCCGTCCTTTATTAATTTTTCCTGAAGGGACCAGAACACCAGTTGGTCAACGTCGCCCATATAAGTATGGCGTTACAGCTTTGTACGATGGTCTCAAAATTCCTTGTCTACCAGTTGCAATTAATTGTGGTTACTTTTGGTCAAGGAGACGATTTCTTCGTTATCCTGGTAAAATGGTAATTGAATTTTTAAAACCAATTGAGCCAGGGCTAGATAAAACTGAATTTACAGAAAAATTATATAATTCTATTGAAAATCAATCTGATAAACTGCTTGAAGAGGCCAAGATTAAATATCCAAAATGAAGATATTTTCATTTAATAGAATAATCATTTTGGTATTGGCTATTTTGCTCATTTATTCAATTTATTGGATGTTTATTTCTTTTCAGTTGAAATCCCAATTATCAAGTAACCTTGAAAGATACAACATTAAGTATAACGACTTGAGGGTGACGGGGTATCCTTACAGAATATCAGGTTTGATTGTAAATCCTAATCTCAACAGATCAGATAGCCTATCTAATATAGAAATAGGAAATATAAAAATTGATATGAATCCTTTCGATATAAGTAAACTAATGATGAGAACGGATAAAATAAATAGTTCATTTAATGAAGACGACTCTTTAAATTTTTTTTTGAATGATATTCAGCTCAGATTGTCGATGGATAAAGGACAAATTTATGAGATTTATTCAATTTCAAATAATATGAGTCTGAATATAGGTGATTACAATATAGAGAATATAAAAAAAATTATTTTTAAAATGAATAAAGTTAATGAGAATGGCTATCGCGTTTTTTTTACAGCCGTTGCATCAAATGTTTTAGACTCATTTAAAAATGAAACAAGAATTTTGCTAGAGGGAAAAATTTCTAATTTAAGTACAAATTTAAATGGCAATATTCAACTAAACGTATCAAATGTTGAAAACAATGATAATTTGTTTAGCACCCCTTTGGTAATTAAAAATGGAATTATTTCTGTGCTTTTCATCCCTTTGATCGATTTAAAGGAATTATTTTCTTTTTGATCTACCAAAATCGGCATCAGAAGTGTCTTGACCTGCTTTAATTATTTTCTCACGCACAATTCTTGTTTTTGAAAATAACTTATACAAACTATCTCCGTCTTCCCACCGTATTGATTTTTGTATAGCACTCAGATCTTCAGAAAATCTACCAATCATTTCTAATACAGCTTCTCTGTTTGCCAAAATTACATCTCTCCACATAGTAGGATCTGAGGAAGCAATTCTTGTGAAATCTCTAAATCCACTCGCGCTATACTTAACAATATCTGATTTTGTAAAGTTTTCTAAATCAGCTGCTGTATGGACCATATTATAAGCAATTAGATGGGGCAAATGAGAAGTCACTGCCATTACTTTGTCATGTCTAGAAGGAGTCATAGTTTCTACTTTGCTTCCCAATTTTTTCCAAAAAGTTTTTACTTTATTTATGTCTCTGGTTTTATTGCCTTTTAAAGGTGTAATTATGCACCATCTTTCTTCGAATAGTTCAGCAAAGCCAGCTTTTGGCCCACTTTTTTCAGTACCAGCAATAGGATGAGCAGGTACAAAATTTATCTTTTTTTTAATTAAACTTTCGACTTCTGAAATTGAAGACTCTTTCGCAGATCCAACATCTGTTACAATGGCATCTTTATTAAGATGTGGTGATATCTTTTTAAAAATACTTTTGTAACTGCTTAAGTGAGTACAAATAATAACCAAATCTGAATTCTTTACGCAGTCTGATATATTATTTTTTATTTCACTTGTTAATTTAAGTTTTTTCGCGATAGTTCTTGTTTTTAAAGACCTGGAGTAACCAGAGGTAATTTCTGCTAGTTTTTTCTTTTTTATAGCTAAGGCAATAGAAGAACCTATTAAACCCAAACCAATTATACTAATTTTTTTAAATGGTCTCTTCTTACTTGGCATTATAAAACTCTTTCATAGCTTTAAGGACTTTTCTATTTTCTGTAGATTTACCAATAGATAACCTAATGCAATCTGGAAGATTATACTTATCCATTAACCTTACAATAATTGATTTTGACAATAAATACTGATTTAGTTTTTTTACAGATTTGCCTACATTAATGAGTAGAAAATTTGCTCTGCTATCATAAACATTTACTGGCAATCTACTTAGTTCACTATTCATTTTTTTTAGCCAAAATTTGTTATGGTTTATTGCATTTTTTTCATATTTTTTATCTTTTAATGCCTCAACGCCGGCAAGTTGGGCAATTTGATTTACGTTAAATGGCCCTCTCACTTTATTCATTAATTTTATTATATCTGTATGGGCATAGCACCAACCCAATCTTAAGGACGCCAAACCATAAATTTTTGAGAAAGTTCTAGTGACAATGATATTTTTATATTTTTTGGCAAAGTTAATGCCATTAGAGTAATCTTTATCAGTTACATATTCTGCATAGGCAGAATCAATAATTATAAATATCTTCTTAGGGACACGTGAGATAAGCAATCTTAATTCTTCTTTGGATAGATAAAATCCTGTTGGATTATTGGGCTGCGCAATAAATATAATTTTAGTTTTTTTTGTGATTTTATTTAAAATGCTTTTTACATCAAAACGTAAATTTTTTGTTGATGAACGTTTAACAACACCCCCACTGATTTTAGAGTAAATTTCAAACATTAAAAAACTGTGTTTAGGAATAATAACTTCGTCTCCTTTATTTAGAAAAAGTTGACAAGCCAGGCCTAGTATCTCGTCTGATCCATTTCCAACGAAGAGGTTGTTGATATTTAATTTGGTTTTTTTTGATAAGGCATTTTTTAATTCCAGACTATTTCCGTCAGGATATTTGTGAGTTTTTGACTTAGCCGTTGATATCGCCTTTTGTACTCGCAAGCTCGGACCAAATGGTGACTCATTAGAGGACACCTTAATAACTTGCTTTTTGCCAGGAATTGATGAAATGCCTCCTTCGTAAAGCTTTATATTTTTAAGTTTTTTCATATTTCAATTGGCTATAAATAGGTGAATATCGCTAAATTTGAAAGAAAATCTTTGAAATAAATAAATCTTCTAATTTGACAATATCCTATTGAATATATAATACATGAATTGCGCCGATTTGAGCACAGCTTGCGGGCGCAATAAAAATGCAGCTAAAGAGGTAGTTGAAACCGCCAAACTTAGTTGTTGGGCGGTTTTTTTTTGGAAAAAATTATGAGTGAAAATAAAATTGTTACTTTAGCAGAAGATGAACCATTAAATTTGGATGGAGGTGGAAGTTTATCTAAATTTAAAACTGCATATACAACATATGGCAAACTTAACGATAAAAAAAATAATTCAATCTTGGTTTGTCATGCCTTGACTGGCGATCAATATGTGGCAAGTGATCATCCCATTACAAAAAAAAATGGCTGGTGGTCGATGGTTGTAGGGCCCGATAAACCAATTGATACGAACAAGTTCTTCGTCATTTGCCCTAATGTTATTGGTGGGTGCATGGGATCAACGGGTCCAAAAGAAATAAATCCTGAAAAAGGTAAAGAATTCGCGACTGATTTTCCTGTAATTACAATTGCAGATATGGTCAGAGCTCAAAAATTATTAATTGATTATTTGGGAATTGAGAAAATATTCTGTGTTACTGGCGGATCGATGGGGGGCATGTTGGTACTCGAATGGCTTTCAAAGTTTCCTGAAATGGTACATTCAGCAGTTCCTATTGCAACTGCAACAAACCATTCGGCTCAAAACATTGCATTAAATGAGCTTGCAAGGCAGTCCATAATGGCTGATCCAAACTGGCAATCAGGAAATTACTATCATTCTGATAAAAAACCCATGAAAGGGCTTTCAGTAGCTAGAATGGCAGCACATATTTCATATCTATCTAAAGAAGCTCTACAAAGTAAGTTTGGAAGAAATCTCCAAGATAAAAATAGCTTGGATTATTCTTTTGATGCCGATTTTCAAATTGAAAGTTACTTAAGACATCAAGGATTTACTTTTGTTGATCGCTTTGATGCAAACAGCTATCTGTATATCACTCGAGCAATGGATTATTTTGATGTTTCCTCAGCAAATAATGGCTCCTTAATAGAGGCCTTTAAAAATACGCAATCTAAAATTCTTTGTGTGTCATTTACCAGTGATTGGCTATACCCAACATCTGAAAACAAAAAAATTGTAAAAGTTTTCAATTCTCTTGGGCTTAATGTCAGTTTTATTGAAATTGAAACTGAAAACGGTCATGACTCATTCCTATTGGATGAACCAAAGTTTTTTGAGGCGATAAAAGGATTCATTAATTCAACATTTGAAAATTTATGAGCTTAATAAACGAGAACAAAGATTTTGGTGTAATTGCTGAGCTAATTCCTAATAATGCTTCTGTTATTGATGTTGGGTGCAATGATGGGTCTTTGTTGGAGTATTTGAGAGAGTATAAAAATATTGATGGTCGCGGGATGGAAATTGATCAAAAAAAGGTTCAGCTTTGTTTAGCCAAAGGCATTTCAGTAATTGAAGGAGATGCAGATACTGATTTGTATGATTATCCAGATAAGTTATTTGATTATTCAATACTTACTTACACTTTACAAGCTACAAAAAGTCCTAAAACAGTAATGCAGCAATTGGTTAGAATTTCTAAAAAGGCAATTATATCCTTTCCGAATTTTGGCCACTGGAAGATTGGGACTAGTTTATTGTTGAATAGAAAAATGCCAGTAAGCAAGAAACTAAGTTATTCATGGCATGAAACTCCAAATCTACATTTTTGTACAATTAATGATTTTATTGATTTATGTGAGGAGTTAGAAATCAAAATTGAAAAGAAAGGTGATCTTTCTAATAAAAAACTTTCCAATTTTAGTGGAAAAAATTTTCTTGATAGCTACTTTAATGAAGTCGGTCTTTTTTTAGTTTCAAAGGATTAAATATGAATGAAATACTTATTGTTAAATGCTTAAGCGATAATTATGCTTATGTATACTCAAATAAAAACGGGGATGCATTTGTTGTTGATCCTTCTGAAGCAGGTCCTGTAATTGATGTTCTAAATAAACACAAACTTAATTTAAAATTCATACTTAATACTCATCATCATTTTGATCATGTAGGAGGAAATTTTGAACTCAAAGAAAAGTATGGATGCAAAATAGTTGGCAGCAAAAAAGATTTTGAGAGAATACCAGGAATTGATATACAAGTTTCAGAGGGTGATATTTGGAATTTTGATGAACACAATGCTCAGATAATTGAAATACCTGGGCATACTACGGGCCACATCGCTTTTTATTTTGAATCCCTAAAACTTGTTTTTACTGGTGACACGCTATTTTCACTTGGATGTGGTAGACTTTTTGAAGGTTCACCAGAAATGATGTGGAAATCTCTTACAAAACTAAGGGGTCTACCTGATGAAACAAAAATTTACTGTGGCCATGAATATACTTTAAGTAATGGAAATTTTATAAGCTCTATTTACCCGTCGGATGAAATAGAATCAAAAATGGATCGTCTGAAAAGCCTAGATAAACAAAACATACCATCTATTCCATCAACAATTGGGGATGAAAAGAGATTAAATATTTTCTTAAAGGCAGATGATGAAGATTTGATCAACTCTCTGGGGCTTACGGGTAAAAGTCCAGAAGAAGTATTCGGTCATATAAGAAATCTCAAAGATTCCTTTTAAGTAAAATATTGTCCACCGTTTGCAGATATCGTAGAACCTGTTATAAAGCCCGCTTCATCACTAGCAAGGAATGTAACTATTCGTGAAACCTCATCAACTGTTCCAAGTCTTCCTACAGGAATTTTTCCAATTAAACTTTTCATAAAATCCTCGGAGGCATCCGCTAGAATTTCAGTATCGATATAGCCAGGTGCAATAGCGTTAACTGTAATATTCTTTCTAGCAGTTTCTTGCGCTAATGCTTTGGTAAAACCTAATAAACCAGCTTTTGCCGCACTATAATTTATTAGACCCATCTCACCTTTTTGACCGTTAATAGAAGAAATGCTGATTATTCTTCCAAAAGATTTTTCTCTCATGCCTTCAAGTACACATCTTGTCATATAAAAAACTGAATCTAAGTCAGTTCTTATTACATCATCCCATTGTTCAACTGACATTTTATGAGCCATTGAAGCTTTGGAAATGCCGGCGTTATTCACTAAAATGTCAACAGTGCCCAGCTTATCAGCAACTTGCTTTACGCCCGCTTCACATGCAGCTGCATCAGCAACATTCCATTGAAATACCTCAATACCGTTTTCGGATGAAAACTTATTTGCTGCATCTGAATTTGAACTATAGGTTGCAGCAACATTGCACCCCTCCTTTTTTAAAGCAAGAGATATTGCAGCACCTATTCCTCTTGTTCCTCCAGTTACTAATGCTACTTTAGACATAATTTTCTCCTATCGTTCGACGCACAAAGCGACACCCATGCCGCCACCAATGCATAATGTGGCAAGTCCTTTTTTAGCGTCCTGTCTTTTCATTTGATTTAATAATGTTACAAGAATTCTAGCTCCTGACGCACCAATTGGATGTCCTATGGCAATCGCTCCCCCGTTAACATTAACTTTTGAAACATCCCATCCCATTTCTTTATTTACTGCACAAGATTGAGCGGCAAATGCTTCATTTGACTCAATTAAATCTAAATCAGAAACATCCCACCCTGCTTTATCAAGAGCTTTTCTGCTTGCAGGTATAGGTCCTGTACCCATCACAGATGGATCAACCCCAGCACTTGACCACGATACAATTCTTGCCATAGGCTCAAGGTTTCTTTTTTTCATTTCATCTGAGGACATTACTGCAAAAGCAGCTGCGCCATCGTTTATACCACTTGCATTTGCCGCTGTAACTGTTCCCTCTTTTGCAAATGCAGGTCTTAAAGATGAAATTTTTTCTAATTGAACATTGTCTTTAATATATTCATCACTATCAAAAACTACTGTTTCTTTTCTTGATGGGACTTCAACTGGAACAATTTCATCCTTAAATACTCCATCTGCTTTAGCTTTACTTGCTTTCTGTTGTGAGTTAAAAGCAAATTCATCTTGTTGATCTCTAGTAATTTGCCATTGTTGTGCAACATTTTCAGCAGTTGTTCCCATGTGATATCCATTAAAAGCATCCCACAAACCATCTTTGATCATTGAGTCGATCATCTTATCATCGCCCATTTTGGTACCATTTCTTAGGTGCATACAGTGCGGGGATTGACTCATACTTTCTTGTCCACCAGCAATAATAATATTTGCATCGCCATTCATTATAGATTGGTAGGCCAAAGCAACACTTCGTAAGCCAGATCCACAAACTTGATTAACTAGCCATGCTGGGGTTTCTTTATTTAAACCAGCATTTATTGATGCTTGTCTAGCAGGGTTTTGACCGGTTGCTGCAGTTAGTACTTGTCCAAGTATCACCTCATCTACATCACCACCTTCAATGCCTGATCTATTAAGCGTTTCTTTTATAACTATTGTGCCTAAATCGTGTGCTGGCATGCCCGATAAAGATCCATTAAAAGAACCAACGGCTGTTCTAACGGCAGATGTAATAAATACTTCACTCATAACTTTCCCTTTTTATTCGCCAATTATTGGCAATTTTTGTGCTCTGGAGGCATCAAGATAACTTGCGGAGTGAATTTTGCAACTATTATTTAGGCTGATAACTAGTGGATTTGCAGTTGGTATTTCTAAGCTTGTTATGTCTTCATCAGATACGTCAAACAAGTACTTACATAGAGCTCTTAAGCTGTTTCCATGTGCTGAAATAATAGTGGTATTTTTTAGTACTAAAGGTTTTATAGAATTTTCCCAGTAAGGAATTACTCTCGCATACGTATCTTCTAAACATTCCGTTAGGGGTAAATTATTTATTCCTTTATATAAATCGTCTTTATTAGGATTCATTTCACTATCAATTGGTAGTGCAGGTGGTGGTGTGCTGTAACCTCTCCTCCATTTTAAAAACTGATCTTCACCATATTTTTTTTTAACTTCATCTTTGTTTAATCCTTGCAGTGCTCCATAGTGTCTTTCATTTAATTCCCAGGCAGTTTCTGTGTGAAGATTATATATATTTAATTCCTCAAGAATTATTTGAAGCGTATTTTGTGCCCTTTTTAAAAATGATGTAAATGCGAATGAAGGAACTATTTCAGCTTCTTTGAGTAACAATGCTGACTTTAATGCCTCTTTTTTTCCTAAATCGTCTAATTCTACATCAACCCATCCGGTAAAAATATTTTTTACGTTCCAAACACTTTTACCGTGTCTGATTAATATCAGAGTATTAGACATTTATTTGTTTACTTGGTTAACTACATTATTATTTAAAAGATAATCGACCATTTGCTCTGCAATTTGTATAGCAACTTTTTCTTGCGCCTCTGCAGTACTGGCGCCGATGTGAGGTGTCATTACAACTTTTTTCATACCTGAGAATATACTATCAGTTTGTGGCTCTTTCTCGTAAACATCGCAGCCATATCCTCCTAAACCATTTTTATCAATTGCATTCTTAACATCATTTTCATTTACAATTCCACCTCTCGCACAATTAATAATAATTGCTGTTTTTTTAATTGTTTTAAGAGTGTCTTTATTAATCATATATTTTGATTTATCTGATAGTTTATTATGAAAAGTTATAATATCTGAGTGTAACAAAATTTCTTCAAAAGATACTTTTTCAACTTTATATTTTTTTTGTTCTGTATCACTTAATGAAGCACTATGAACAAGAACATTCATTCCATATGCGTGTGATATTTCAGAAATTTTTTTTCCTATATTCCCAAATCCTACGATGCCAATAGTTTTGTCCAACATCTCAGATCCAATGAAATTCTTTTTCTCCCATTTTTTACTGTGCATTGACTCATTTGCCTCTGTAATTTTTCTCATTAATGCATGTATAATAGAAAATGTAAGTTCGGCAGTTGCTTGAACATTTCCAAGAGGAGTGTTCATGACTACGATGTTATTTTTGGTAGCTGAGTCAAGGTCAACATTGTCAACCCCTACGCCTGGCCTACCAATAACTCTCAGATTTTTAGCGCTGCTTATTATTTTGTCAGTTACAGTGACTGCTGATCTAATTACTAACCCGGCGTAATCTATGATTTCTCTTGAAAGCTCGTCTTCACTAAGACCTATTTTCTGAACATATTCAATGTTATTTTCATCAAATACTTTAAAAACAGCGTCAGAAACATTATCGGCAATAAGTACTTTATTCACTTTTTAAAGGCTTCTTTAGTTGTTAAATAAGCCCAGTCAATCCAAGGTAGAACAAGTTCAACATTTTTATTTTCAACTGTTGAACCGCCCCATATTCTAATTCCCGGTGGCGCCGTTTTATAGGAGTTTAGATCATATCCTGCTTCATTGCTTTCAAGCAATGAACAAACTTCCTTCATAAAATTTACTTTGTCTTCGTCATTAAGAGTTTTAAACCACTCATCCTTTGGAAGTATACAAATTGAAGTACAAGATCTGGTCTCTGGATCTTTAGCTAGAAATTCAAAATTATCATGCTTATCAATCCAATTATTAACTAATTTTAAATTTGTTTCTGATATATCAATTAATTTATTTAAACCGCCTAACTCTAATCCCCAGTTAAGGGAATTTAATACATCTTCAACACTGATCATGGATGGAGTGTTTATTGTTGCTCCAGAAAATATTCCTGAAATTAATGTTTGATTATTTGCTAGACGAAATATTTTTGGGATGGGCCATGGTGGAGTGAAAGTTTCAAGTCGTTCAACTGCACGAGGGGATAAAATCAACATACCATGAGCAGCTTCACTTCCTAAAACTTTTTGCCATGAGTAAGTAATAACATCTAATTTATGCCAATCCATGTGCATTGAAAAAACTGCTGATGTGGCATCACATATTGTTAATCCTTTTCTTTGATCACTTATCCAATCAGTATTTTTTATTCTTACACCTGCGGTAGTACCATTCCATGTAAAAACGATATCGTTGTCAGGATTGCTATCAGAAAAATCAGGAAGTTCGCCATATTCTGCTTTAATTAACTTTTTATCTTTTAGAGGCAGTTGTTCTCCTGCGTCTATATTCCAGTCATGACCAAAATTTTCCCATGAATAAACTTCAACTCCTCTTTGACCAAGCATACACCACATAGCCATTTCAACAGCGCCAGTGTCAGAAGCTGGAACAATGCCAATTAAGTAGTCATCAGGAATTTCCAACAGTTGTCTTGACTTATCAATTACCTCTTGAAGTTTTTTAACAGCTGCACCAGATCTGTGAGACCTTGAAAGAGCTGCATTTTTTAAATTATCAAACGACCATCCAGGAGGTTTGGCGCAGGGACCGGATGAAAAATAAGGATAATGAGGCTTCTGAGCGGGCTTTTCCATTAAATTAAATATCCATAAGCAAATTAACCAAGCCATCAGCAGGCTTCGGATCAAAGTAAGTTGACTTTTTAGGGACAATCTTACCTTTGTCTGCGATGGACATTATCTTTTTCATCGGTAAAGGGCAAATAAAAAATCCTATATCTGCCACACCTTTATCCACTTCATTTGCTAACTTTTTATGATCAAATTTACCAGGAATATTCGACAAATTTACTAAAGAACAATTACATTGTTTTTTAATGATACTATTTATCATTATTTTCTCAACTATGTCAGTGTCAGTTTCATATTTAGTATAGAGTTTTTTATTTGATGTGAGTGAAACATTGTACCAAGTTTTATTTAAATATATCATCACACTGCCTGGGTCACACGGATTTTTAAATTTTAATTTTTTTTCTAGCTTAAATTTTTTCTTTAAGGCCTGAATTATTTTTTGTTGATTAAAATTTTTAAATTTAGCTAGTCGATGAAAGCTCAATATATTAACAGAATGCTCATCAAATATTGCCGCAAGAAGGTTTATTTTTTCTTTTTTAATTTTATTAAAATTTTTCTTTTTATTTAAATTTTCAATAGCGGAGTACCTGTGATGCCCATCAGCAATATAAAATTTTCGAATTTTTGATAATTTCTTTCTCAAAGATTGGATTTCATTTTTTTCACTTACTTTCCAAAGAGATCTGGTTGTACCGCCTGGCGACTTAAATTTATAAAGAGGTTTTTTTATTTCGTATTTTTTAAAATCAATGGGTCTGCTATTTTGATTTTTATAGGATAAATAAACTGGACCTATTTGCATTTTTGTATGTTCAATTGTTTCCATGATAGAATTCGATCGTGCTTTAAATATTGCTTCATGTTTCAGAATTTTATTATGACCTTCCTCGAACTCTATTGATGCAACTATACCAAACTGCTTCTTATTATATTTATCTAAACAATATATATAAAAACATTCTTCCTTCTCCTGAAAAATAATATTATTCTTAATCATAGATTCTAAGTGCTCGTATGCGTGCTTTTTTGAATTTTTTTTGGTAATGTTAGGGTAAAATGCTTTTGGGCTTACTACGTTTAGGAAATTATATTCTGACTCTTTTAAAATTTTATTTAACTGTTTGTTCGTTAAATTGTCAAAAGTTGGCAATACCACTTCCTCTACTCTTTTCTGTAAAGGCCTAAAGGCTTTGAATGGTTTTATTGATAAGGTCATATTTATTTATTTGATAAAACGCTGATTAAGTAGGGTATTTATATGTATATTTTATGCATAAATCTCGCAGATTTTAAGTTTTTTTATCTGAAATTATGGCTATTGACATAAGAAAAGTGACGTTTATATTCAGGCCACTTTTAATATCAAATAGTAATTTCTATTATGTTTGCGATTATTTCAACTGGCGGAAAGCAGTATAAAGTTAGCGAAAACACTATGTTGAGTGTGAGTAAAATTGATGGCAAAGATGGTGATAAGATCACTATCGATGATGTCCTTTTCGCTTGTGATAAAGGACAATTTTCTGTGGGATCTCCACAAATCAGTGGCGCGAAAGTTAATGCTGTAATTGTTAAACAAGACAGAGATAGAAAAATTTTAGTATTTAAGAAGAAAAGAAGAAAAAACTATCGAAGGCTTAATGGTCACAGACAGGATATAACTTTTTTAAAAATTAATTCACTTGATATACCTGGATTCGCTTCAAAAAAAGCTGTGAAGAAAGCAAGTGATACGAAGTTAGAAACTGAAAAGAAAACAGTTACAAAAAAGAAAACTACAGTTAAAAAGAAAACTGTAAAAAAAAAGGATAGCTAATAATGGCAACTAAAAAAGCTGGCGGCTCATCGAGAAACGGAAGAGACTCAGCTGGAAGAAGATTGGGTATAAAGAAATACAGTGGTCAAACTGTAATACCTGGTAACATCATAGCTAGACAAAGGGGTACTAAATGGCACCCAGGTGATAATGTAGGCCTTGGAAAAGATCATACAATTTTTTCGCTTGTTGATGGCTTTGTGAAGTTTGGTAAGAAAAAAAACGGAAAAACATTTATTTCTGTTGTTCCCAAACAGTAAATCTAAATCTTTTTTCTAAAAATATTTCCTTAAAATGAAGTTTATTGATGAAGCTAAAATCTTTGTAAAAAGTGGTGATGGTGGTGATGGCTGCTTGAGCTTCAGAAGAGAAAAATATATCGAATTCGGTGGACCCGATGGCGGCAACGGTGGAAAAGGTGGAGATATTATTCTAGAAGGAACAAAATCTTTAAACACACTTGTAGACTTTCGATTTCAAAAACACTTTAAAGCACAAAAAGGTAGAGGCGGAGCTGGCAGGAATAGAACAGGCGCGTCAGGTAAAGATTTAATTTTAAAGATTCCTGTTGGAACTGAAGTATTATTAAATGAAGAAATAATTGCTGATATAATTAATGATGAAAAAGTAACTCTTTTCCCTGGAGGAAAAGGAGGGTTAGGAAATATTAATTTTAAATCATCAACTAATCGAGCGCCGCGCAAGATAACACATGGAGAAAAAGGCCATGAAGCTGAAATTGTATTAAGGTTAAAAATTCTTGCTGATGCGGGGCTTGTGGGATTTCCGAATGCAGGAAAATCAAGTCTTTTAAGAAAGATATCTGCTGCTAAACCCAAAGTGGCTGACTATCCTTTTACAACTCTTGATCCAAAGCTAGGAGTTGTAAGAAAAGACGACCAAGAACTTGTGGTGGCAGATATACCCGGCTTAATTGAAGATGCTCACAAAGGCGATGGTTTGGGATTTAAGTTTTTAAAACATATTGAAAGATGCCATTCAATTATTCATGTAATTGATGTAACTGACGAAGATGTTAAAAAATCTTATAATACAATTACCAGTGAGTTGAATAATTATGATGGTAATATAACAAAGAAAAATAAAATAGTTGTATTAAATAAATGTGATCTGATTGATAAAGAAGAAATAAAAATTAAAAAGAATATCCTTGAAAATGAAACACAGTTACAGGTGTACACAATTTCAACTATTACAGGTGAAGGAGTAAGTAATTTAATAAATCATATTTTAATTATTAAAAATTAAATGAAATTAGAACAAACAAATAGAATTATTATCAAAATTGGATCTGCACTTCTTTTCAATGAAACTTCGGGAAGTCTTAATAAAGAATGGCTTAATAGTCTTGCTGAAGATGTTAAATATTTAAGAGAAAATGATAAAGAGGTTATAATTGTTTCTTCTGGAGCAATTGCGATGGGCGCAAAAGATTTAGATCTTGATATGAAAAATATGAAGATGGATATGAATCAAGCTGTATCTGCTGTGGGCCAAATACATTTGATGGGCTCATTTAAGAGTGCCTTTGAAAAAAATGAAATTAAAATTTCCCAAATTCTTCTTACCTTAGATGATACTGAACAAAGAAGAAGATCAATAAATGCCAGAAGAACAATAGATACATTATTAAAACTGGGTATTGTTCCAGTCGTTAATGAAAATGATACAATTGCGACAAGTGAAATAAGATATGGGGACAATGATAGACTTGCATCAAGAGTGGCTCAAATAACAAGTGCAGATTGTCTTATTTTATTATCTAATATTAATGGCCTTTATTCTGCTGATCCTAGTACTGATGAGGATGTAAAATTGATAAACAAGGTAAGTGAAATTGATAAAGATATTGAAAAAATGATTGGGCAATCAATTTCGGATTACGGAAAAGGTGGAATGAAGACAAAAATTCAAGCCGCAAAGACAGCTATGCTATCAGGCTGTCACTTAGCAATTACTAATGGTTCTATAATGAGACCTGTAAAGTCCTTATTTGAGGGACGTCCATGTACATGGTTTGAACCAACTAAGACCCCCTTGGCAGCACGCAAGCAATGGATCGCGGGAACAATGAAGCCCGTAGGTAAAATAATAATTGATGATGGAGCTGTTGATGCACTTAAAAAAGGAAGCAGTCTCTTACCGGCTGGTGTAAAGTCAGTAGAGGGAAACTTTGAAAGAGGCGATGTTATTGAAGTATTGTCGTCTGACCAAAATAAAATAGGTATAGGGTTAGCAGGTTACGCTGCAGAAGAAAGTATTAAAATTATGGGACACAAAAGTGATGAAATAGCTAACATTCTAAGTTACTCTTACAGAGAAGAAATGATACATAAGGACGATTTAGTTTTGATATGAGTATTGAATTAGAATTAGAAAAGATGGGTGAAAACAGTGTTAGGGCCTCAAAAGACATTAGGTCTTTGAACGAAAGAGATAAAAATAATATTTTAAAATCAATTATAGTAAGTTTAGAAAAAAATAAAAAAAATATTCTAGATGCTAATTCGTTAGATATTAGTAACTCTGAAAATAGTCTTTCAAATGCAATGGTTGATCGACTTATGCTAGATGACGAGCGATTTGATGGAATATTGTCGTCAATTGAAAATGTTATTTCTTTAGAAGATCCAGTTGGAAACAAACTTTATTCTAATAAAAGGCCAAATGGAATGTTAGTTGAAAGAGTGTCTGTTCCTCTTGGTGTTATTGGAATTATTTATGAAAGCAGACCAAACGTTACAGTTGATGCGACAGTTTTATGTCTAAAAGCTGGCAATAGCGTCATACTAAGAGGAGGATCTGAGTGCTTTAACACTAACTCAGAAATGGTAAAATCGATACAAGGGGCTTTAAAGGAAAATTCTGTTAGCGAACATATTGTTCAATATGTAAGCACCACAGATAGAGCGGCAGTAGATTACATGCTTGCTAAAATGGGAAAATATATTGATGTTGTAGTACCTAGAGGCGGTAAAGGTTTAGTGAAAAAAGTTCAAGACACTGCAAAAATACCTGTTATTGGACATCTCGATGGTATATGTCATTTATATGTTGATGAAACATCAGATACAGAAATAGCAAGCAAAATCATAGAAAATGCAAAATTGAGAAGAACTGGAATTTGTGGTGCAGCTGAAACTATATTAATTGATGAAAACTGTGTCGATACTCATTTACCAAAAATTATTACTGATTTAATTAATGGGGGCTGTGAAGTAAGAGGAGATAATGTATGTATGAAAATCTCAGACAAAGTTCTAAAAGCATCGGAAGAAGATTGGGGTACAGAATATTTAGATGCAATAATATCTATAAAGACTGTTAAAGGGGTTGATGAAGCAATAGAACATATTGCTACATATGGATCAGGTCATACAGAGAGTATTATTTCTGAAGATAAAGAGAAAGTTGAAAAGTTTTTAAATACCGTAGGTAGTGCAATTGTTATGCATAACACCTCAACCCAATTTTCAGATGGAGGTGAATTTGGTTTAGGTGCTGAAATAGGAATTGCTACCGGCAAATTGCATGCCAGAGGGCCAGTAGGATTAGAAGGGCTGACAACTTATAAATATATAGTGAGAGGAAATGGACAGGTTAGACCGTAAATGAAAATTGGCATTTTAGGAAGTTCATTTAATCCAGCACATTTAGGACATTTAAAATTATCAGACAAGGCAATTCAAATTTTTGATCTTGATGAAGTCTGGTGGATGATCACAAAGCAAAATCCATTGAAGGAAAAAGATGATTATATGTCATTTGAAGATAGAAATAATCAGGCAAAAAAACTAATAGGCAATAACAATATTAAACTGAAATTTTTTGAGGATATTACTAACTCAAATTTTTTAATTGATAATTTGAAACATATCAAATCTAACTTTACCGAGGATGAGTTCATATTTTTAATGGGTAGTGACTCTTTTGAAGAAATGGATAAATGGAAAAATTATTTAGATATTTTTAATCAAATGCCCATTGCTGTATTTAATCGTAATGAAAAATTATATAATCCACTTACTTCTATAGTCGCGGAAAAATTTAAAAACAACCAAATAAAATTGTCTGATGCAAAGTTGATATTTACCAAATCACCTGCTTGGATATTTATTCGTGACTTCAATGTAAGTGAGTCATCAACTGCCATTAGAAATAATAAATGACTCAAATACTAAAAAAAATATTAAGTGATTTAGAGGATAATAAGGCTCTGGATATAGTCTCAATAGATATATCTAAAAAAACTTCACTAGCTGACCACCTAGTATTTGCAACTGGTACATCAAATAGACACATAAACGCGATTTCCCAATCAGTTCATAAAATGCTTAAAAGTCTAAATATTACACTGCCATCAATTGAGGGAAACCAAGACAGTGGCTGGATAGTAATTGATAGTGGTGACGTTATTATACATTTATTCAAAGATGAAATTAGAAAATTTTATAACTTAGAAAATATGTGGTCCGCAGAAATTGAATAATTGATCCTTAAATGAAAATTGAAATTCTACATTTTGATAAATTTAAATATGATCATGAAGAACGACTTCATGATATTTATATAAAACGTATTTCACAGTTTAGAAATATTATAACTGATATAAAAACAGTAAAAATTAATAATAAAGGAATTGAAAATAGAATAGTTAAAAAGAAGGCCAATGAGTGTTTTGTAAGCCTTGATGAGAAAGGTGAGCATTTTTCAACTGAAGACCTAAAAGTATTCTTATTTAATAATAATTTCAAATACTTGAAATTTATTGTTGGCAGTACTGATGGTATTCAGAAAGGCATACTAGAAAAAAGTAATAAGGTTATTTCATTGAGTAAAATGACATTAACGCACTCATTTGCACTAATAATTTTATTAGAACAAATATATAGATCTGCTACTATTGTATCTAATCATCCATATCATAGAGCTTAAAAATGAAAATTTTGTTTATTACGCTATCGTTTGTTATATCACTTTTTAGCTTTAATTATATCTCTGCAAATAACCAAGACCTTTATAAAAAATTGGATGTCTTTGGGGATGTTTTTGACATTATAAAAAGTAATTATGTCGAGGATATAGATGACGAGAAGGTAATTGAATACGCAATTAACGGTATGCTTCAATCATTAGATCCATTTTCAAGCTATATGGATTCAGAAATTTATACTGATATGCAAGAAGAAACTAAAGGCGAATTTGGGGGACTTGGAATTGAGGTAACAATGGAAAACGGGTATGTAAAAGTAATTTCCCCAATTGATGACACTCCGGCTGCGAGAGCAGGAATGCGCCCTGGTGATTATATTACACATATTGATGAAATTGACGTGCTTGGATTAACACTAAATGAAGCTGTTGAACTTTTACGAGGGCCTGTAGGTAAATCATTAACAATAAAAGTGGTTAGAATCGGAGAAGAAGACCCCTTAGATGTGACATTAAAAAGGGCGGTTATAACTGTACAAGCAGTTAAATTTAAGGCTGAGGGTAATATTGGATACATAAGATTAATATCATTCAGCGAACAAGCCGATAAAGGCATTAGAAATGCTGTAAAAGAATTATCAAACAGTATCGGAAAAAATAATATTGAAGGCTACATAATTGATTTAAGGAATAATCCTGGTGGCTTGTTGGATCAGTCAGCAAAAGTTACAAATAACTTCCTAAAATCTGGTGAAATTGTATCAATAAAGGGAAGGGATAAAAATGATATATCAAGATTTACAGCGTCAGGTGGGGACATTGCTAACGATAAGCCAATTATTGTTCTTATAAATCAGGGATCCGCATCAGCATCCGAAATTGTTGCGGGTGCGCTTCAAGATCATAAACGCGCAATTATTCTTGGAGAACAATCATACGGGAAGGGATCAGTTCAAACGATCTTTCCATTAAAAGACTCAAGTGCCATCAGAATGACAACAGCGCTTTATTATACGCCTTCTGGTGACTCTATTCATAGAGTTGGAATAACTCCAGATATTGAAGTTGAATATATTTACGATGAGGACGAAGAAGCCGATAATCAATTAAATTATGCTCTAGATCTTTTTGATAAAGAAAAGATGGTTGAATAAAATTAACATTTTCAGCAACAGAACAGAATGGATCAAAAACCAAGGTATAGAAGAGGAGTTGGAATGATCATTTTCAACTCTGAAAAGCAAATTTTTATTGGACAAAGATTTGATAAAGATAAATCAGCTTGGCAGATGCCACAAGGTGGAATTGATAAAGGAGAAAGTCCTGCAAAAGCTGTTATACGAGAAATGAAAGAGGAAACTGGAATTAAAAAAAATTATAAAATTATATATGAAAGTAAAACTTGGTATTTTTATAAACTTCCTTCTTATTTAAGAAAAAAACTTTGGAAAGGTAGATTTATTGGTCAAAAACAAAAATGGTTTATAATAAGTTTTACCGGAAAAGATGAAGATATAAATATTAAAACAAAGAAACCAGAATTTAAGAAATGGGAATGGTCTACACAAGATAAAATACTAAAAAAAATCGTTCCCTTTAAAAGAAGACTTTATACAAGCATATTTAAAGAAATTAATAATATTGATAGTTAATTTAAAAGAAGTTTTAAACTATCAATTTTTTTCTGAATCTTCATTTTTTGAGTCTCATCAGCGGTCTCAAGAGCTGAAGAATAATTCTCAATTTTATCATTAATAAAGTCATTATTCAAAGCAGCTTCTTCATCCAAACCCACAGCTATAACAAGTAGCTCGTTGTTAGAGAATTTAATAAAGCCCTCTTCAACAAACAATGATTGAGTTTGATCTGAATTAGTTACTTTTATGATTCCTGGCCTAAGAGAGGTAATAATATTTGAGTGATTTGGAAGCACTCCAAGATCACCTTCCGCACCGGGTAAGACAACCATTTGAGCATCACCCTCAAGGTATATTTTTTCAGGCGTTACTAATTTATAGCTAAATTGATCAGACATTCAAGTTACGCAGCGGCTTCTTCAGCCATTTTTTCTGCTTTTTGAATAGCTTCTTCTATTGTACCAACCATATAAAAAGCTGCCTCAGGTAGATGATCATATTCACCCTTACAGATCGCATCAAATCCTTTGATAGTATCCTCTAATTCAACATATTTTCCGGGAGTTCCTGTAAAGACTTCGGCAACAAAGAACGGTTGGGACATAAATCTTTGAATCTTACGTGCTCTAGCCACTGTTAATTTATCTTCTTCAGATAACTCATCCATACCTAAAATTGCAATGATGTCCTGTAGAGACTTATAAGTCTGCAGTACAGCTTGTACATTTCTTGCAACTCGATAATGTTCATCTCCAACAACGCGAGGGTCTAATATTCTTGAAGTACTATCTAACGGATCAACAGCAGGATAAATGCCAAGCTCTGCAATCTGTCTTGAAAGCACAGTTGTTGCATCAAGGTGTGCAAACGAGGTTGCAGGAGCAGGATCAGTTAAGTCATCAGCAGGAACATATATTGCCTGCACAGATGTAATTGAACCTTTATTTGTAGATGTAATTCTTTCCTGAAGTGATCCCATATCAGTTGCAAGAGTAGGTTGATAACCTACAGCAGATGGAATTCTACCAAGCAGAGCTGACACCTCTGAACCAGCTTGAGTAAATCTAAAAATATTATCTACAAAAAATAATACATCTTGGCCTTCCATGTCTCTAAAATACTCAGCAACTGTCAAACCTGTTAAAGCTACACGAGCTCTTGCTCCTGGAGGTTCGTTCATTTGTCCATAAACTAATGCACATTTTGACTCTTTACCTTCTAAATCAATTACGCCAGATTCAATCATTTCATGATAAAGGTCATTTCCTTCTCTAGTTCTTTCTCCAACACCAGAAAATACTGAATAACCACCATGAGCTTTTGCAATGTTATTTATTAGTTCCATGATAATAACTGTTTTACCAACCCCTGCTCCTCCAAAGAGACCAATTTTTCCTCCCCTAGAATAGGGTGCTAGTAAATCTACGACTTTAATACCCGTAACAAGAATTTCTGTTTCTGTAGCTTGATCAACAAAGTCAGGGGCATCTCTGTGGATTGACCATTTATCTGCAGATTTAATTTCACCTCTTTCATCAACAGGCTCACCAACAACATTCATAATTCTACCTAAAGTCTCAGGGCCTACTGGAACCTGTATCTGATTACCGGTGTCAACAACATCGTCACCTCTCGTCATTCCATCAGTCGACTCCATAGCAATAGTTCTAACTGTAGACTCACCTAAATGCTGTGCGACCTCAAGGATCACAGTTTTATCACCAACTTTACATTCTAATGCTGCAAGAATTGGCGGCAAGTTTTCTTCAAAGCGTACATCAACTACAGCTCCGATAACTTGCGATATGGTACCTTTATTATTTGTTGTCATATTTACTCCTTAATTAAACTGCTTCTGCTCCAGAAATTATCTCAATAAGCTCTTTAGTAATAACAGCTTGTCTGGAACGGTTATAAAATAGTGTTAAATTATCAATCATATCAGACGCGTTTCTTGATGCATTATCCATAGCGCTCATTCTAGCACCTTGTTCGCTGGCTGCGCTTTCTAGTAAAGCTTTAAATATTTGTATTGTAAAGTTCAGCGGGAGTAGTTCATCGAGTATTTCACTCTCACCAGGTTCAAATTCAAAAAAAGTATTGTCATTTTTCGTTGTATCTGACTCGTTTTCAGGAATATCAATTGGAACAATTTGTTGTTCAGTTGGAATCTGTGATATTACTGATTTAAACTTATTATAAAATATAGAACATTTATCAAATTCTTCATCAAAATACATTTTTATTATTTTGTCTGCTATATTTTTTGCATCCTGATAAGAAGCTGACTTAACAGATCTCATATCAACAACTTCAACAATTTTTTCTTCATGCTGTCTTTTAATAATGTCATAACCCTTTTTTCCGACACAAATAATTTTTACTTGTTTGCCTGACTCCTCAAGACTCGCTACTTTATCTCGGAGTGATTTAGTGACAATTGAATTAAATCCACCACATAGTCCTCTCTCAGATGTAAAGAGGATCAACATATGAATTGAGTCCTTATTATCTCCGGTTAATAAATTTCTTTCATTTGAAGTTGGAGAGTACCCAGACGATATAGATGATATAAGATCTTCCATGGTCTCAGAATAAGGACGACTTGACTCAGCAGATTCTTGGGCACGCCGTAATTTTGCAGCCGCAACCATTTTCATGGCTTTAGTTATTTTTTGAGTAGACTTAACGCTACCAATTCGTTTTTTTAGATCGTCTAAACTTGGCATTTACCTATTTTTTTTAAACTCTTCAATTATTGATGTTAATTTACTGGAAGTATCATCGTTCAAATCTCCAGACGAATTGATAGACTCGATAATATCTGAATGAGATGATTTTATAAGTTCAAATAGATCTTTTTCGAAATCCCTTATCTGATTCAACTCCAGATCATCTAAGTAACCGTTCACACCAGTAAAAATTGAAACAACTTGCTCTGCAATTGTCATCGGTGAATACTGGTTTTGCTTTAATAGTTCGGTAAGTTTTGAACCTCTATTTAATAGTTTCTGTGTCGAGGCATCTAGGTCTGAACCAAATTGGGCAAATGCCGCCATTTCACGGTACTGGGCCAGTTCAAGTTTTATCGAGCCTGCAACCTTCTTCATCGCCTTGGTTTGCGCTGCAGAGCCAACTCGGGACACACTTAAACCTACATTAACTGCAGGTCTGATACCTTGGTTAAATAATTCAGTTTCTAGAAAAATTTGACCATCAGTGATTGAAATCACGTTTGTTGGTATAAATGCACTAACATCATTTGCTTGAGTTTCAATCACAGGCAACGCTGTTAATGAACCACCTCCATTTTCATCATTCATCTTGGCTGCTCTCTCAAGTAATCTACTGTGAAGATAAAATACATCTCCTGGAAATGCTTCACGTCCTGGAGGTCTTCTAAGAAGTAATGACATTTGTCTATAAGCTACTGCTTGTTTTGATAAATCGTCATAAATTATTAGAGCATGCATTCCATTATCACGGAAATATTCACCCATTGAACAACCAGTATAAGGAGCAAGAAATTGTAGTGGAGCAGCATCACTTGCTGTTGCCGCAACAACTGTAGTATATTCCATGGCACCAGCGTCTTCTAGGGCTTTCACTGTTTGAGCAATCGAAGATCTTTTTTGACCTATACCGACATAAATACAATAAAGTTTCTTAGTTTCATCGCCAGATTCATTAATAGATTTTTGATTTATGATAGTATCAATAGCAATTGCTGTTTTTCCAGTTTGTCTGTCACCAATAATTAATTCACGTTGCCCTCTGCCAATTGGAATCAAGCTGTCGATCGCTTTAAGACCTGTTTGCATTGGTTCGGATACTGATTTTCTTGGTATTATACCTGGCGCTTTAACTTCAATACGACTTCTATTCTGTGACTCAATATTTCCTTTTCCATCTATTGGATTTCCAAGTGCATCTACAACTCTTCCAAGCAACTCTTTACCTACTGGAACATCAACAATAGAATTTGTCCTTTTAACCGTATCACCTTCTTTAATATTTGCATCACTTCCAAATAGCACAACACCCACATTATCATCCTCAAGGTTAAGAGCCATTCCTCTTGTACCATCATCAAACATTACCATCTCACCAGCCTGAACATTATCAAGTCCGTAGATTCTTGCGATACCATCTCCAATTGAAAGAACTTGACCAACTTCTGTAATTTCAGAGTCAGATCCAAAATTTTTAATTTCTTCTTTGAGTATTTTTGATATTTCTGATGGTTGTATGTCCATTAAGCGACCTCTTTCATTTTTTCTTTTAATGTTTGGAGTTGATTTTTAATACTGCTATCAATCATTTGACTACCAACTTGTATTTTAAGACCCCCAATTAAAGTCTCATCAACTATAGTGTTAATATTAAATTCTGAACTAAACTTATCTTTGAGTTTATCCTTAATATGTTTTAATTCTTCTTCTTTCAGAACTTTAGCTGAAGTAATTGTTGCTGACATCTCACCCTTAAGTCCAGACATTAATTTCTCAAATGAATTAATTATATCCATTAAGTAGTTTATTCGGTTTTTATTAATTATTACTCCAATAAAATTTTTTGCCAGCTTAGACATTTCAATCTTCTCAGAAAGTGTATTAAAAAAATTAAATTTATTAGATTTGCTTATTGAAGGATTCTTAACCATGGATAGTAAATTATCATCTTCATTCAGTATTTTTCTTAAATTTAAAAGTTCACTAGAAACAGTTTCGAGTACTTTGGCCTCTTTTGCCAGCTGGAATAATGCATTAGCATATCTATCAACTGATGCGATTTGTCTTGTACTTGCGTTAGCCATTATGTGGAAATTCCTTAAAAATTCACTCTTTCCGTACCATTAACTCTCATATTTTTCAAGTATTGGAATGTCGCAATTCGAATTTTATACAAAGCTAAATGGGTCGATATCCACAGATATGTTTACGCTCGATAATGATTTGGAATTCTTGAGCCAAGCATTGACTATTTTTTGCATATTTCTGGCTTTTTTGTCATGTATCAAAAATCTCTGCCTGTGGCGTCCTTTTAACTTGGACAATGGGGCTGGCGCTGGACCATATATTTCAAGTTCTGAAATATTTGGTATAGAACCAAACATGATACTGCATTGCTCCCTTACCTTGGCAATATTATTCCCACTAACAATTATTGCTGCCATTTTTCCTGAGGGTGGAAGGTTATTAAGCTTGCGATAATATATTTCATTTTCATAAAATGCATCTCGATCTAATTGTGCAAGAGACTGAATAGTTTCGTTTTCAGGATAATATGTTTGAATAATCACTCTTCCTTTTGTTTGAGCCCGTCCTGCTCTTCCAGATACTTGGTATAAGGCCTGATAAGTTTTTTCAGAAGCTCTCAGATCACCGCCTTTTAGTGTCATATCTGCGTCGATTATTCCAACACATGCAAGATTGGGAAAGTGATAACCCTTAGTTATAAGTTGAGTTCCAATAATAATGTCGTATTCATGATCTTTAATTTTTTTTACTTTAATTTCTAAATCATCTTGTGATTTTATATGATCACTAGAGAATAGACATATCTTTGCCAAGGGAAAAGTTTTTGAAATTTCTGTAAATATTTTTTCAATGCCGGCTCCATAATCAATAAAGTGGCTATCATTATTTTGACATGAAGGACATTCTAAGGCCTTTGTTAAAATACTATGACCGCAGTGATGACATAGTAATTTTTTATTTTTTAAATGTTCTACTAAGTAACTTGAGCAGTTTTTACATGTTATTTTATACCCACACGACTTACAAATAATTACGGGTGCATATCCTCTTTTGTTGATATAAAGCAATGTCTGCTGTTTTTTTTTCAATGTCTGACTGATTTCTTTAATGAGTTTTTCAGATAACCATTGATCTTTTTTTAATTTTTCCTTTTTCATATTAACTATGAAGATTTCATTTTCTTCTTGATTAAAATACTTATTTTTAATTGAAACTTTATTATATTTTTTATTCATCACATTAAAAATTGTCTCGAGCGATGGGGTAGCGCTTGTTAAAATAATTGGAATATCTTCTATTGAACTCTTAACGACTGACATATCCCGTGCGTGGTATATACCTTGTTCTTCTTGTTTATAAGAGCTGTCATGTTCTTCATCTAAGACAATCATTGATAGGTTTTTGTATGGTAGAAATAAAGAGGAACGAGCACCAATAACAATTTGAGAAGTGCCATCAATAATGCTCTTTAATACTTTTGTTTTATAAGCAGTACTTATCTTTGAGTGCCAAACTACTGGTGAAAACCCAAATCTTTCTTCAATTCTATTTACAAAATCTCCTGTCAATGAAACTTCTGGGAACATAATTAAAACTTGTTCACCGTCTTTAATAAATTTTTTTATAACATCAAAATAAACTTCTGTTTTTCCAGATCCAGGGACACCATCAAGTAGGACAGGCTTAAAATTTCGTTGCTGGAAAATTTTTAGTATATCTTGAGAAGCCCTTTTTTGCTCCAAACTTAGCTTTATTGCCTTAACATTTTTTTTAATATTCGAAGTGAGTTCTTTTGTTTTTTTCTTCTTAAAATAAAATTTACTATGCGACAAAATCATTTTGAGAACTAAACCTCTATCAATTAAATTGTAATTACTAACCCAATTTAAAAACTTTATCATTTTTGAATTCAGCCTATATTCGGGTGAAATTTCTTTTATAAATTTCAACTTTATTTTTGAATCATTTAAAACACTGTTTACTTTGGTGATAACTCCAATTTTTTCTCCTGAGCGCAAAGGAGCTAAAACAATCATTCCAACTCTAGGTTTTTCAATTGTTTCATGCTTATAGGTAAATTCTTCACTTACATTGTGAGCTAATAAGACATCTATATAGTAAATAATTTTTTTCATAAATTTTGTTTGAATCTCTAACTATGATATAAATATATCAGTCAAAATATTATTTGTTATGGAATTCTTTTTAGATACAGCAGATGTAGAAGTAATTAGAGAATTTAAAGAAACCGGCTTGATTAATGGAATTACAACCAATCCATCATTAGTGGCCAAATCAGGAAAAGATTTTAAAAAAATACTTAAAGAAATTTCTATAATGATAAAAGGGCCGATCAGTGCTGAAGTTACAGCCATTGAATGCAAGGGAATGATTGCAGAAGCAAAAATACTATCAAAAATATCTAAAAATATTGTTATTAAGTTACCTTTAACAGAAGAAGGACTTAAAGCTTGTAAGATACTAAGCAGCAAAAAGATCAAGACCAATGTAACCCTATGTTTTTCAGCTGCACAGGCATTAATTGCTGCTAAATGCGGAGCAACATATATATCTCCATTTGTTGGACGATTAGATGATATAGGTGAAAATGGAATGAACCTAATTAGAGAAATCAAAGCGATATATTCAAATTATAAAAATATGAAAACAAAAATATTAGTTGCTTCAGTTAGAACTGTTGATCATGTTATTGAGTCTGGAATGATTGGTGCTGATGTAGTCACCTTGCCGCCTGCAACGCTTGCAAAGCTATATAAGCATCCCTTAACAGATAAAGGTTTAAAAGCTTTTCTCGATGATTGGAAAAAAACAAATCAAAAAATTCTTTAGTGCGTGAATAATCAAGTTAAAGAATGCTTTCACGATTGGATTGAGAATTTACAAAAAGTTAGAAACTTAAGTGATAACACACTTATAAGCTACAAAAATGACATTGAAAAATTTTTAATTTTTTCAAATGATCATTTTGGGGGGAACTTATCAATACGTGATCTTGATAGTATGCAAATTTCTGACTTCAGAAGTTTTTTATCTTTTTTAAGAAATCGAGGCATTGGAAATACATCTATTGCAAGAATGATATCATCATTAAAATCTTTTTTTAATTTCTTAGTAAAGCATGAAAAAATAAAAAATAGTACGATACAATCTTTAAAATCTCCAAAAACAAAAAAGTCTTTGCCCAGACCAATTTCAGCTGATCTTGCAATTGAAGCTATTAAATATTCACAAGAAATTGAAAAAGAGAAATGGGTAGGGTTACGAAATAAGTCAATCCTAATGCTTTTATATGGATGCGGATTGAGAATATCTGAGGCATTAAATTTAAATTATGAAGATATTAATGAGAATGAATATCTGGTTATTAGAGGAAAAGGTAACAAAGAAAGACTCGTTCCTTTAATGGAATTTATTAAGTACGAAATAAAAGAATATATAAAAGAGTGTCCAAAAGGTTTTGAAAATGGTGATCCACTTTTTTTAGGTAAAAGAATGAACCGTCTTAGTCCAAGAATTATTCAATATACTTTGGAAAAAATCAGACATAATTTGTCTTTACCTGAAACTGCAACCCCTCATGCGTTGAGACATAGTTTTGCCACACATTTACTAGACTCAGGCGGAGACCTGAGAACAATTCAGGAATTATTAGGACATAGCAGTCTATCCACAACTCAAAGATATACCAAAGTTGAAACTGAGCGGCTATATGAAGCATATTCAAAAACCCATCCGCTTGCTAAGAAGTAAAAAAATTATATATTAAATAATATGCAAAACCCTATTTCAAAATGGCATGATGTTGTAAATCTACGTGATTATAATGCTCTCACTCAGATACTAGATGAACATGTAATTTTTTATTCTCCAGTTGTGTATACACCTCAGCGAGGAAAAGATATCACATTAAAATATTTAATGGCTGCATCAGAAGTATTTAATGCTTCGAATTTTAAATATCATAAAGAAATAATTGGAGAGACAAATGCCAGCCTTGAATTTACTTTGACTATTGAAGATACTGATATTAATGGAATTGACCTTATTACATGGAATGAAGCTGGACTAATTACTGAGTTTAAAGTATTTATAAGACCACTTCAGGGTGTTAATATAATACATAAGATGATGGGCAACATGTTAGAGAGTTTTAAAAATGTCAGTTGATTTTCTGTTTCAGTATTCTGCTTTAGAACTTTTCTGGTTATTGGTACCAATTTTGGTCGGAATAGCAATCGTAGAAACATTAGCCATATATTTCTTTAAATTGAAAGGCAAAAATGATTTTAAAGAATGGATATTAAATATGTCCATGGGAATTTTAAGTTACCCTGTTAATGGAATATTTGCTTTTATAACATTAGGAGCACTATTTTGGGCTAAGGAATTTCAGATTTATACATTCCCATTTACCCTAAGTGCTCTGGTATTATGTTTCATACTTGACGATTTAACTTTTTATTTACATCACAGGATTTGTCATCGATGGCGATGGGGCTGGGGACTGCATCGAACTCATCATTCTTCAGAAAGAATGGGCATCGATGTGGGTGCAAGGCAACCATTTACAAAACACTTCACTGGGACTCGAATGCTTAAAATTCCACTTGTAATCATTGGCTTTGATCCATTAATGGTTTTATTTTGTGTATTTATAAACGGCTACTACCAATATTTATGCCACACTCAAACTATATATAAGTTACCACGTTGGTATGAGTATTTATTTAACACGCCTTCACACCATAGAGTTCATCATGCAAGGAATCCGAAGTACCTTGATGCAAATTATGCTGGAACACTAATGGTTTGGGATAGAATGTTTGGAACATTTGTTGCTGAAGATCCAAAAGAACCTTGTGACTATGGATTAGTGGTTCCTATGACATCTTTAAATCCTCTTAGGATATTATTTGAAGAATATGCAAATATATTTAAAGATATTTCAATGCGTGGTATTTCTCTTAAAGATAGATTTATGTATCTTTTTGGCCCTCCTGGATGGTCTCATGACGGAACTCGAAAAACTTCAACTCAAATTAAAGAAGACTATAACAGAGCGATAAAAAGTCATTAATGACACCTCCAGCTCATTTTGCTCTTTCTGAAATACTAATTGTAATAGCTGGCGCATACTCAATAAGAGTCTTTTTGCAACATAAGCAAAACTTTGCTGCTGCTGGAGTTTTAGTACTGGCAGTCGCAGCTTTTTTAGCAACCCTTAGATTCGGTCTTAACATGCATACCGAGCTGCAGTCTTCACATCAATTGTTCACAGCTCTATCACTTCTATTCGGGGTGCCACTCATCACGATAGACGTCATTAAAAAAAGTCAGTTCCTAAATGAAAAGATGATTTTAATTTTTGCACTAATAATGGCATCGATAAGTATATATATTTTTTTTCAAGCAAAGAGTTTAATCATTATGTATGCTGTTATGTGGCTTGTTCTTGGAATAATTTTTTCTTTTTTAATACCAAGAGATAAAATTTCTTCTCGTTTCGTATCAAGCTTCATTTTTTCAATAATACTGTTTAATTTTATTATTAGACAGGTTCAGCTGTTTGAACCAAACCTCAGCTGGCATTTTTATCATTTAGTTGTAGCAGTCTGGCTGTACTTGATGACTTTATTAATGACAAAAAAGGAAGCTAAATATGAATAGCTTGATTATCCACGTTTAACGCAGCTTCTTTTATTGATTCTGTTAGAGTGGGATGTGCGTGACACGTTCTTGCGATATCCTCAGCTGATGCTCCAAATTCCATTGCAATTGTGAGTTCGCCGATAAGGTTGCCGGCGTCTGCTCCAATGATATGAACACCTAATACTTCATCTGTATTTTTATCAGATAAGATCTTCACAAACCCGCTTGTTTCATTCATCACTTTAGCTTTACCATTTGCTGAAAACGGAAATTTACCTATTTTGTATGTGATGTTGTTTTTCTTTAATTCTTCCTCTGTTTTTCCAACTGATGCAACTTCTGGGGCAGTATAAATAACCGATGGAATTGTATTATAGTTAACGTGTCCAGCCTGACCGTCAATAATCTCGGCTACAGCAGTGCCTTCTTCTGAAGCTTTATGGGCAAGCATTGGTCCTACTTTACAATCACCGATTGCATAAATATTTTCAATCGAAGTATTAAAATGCTGATTAGTCTCAATAAAGCCTTTATCATTTGTTTTTACTCCTATCTTCTCTAAGTTCAGACCAAAAGTGTAAGGTTTTCGACCAGTCGATATTAAAACTTTGTCACAATCCATATCAAGAGTTTGACCATTGTTTTCAACCAAAACAGAAAGCGAACCGTTGCTTTTATTTACCTTTCTTAGAGCAGTAGAGAGCTTAAAATCAAATCCTTGTTTAATGAGTATTTTTTGAAAAGCATCAGAAATTTCTTTATCCATTCCAGGAAGTATTCGATCAGCGTATTCAATAACCGTTACCTTTGACCCTAGTCTTGACCAAACAGATCCCATTTCCAGGCCAATGTAGCCTGCACCAATAACCATTAAGTGCTTAGGAACAGACGATAAACTTAAAGCTCCAGTAGATGATAAGATATCAATTTCATCAATGACCACTCCCTCAGGTGAAACAACTTCTGAACCTGTAGCAATAATTGTTTTAGACGATTTAATAACCTCAGAACTATCACCAGTTAAAATCTCAATTTGCTCATTATCAATGAACTTCGCAAATCCTAATTTTCTTGTAACTTTATTTTTTTTAAAAAGAAAGTCGATACCACTTGTAAGTGACTCGACGCTTTCATTTTTAGATTTCATTATTTTATTTAGATCAAACGATACGTTATCAAAATTAATGCCTAATTTATTAAGTTCTGAAGCTTGATGAAATAAATGAGAAGAATGCAATAGAGATTTTGAGGGAATACATCCAATATTTAAGCAGGTACCGCCAAGCGTTTGCCCCTTTTCGATACAACAAACTTTGTATCCAAGTTGTGATGCCCTAATTGCGCAAACGTAACCAGCAGGCCCGCTGCCAATCACTGTGATATCAAATTGTTCCAAATTAAACTCCTAACAATAATCTACTTGGATCCTCTAGACCTTCTTTAACTCTCACTAAAAAAGTTACGGCTCCTTTTCCGTCTACTATTCTATGATCGTATGAAAGGGCAAGATACATCATGGGTCTAATTGTTATTTCACCATCAATAGCTATGGGTCTTTCTTCTATTTTATGCATTCCCAATATTCCTGATTGAGGTGGATTTAATATTGGAGTTGACATTAAAGATCCATAAACGCCACCATTGGATATTGTAAATGTACCACCCTGCATATCTTCAATACTTAATTGGCCAGAACGAGCTTTCTGTCCCAGTTGATAGATTTCTTTTTCTACTTCAACAAGAGATTTTTTATCGGCGTCTTTAACAACGGGTACGACGAGGCCTTGATCAGTTCCAACAGCAACACCAATATTGTAAAAGTTTTTATAAATGACGTCGTTGTTTTCAATTTCTGCATTTACTTCAGGAATATCTCTCAGCGCAGTTATACATGCTTTCACAAAAAAAGACATGAAGCCTAATTTCGCGCCATACTTTTTTTCAAATTCTGATTTATGATCATTACGTGTCTTTATAAGCTCACTCATATCAACCTCATTAAATGTTGTGAGCATAGCGGCATTATTCTGAGCATCCTTTAGACGTTTCGCTATGGTTTGCCTTAAACGCGACATGGGCACTCGTTCTTCTCTTTTATCGGTTTGTCTAATTGTTTGAGGAGTATTTTCTTGTTTTTCTATATTTTGATAATTTATGACGTCAGATTTAGTAATTCTACCATCCTCTCTTGAAGAGGTTACAGTATTAATATTTATATTCTTTTCAGCAGCAATTTTTCTTACAGCAGGAGATAATTTTTGATTATTTAAATTATCAATTTGAATGGGCATCTCTTCTTTTGGTGGAGACTTTACTTCTTCAGGAATAATTTTTTCCGGAGTCGTAACTGATTTTTCAGTTACTGGTTCTGATTGTTTAACTTTTTGGTCTGTAGATGCATTTTCATCAATAGACCCTAAGATTGCACCAACTTCAACAGTTGAACCTTCTTCTGCATTGATTGTTTGTATACAGCCATTTGATGGTGAAGGAACTTCAAGAGTTACTTTATCTGTTTCAAGCTCAAGCAGTGGTTCATCGACGGATACAGAGTCACCTTCATTCTTATACCATTTTGCAACCGTTGCCTCTACAACGCTTTCTCCGAGAGAAGGAACTTTGATTTCAACAGACATATTTAATATTTAACACTTTAAGATTATTATTCAATCGGCAGTTTAAATTTAACTAATGTTACGCCGTCCTTGTGTTGTTTAATTTCATTTATATCGCTCTCTACAGCTAACTTTATAATATTGGCTTGATTTTCTGCATGACGATTAGCTATACCAGTAGCAGGAGATGCGGATGCCTTTCTGCCTATAAATAGTAGTTCTTTATATTTTCCAGTTATTACCTGTAATACTGACTCAATACGATGTTTAACAAATCTGAATGCTCCCATGTTTGATGGCTCTTCTTGAACCCAAAATATTTCAGCATTTGGAAACTGTAACACTTCTTCTTTTAAAACTTCATAAGGAAATGGATACAATTGATCAAATCTTAAAATGTGTACATTATCTTTTTTTAATTTTTCAATATGGTCATCAAGCTCAAAATATATTTTTCCAGAACATAAAAGCAATCTATTTATTTTTGATTTTTGTTCTGAAGTCAGTTCTTTTCTTAAAATTCGATGAAAGGTTGATCCATTTGTAAATTCTTCAATACTAGATGTATTTTTTTTGTGCCTTAATGTAGATTTAGGTGTCATGATAACTAGTGGTTTTCTGAAATCTCTATGAAGCTGTCTTCTAAGAGCATGAAAATAATTTGCGGGTGAAGTACAATTAACAACTTGAATATTGTCCTCGGCACACATTTGTAAAAATCTCTCTAATCTTCCACTTGTGTGTTCAGGCCCCTGACCTTCATGGCCGTGAGGCAAAAGCAATGTCAGACCTGACATTCTTAACCATTTTCTCTCACCAGTAGTTATAAATTGGTCAATTATTGTCTGAGCATTGTTTGCAAAGTCACCAAATTGACCCTCCCAAAGCACTAGAGTTCTTGGATCAACTTGTGAATAACCATATTCGAAACCCAAAACACCATACTCAGATAAAAAGCTATCAATGATTTCAAAAAATCCTTGTTTTTTTCTAAAATGTCTCAATGGTACAAATCTTTTCTCGCTTACTTGATCATAAAGAACTGCATGTCTTTGACTAAAAGTGCCTCTGCCCGAGTCTTGACCTGAAAGCCTTACTCCATAACCTTCCGATAACAATGAAGCAAATGCGAGAGACTCAGCAGTTGCCCAGTCAATTCCATTACCTGTTTGTATACTTGATAACCTATCATCATAAATTTTTTTTATTCTTCTATGCGGGTTAAAGTTTTCTGGAATGGTATGTATTTCTTCCCCAATTTTTAAAAGCTCATTTACAGTAATAGCTGTTTTACCTCTTCTTGCATCGATTGATGCTACCGTTATACCTTTCCATGAACCTTCAAGCCAGTCAGCTTTATTTGGCTTATACGACT
>QCMV01000009.1 GCA_003213515.1 Pelagibacteraceae bacterium AG-422-N09 | reverse complement strand
TTTCCAATCTCAAGTCTCACAGGTGAAGGAGTTGCAAATCTCATAAAATTTTCAAAGAAATTTACTACTAAAACTTCAATAAAAAGCAAGCCTTATAGTAATATACAGATTAAGAAGAAGCTATTTTACTCAGAAGTAACACGAGAAAAAATACTAGATAAGATACATAGAGAGATACCTTATAAGTGTGATGTCGTAACTGAAAAGATTAACAAGGTTGCAGGTCAAATCAAAATATACCAATCGATTGTAGTTAAAAGACAATCACATAAGAATATACTTGTTGGAAAGAAAGGTTCAATGTTGAAAGAAATTGGTCAAGCTTCAAGAAAAGAAATTGCAAGATTTGAAAACAAAAAGATTCACCTATTTTTATTTGTAAAGCTGACTAAAGAAAAGAAAATATGAGGTGGTCTGGAACAGGATTTGTATTAGGATTTAAAAAATATAACGAGTCATCTTATATTTTAGATGCGTTTACAGAAGACCATGGAAGACATAAAGGATTAATTAGAGGAATACATTCAAAAAACTTACGTGCAGTAATAGAGCCAGGAAACGAAGTAATGTTAAATTGGTCTGGACGTTTAGAAAGCCACTTGGGTAATTATACCGTTGAACCTATTAAATTGTGGTCATCTTATATATTGAATCGTAAAGTAAATTTGCATGGCATAAATTCTATTTGTTCAATAATTATATCTACTATGGCAGAGAAACAGCAAAATGCGTTTATGTATGAAAAGTCACTAAGTCTAATAAAAGATATATGTAAAAATAGAGAAGATTGGATCAAAAGTTATATTTTTTGGGAAATTGATTTACTGTCAGATATCGGTTATGGACTAGATTTAACTGAATGTGCAGTGACATCTGAGAAAGAAAATTTAAAGTTTGTTTCGCCAAGTAGTGGAAGGGCTGTAACCATAGAAGGAGCAGGATCTTATAAAGATAAACTATTTAAACTACCCAACTTTTTAATCAACAGATCGTCTGAATATAATAATGAGGATTTAGAGAACGCACTTAGTCTGACAGAGCATTTTTTTCGTAAAAGATTTTATGAGCCAAATAATCTT
Organism: Pelagibacteraceae bacterium AG-422-N09; assembly: GCA_003213515.1. Lineage (GTDB taxonomy): Bacteria > Pseudomonadota > Alphaproteobacteria > Pelagibacterales > AG-422-B15 > CACNXQ01. Next base: position 45,196 of record QCMV01000009.1, on the reverse strand, counting down.
AATTTCCCAAAAAGCAGGAATCATCTAAAAATTTCAATTATAAAATGAAAATCAAAAACATTAACTTCACTGACGCGTTAGAAGAAAAGTATCTAGCATACGCACTTTCAACAATTACTCATCGAGCGCTACCAGATATTCGTGATGGGCTAAAACCGGTTCATAGAAGGCTATTGTTCGCAATGTTTCAATTAAGGCTAAACTCAAGTTCTGGTTTTAAAAAATCAGCAAGAATAGTTGGCGATGTAATTGGTAAATTTCACCCACATGGAGATCAGTCTGTTTATGAAGCACTCGTGAGATTAGCTCAGAATTTTTCAACAAGGTATCCATTAGTTGATGGCCAAGGAAATTTTGGCAACATTGATGGAGATAATGCAGCTGCAATGAGATATACAGAGGCAAGATTGACTGCGTTAGCAGAGCTAATGCTAAAAGATATATCAGAGGATACCATTGACTATATAAATACATATGATGGCATCGATCACGAGCCAATAGTTCTTCCATCAGCGTTTCCAAATTTGCTAGCTAATGGAAGTTCAGGAATTGCAGTTGGAATGGCGACAAATATTCCTCCCCATAATATCAATGAATTATTTAAGGCTTTATCAAAATTATTAAAAAATCCAAATTATACTAACTCACAATTACTAAAGCTTATTCCAGGACCAGATTTTCCAACAGGAGGAGAAATCATTGACAGTGATGATGCATTGAAAGACGCCTATGTCAAAGGAAAGGGAACAATAAGGCTTCGGGCAAGATGGAAAAAAGAAGACCTTGGAAGAGGTCAATATCAAATTATCGTTTATGAAATTCCCTATCAAGTAAATAAAGCCAGAATTATAGAAAAAATATCTGATCTTATTGATAATAAGAAAGCAAATTACCTAGAGGCAATTCAAGATGAGTCTGCAGAAGACATCAGAATAGTTCTCATTCCAAAAAATAGAAGTTTTAAAGCTGAAGTAATTTTTGAGGACTTATGTAAGAATTCAGATTTAGAAATTAGATATGCCATTAATTTTAATGCAATCAATCACAAACTCGAGCCAAAATTATTTTCACTTAAAGAGAGCTTAAAATCATTTATTGACCATAGATTTAATGTTTTAAAGAGAAGGACAAAGTATCGATTAATTCAAACTGAGAATAGGCTTGAAATACTTAGAGGTTTTTTAATAGTTTATAAAAATTTAAACAAAGTAATTAAAATTATTAGAACAGAAGCAGATCCTGAGAAAAAGTTGATTAGCGTATTTAGAATAAATAAAAGGCAAGCCGAAGCGATACTGGCAATGAGGCTAAGGCAATTAAAAAAATTAGAAGAAAAAGAAATCAAAAAAGAAAATCAAGATTTGAATATATACAAGAAAGAATTAAACAAACTACTAAAATCAAAAAAAGAGCAAATAAAGGAATTAAATTTAGAATTCTCGAAAAGTTTAGAAATATTTTCAAAAGATGAAAATACTACAAATAGAAAAACTGTTGTTAATACAGAATATAAAGAAATTGACTACTCGACTGAAGAATTTGAAAGTAAAGATCCCGTAACAGTGATACTCTCAAAAAATGGATGGATAAAAACTATAAAAGGACATCAGGATGATTATACAAACGTAAAGTATAAAGAAGGAGATGCTGAGAAATTTATTATAAAATTAAAAAATAATAGTAAACTTCTGCTTTTTTCTACTTTAGGTAAATTTTATACAATTAATTGTAACAAAATATCTGCAGGAAGAGGTTTTGGGGATCCTGTCAGTCTATTGATAGACAAAAATGATAATGAAGAAATTTTATTTGCAACTACTTATGAGCAAGAGAGGGAATTTCTAATTACCAGTAGTGCAGGCAAGGGATTTTTCGTAAATACCTCAGATTTAATGGCGTCTACTAAATCGGGGAAAAGGGTTATGAATTTAAAAGGTAATGATAAAGCCACTTCCTGTTTTCAAAAAAAAGGAGATTTAATAGCTGTTTTTAGTGGTGAAAAGAAAGCGATAAAACTTCTAATTTTTGATCATTCAGAAATACCTTTAATGCAAAAAGGAAGAGGGGTGACATTACAGAAATTCAAAAGTGGAAAAACTTTGAGTGGTATTTGCTTTGACTCTAAGGAAGGTATTTTAAATGAGAATAATGGTAAGACTCTTTTGGCGGCAAATGAAATAAAAAAATGGTTGGGTAAAAGAGCCCAAGCTGGTAAAATTGAACCTAAAAGTTTACATTCCAAAATTTAATATCTATCTTAGTTTTATATGGAAAACTATCCAGACAGTTACTATGCATTAAATATAGAGACCCTAAAGAAACCTTATGATCAACTAATTGATAATCATGAGTGTGACATCTGTGTAGTCGGTGGAGGCTTTTCAGGACTATCAACAGCTATTGAGGCTGCAAAAAAAGGACTAAAGGTAATTGTTATTGAACAAAATTTATTTGGATGGGGCGCTTCGGGGAGAAATGGAGGCCAAATCTGGAATGACGTATCATGGGGTATAGACGTAATTGAAAAGAAATATGGAATTAAACTTGCAAGGCAAATATGGGATATATCGCAAGCTTCTGTAGATTTAATTGATGACAGAATAAGAGAATTTGGCATTGAATGTGATAAAAAAAATGGCGGAATTAGCGCCGCTACTAGCCCAGCCAAACTCAGAGAGTACGAAGAAAATAGAGAGTATAAAATAAAAACATACAACTATAATAATTTAGAACTTCTAGACAAAAATAGTGTCGATAAAGAAATTGGCTCATCACTTTACTACGGGGGTGTACTTGATAAAGGGGCGGGGCATTTACATCCAATAAAATATGCATTGGGTTTGGTAAAAGCGGCAGAAAAATTAAATGTAAAACTCTATGAAAGATCTGTAGTCACTAAGATTAATCAAACAAGTCATAGGGTTGAGGTTCTTACAGATAGAGGGATGGTAAAAGCTAAAAAAATAGCAGTATGTTGTAACGCCTATATAAAAGGTCTCAATTTAGGTATTGAAAATAGAATAATGCCATGTGCTACTTATATTGTCTGTACTGAGCCTTTAAGTCAAAATTTACAGAGAGAAATACTACCAAATGATTATTGCGTTAGTGATACAAATTTTGATTTAAATTACTATAGATTATCTGACAGCAAGAGAATGATATTTGGTGGTGCAGTAGGCTATTCATTAAAGATTGTAGAGGGATTAAAAAAGAGAACCAAGAGGCAATTAAATAAAGTTTATCCAAATTTAAGTGAATTAAAAATTGATTATATCTGGGGTGGATTAATAGCACTAACAATGAATAGAGTACCTGACATTGGGATGGTGAATGATAAAATTTATTATGCTCAAGGCTTCTCAGGACATGGAGTTGCTTTAACTGGAATTGCTGGAAAGATTTTAGCAGAAAATATGGTAAGTGAAAAAACAAAGGAACTCGAGGCATTTGAAAAGATAAAACACAAAAATTTTCCTGGAGGAAGATTATTTAGAATGCCTTTGCTTGTAACCATAAGCTCTATGCAAAGAATGATGGATATTTTTAATGTATAATATTCTTTTTATAGGAATTGGAAAAATGGGTTCTCCAATGGCTGGCTACCTATCAAAAAAATATGATGTTTCTATTTATAATCGTACAAAAAGTAAATGTGATAATTGGATTAAAAATTATAAAGGGAAAGTTGTTGATAAATTATCAGAAACTAATCAAAAATATGATTTTATTATTTCATGTGTAGGCAATGATGAAGATTTAAAAGAAATTACCTCAAAAGATAAAGGCTGCCTAAATTCTCTTAAAGAAAAGTCAATATTCATTGATCATTCAACTGTATCTCCAAGAATTGTAAGAGAAGTAGAAAAAAACTTAGAAAATTTAGGTGTTAGTTTCCTTGATGCCCCAATATCAGGTGGACAAGCGGGAGCGGAAAAAGGCCAATTAAGTATAATGATTGGAGGTTCAGAGAAGGCATATGAAAGAAGTATTGAAATATTAGGATCATATGGAAAAAAAATAAAATATATGGGCCCTTCGGGATCTGGTCAGCTAACGAAAATAATTAATCAAATTTGTATTGCAGGTCTAGTTCAAGGCTTATCAGAGTCTATTTATTTTATGAAACAGACTAATTTAAACCCTGATGATGTATTGGAAGTAATTTCATCAGGCGCAGCACAATCATGGCAAATGGATAATCGCTTTAAATCAATGGTAGCGGGAGAATTCGACTTTGGTTTTGCAGTTGATTTAATGAGAAAAGATCTTTCAATTGCATTTGCAGAAGCAGATACACACGGCATTAATTTAGAGGTGACTAAAATTGTCGATAAATTCTATAGCGATATTCAAGATTTAGGCGGAAATAAACTTGATACATCAAGTTTAATAAAACGTTTAACCAATTAGTTTTAAAAATTTTGAAACTTCAGGCGCATAATAAGTAATTATTGCATCTGCCCCTGCTCTTTTGAATGAAGACAATTGTTCTATAACCATAGTTTCTTCGTTAATTATACCTTGTTGTGATCCGAATTTAATAAGTGAGTACTCACCTGAAACTTGGTAGGCAAATGTAGGATACTTAAGTTCATTCTTAATTCTGTATATGATGTCCAAATAGCTAATTCCAGGTTTTACCATTATCATATCGGCCCCTTCAGTTATGTCCATTGATGCCTCTCTAATTGCTTCATCAGAATTCAATATATTCATTTGGTAAGTTTTTTTATCTGTCTTTAAATTCTTGGATGAGCCGACAGCATCTCTAAATGGCGCATACATGCTTGATGAATATTTTGCCGCATAAGACAAAATGAGGGTATCCACAAATTTATTTCTTTCTAACTCGTCTCTAATCATGCCAATCCTACCATCCATCATATCTGAAGGGGCAATTATATCTGCACCATGTTCAGCAAGCATGATAGATTGTTTAACTAAAATACCATTAGTTTCGTCGTTTAGAATCTTACCTTCGTCGCTTAATAATCCATCATGGCCATGATCTGTATATGGATCTAATGCAACATCGCACATAATACCAAAGTCAGACTTATGACTTTTAAGCTTTTCAAGAGACCTACAAACTAAATTATTTGGATTGAGTGCTTCATCTCCATATTTTGTTTTTAGCTCCTGAGGCGTGAACGGGAATATAGCTATAAGATTTATTTTATGCTCACCAGCAATATCATAGACCTCATTTAAATTGTCTATCGAATACCTATAAACATTAGGCATTGATTGAATTTCATCTTTGATATTATTTCCTTCACATACAAAAACTGGCCAAACTAAATCGTTTGAACTAAGCATACTTTCTTGAGTAAGGTTTCTAATCCATTTAGCTTGACGAGTTCGTCGCAACCTATTTTTTGGATATTTAAGTTCTAATTCACTCATTTAGATTTCTTCTTTGGTAATATTATAAAAGAGCTAGTAGAGTTTATGTACTCAGTATAACCATGCTTCTTTTTTGATAATCTATTTTCTAACATAGTCACACCAGAAACCCTAAGTAATAAGTAAGTCATTATTATTGGAGCAATAAAAATTAATAAATTGTTGGATAATGCAAAACAGTAAATTGTAATACCCCACCAAAATATACTATCCCCGAAATAATTAGGGTGTCTTGAATAATACCAAAGCCCTTTATCCATAACTTTATTAATATTATTTTGATCTAATTTAAATTTGGATAATTGTATATCAGCTATCGTTTCAATAAGAATTCCTGAAAGTGCTATCGATAAACTTACCCAATGGACAAAACTTAGATCATTACTTGTGTCTAAAATGCTGATCAGGGGCAATGATATAATTGGAATTAAAATTATTTGGATTAAGTAAGCTGTTAAATAAAGACCAATATCTCCTCTAGCTTCTCTAATTTTAACATATCTAATATCTTCAGTCTTATTAACATTTCTAATTAAAAGATAGATACCAAGTCTAAAGCCCCATATTGTTATTAGAAATAAGCATATTATTTCAGTAACAGAAAATGAATTATTTATTACCAGAGCCAACATAAATGAAAAGAAGAAACTAGGACCCCAGTAAATATCAATAAAATCTGCTCTTCTAGTTTTAAGGGATGATATCCACAAAATAGTGATGACGATAAAATTGAAGCCTAATATAGTTATAAAATTAATTAACATAAGTCAGTATATATATGTCTTTTAAATTTTTAGACAATTATAATTTTATTCCATTCGCACATCGTGGCGGTTCCTATGATTTTTGTGAAAATACTTTAGATGCATTCAATAATTCAATTAATTTAGGATATCGGCACATCGAAACAGATGTGAGGCATACAAAAGATAATAAGTTAATAATATTTCATGATCCAGATTTAAAAAGAATTCTTGGCCTAGATGCAAAAATAGAAAATTTAAATTATGAAGAGTTAAAAAATATAAAAATTTTTGAGACACATACAATCCCATTACTTGACGAGGCCCTATCTTCTTGGCCTGAGATAAATTTTAATATTGAACCCAAAAGTTTAGAATCTGCATACTTATTGAAAGATAAATTAAAATCTATGAAAAATATTGACAGGATATGTATTGGTTCATTTAGTAATACTAAGATAGATATTTTGAGAAATGAGTTTAAAGATAATCTATGTTCATCCATGACTAAGAGTGAGACCATATTATTTTTTCTTAATAGATTTTTTTCTATCTATGACAATAGTATTCCATGTCTTCAAATACCTATGACATATATGGGCTTTAGAATTGTTACCAGTAATCTAGTCGAGCATGTTCATAGTCTTGGAAAAAAAATACATGTCTGGACAATTAATGATGAAAACCAGATGATAGATCTAATAAATATAAATGTTGACGGTATAATGACAGATAAACCGACAACTTTAAAAAAAGTCTTACAAAAAAAGTCTCTTTGGAATTAATTATTGTATTTTTTTATATACAAGATTTAGTATAATTAGTTTAATAATATCCCATATGAGTGAACAAATTAAAGTATCTATTGCTTCAGACCACGCAGGCTTTGATCTAAAAGATCAAATAATTAAACGCCTTTTAGATTGTGGAGTTGATGTTATTGATAGAGGACCAGATAAAAAAGATCCAGTAGATTATCCTGATTTCGCTTCAAAAGTAACAAATGATATTTTAAATGAAAAAGCTCACAAGGGCGTATTAGTTTGTGGAACTGGCCAAGGGATGGCAATAGCAGCAAATAAAAAACCTGGGATTAGAGCTGCTCTTTGTTATAACAGTGAGGTTACAAAATTAGCTAGGCAACATAATGATGCAAATATTTTGACTTTAGGCGCCCGTGTTATAGATGAAGCTACAGCCTTAAGTCTAGTTAAAACATTCTTAAATACGGACTTTGAAGGCAGCCGACACGCTGTTAGAATAAATAAAATAGGATAATTATATGACTTTTTTTTCATCTCCACTTCAAGAAATCGATAACGAAATTCATGAAGCAATAAACAAAGAACTTTCAAGACAACAAAATCAGATTGAGTTAATTGCATCAGAAAATATAGTTTCAAAAGCCGTATTAGAAGCTCAAGGATCTGTATTAACAAATAAATATGCAGAAGGGTATGCGGCTGCCCGTTATTATGGAGGCTGTGAATTTGTTGATATTGCTGAGGACCTTGCAATTCAGAGACTAAAAAAACTCTATAAATGCGAATATGCTAATGTTCAGCCGCATTCAGGGGCGCAGGCTAATGGCGCGGTTATGTTAGCTCTAATAAAACCAGGAGATACAATTTTAGGTATGAGTTTGGATGCTGGTGGACATTTAACTCATGGGTCAGCACCATCCATGTCAGGAAAATGGTTTAATGCAGTTCAGTATGGTTTGGATGAAGAAGGGTTGATAAATTATGATGAAGTTGAGTCGCTCGCAAAAGAACATAAACCTAAAATAATAATTGCAGGTGGAAGTGCTTACTCGAGAATTATAGACTTTAAAAGATTTCGTGAAATTTGTGACTTGGTAGGAGCATATCTGCATGTAGATATGGCTCACTTTTCAGGATTAGTTGCAGCTGAAGAGTATCCTAATCCTATAGAATTTGCAGATGTTGTCACTTCAACAACTCACAAAACAATAAGAGGTGCTAGAGGTGGCATGATACTTTCTAATAATAAAGACTTAGGCAAAAAATTTAATTCAGCTGTATTCCCAGGGTATCAAGGTGGACCTCTAATGCATGTAATAGCAGGTAAAGCTGTTGCCTTTGGTGAAGCTCTAAAACCAGAATTTAAAGAATATATAAAACAAGTTATTAAAAATGCTCAAACCCTTAGCCAAACACTAGTAGATGGTGGTCTCGAAATTGTTTCTGGAGGTACGGACACGCATCTAATATTAGTTGATTTAACCCCAATGGACCTGACAGGCGATGCCGCTTCAACAAGTCTTGAGGAAGCTCATATTACATGTAATAAAAACGGAATACCAAAGGACCCGAAACCACCAAAAATAACTTCTGGAATCAGGTTAGGGACCCCAGCGGCAACGACAAGAGGTTTTAAAGAAAAGGAGTTTGAAACTGTTGGAAATTTAATCCTTGAAACGTTATCAGGATTAAAACAAAACCCAAATGACAATAGTAAAGTTGAAAAAATAGTAAAAGAGAAAGTGATAAATCTCTGTAATCAATTTCCAATTTATAATTAGGTGACGAAATGAAGTGTCCATTTTGTGGAAATAATGATACCCAAGTTAAGGACTCTCGAGCTACGGAGGACAATTCTGCTATAAGAAGAAGAAGGTTTTGCTCTGCATGTGGTGCACGCTTTACAACATTTGAACGTATACAATTGAGGGAACTGACTGTTCTTAAAAAATCAGGAAAGAAAGTTCCATTTGATCGTGATAAACTAGAAAGATCAGTGCAAATAGCTCTAAGAAAAAGACCAGTTGACAATGAAAGAGTTGATAGAATGATTAGTGGTATAGTTAGAAGAGTTGAGAGTTTAGGTGAAACAGAGGTTTCATCAGATGTGATAGGTGAAATTGTTATGGAAGGATTACAAAGTATTGACTCTGTCGCATATGTTCGTTTTGCATCAGTCTATAAAAATTTCCGCGAGGCAAAAGATTTTGAAGAGTTTTTAGGTGTAATTTCTTCCACTGAAGATTAGGTTAGCATTTGAGTGAAAAAAATTATCTTAGAATTGCAGAAAGGATGGCACTTAGGGCCATTGGTACAACGTATCCAAATCCTCCCGTAGGAGCAGTAATTGTTAACAACGGTGTAATTTTGTCAAGAGGTTGGACACAGCCTAAAGGTGTACCTCACGCTGAAATTCATGCAATAAACCAAATTAAAAATAAAAAAGATATTAAAGGTGCTCATTTGTATTGCACTCTAGAACCATGTTCGCATGAAGGTAAAACCCCTCCTTGTGTTGATAAAATTATAAAACTCAAATTTGCAAAAGTGATCATCTCTCAGGTTGATAAAAATCCCCTAGTTAATAATAATTCAGTAAAAAAGTTAAGATCAGCTGGTATTACCGTTATTATTAAAAATTTTGGAGATAAAGTAGAAGAATTAAATAATGTTTTTTTTAATTCAATAAAAAATCGTAAGCCATTTATAACGCTTAAAATTGCATCTACAGCTGATGGTAAGATTGCGACAAATTTATACGAAAGTAAATGGATCACTAATTCAACTTCACGAATGTTTGGCCATAAATTAAGATCGTTGAACGAATGTTTGATTGTAGGAACTGGCACAATAAGAAAAGATAACCCCATATTAGATTGTAGGCTTGAAGGATTAAGTGAAAGATCTCCTGATATATTTGTTTTAGATAGAAGATTAGATTTAAATCATAATTTAAAAATATTTAGCAATAAAAACCGTAAAATATATATTTTTCATTCTTATAAAATGAAGAAAAAAATTTTAAATTCAAAGAATATAAAGTATATAAAAATTAAAGAAGTAAATAACGTGTTAGATATCAATACTGTCATAAGAAAAATATCTGATTTAGGGTATATGAGAGTGTTGGTTGAAGGAGGCTCAAAATTATCAGCGTCTCTATTGAATGAAAATCTAATTGACGAAATAGCTTGGTTTAGGGCGAGTAAAATAATGGGAAATAAAGGTATTAATGCTATTTCAAATTTAGATATTGATAGTATTGAAAATTTAAAAAAATTTAAGTTAATTAATGTTAAATCGATTGATAATGACCAATTATCAATTTACAGGAAAAAATAATCTATGTTTTCGGGAATAATAGAAAATATAGGAACTGTTAAAGAGTATAAAAAAAGAAAAGACTATCGGCTTGTGCTTGATACTGATCTTAACTTTAAAGATGTAAAAAAAGGGAGCTCAGTTTGCTGTAATGGAGTATGTTTAACTGTTACATCTAAAAAAAAATTATCTAAAAAAACAAGACTTAGCTTTGATGTTTCAAAAGAGACAGTAAATTGTACAAACTTTAATCTTATAAAAATAGGCGATCTAGTAAATATTGAGAAATCTCTTAGAGTTGGAGATGAAATTAGTGGGCATTTCGTTTTTGGACATGTAGATGACACCGCTTCATTAGTATCATTAAAAAAAATTGGTGGCTCTTATGAGTTAAAATTCAAAATTTCTAAAAAACTAAGTAAGTTTATCGCAAAAAAAGGATCTATTGCGATTAATGGCATTTCTCTTACCGTCAATAATTTTAAAAAAGGTGATATTTATCTTAATATAATTCCATACACATGGAAAAAAACTAATCTTAATAAATTAAAAGTAGGCGATAGAATAAATCTTGAAGTAGATATGCTTGCAAGATATGTTACGCAAAACCGTTGACCTATATTGCTTATGAATAATGAATTTATATCATCTATTGAAGAAATAATTGAAGACCAAAAACTTGGTAAAATGGTAATTATGGTCGATGATGAAGACCGTGAAAATGAGGGAGATTTGATCATACCCGCAGCAAAAGTTGACGATAAAGCAATAAACTTTATGGCAACTCATGGCAGGGGTTTGATTTGTTTATCGTTAACAGAGGATAGAGTAAAGGAACTTGATTTACCTTTGATGTCACAAAATAATGACTCACGCGATACTACTGCATTTACAATATCCATAGAGGCAAAAGAGGGTGTTACAACGGGTATTTCTGCACAAGACCGAGCTGTAACAATTCAAACTGCAATTGATCAAAATAAATCAAAAAAAGATATTATGAGCCCTGGACATGTATTTCCATTAGTTGCAAGAGACGGAGGTGTATTAATGAGAGCTGGTCATACTGAAGCATCAGTTGATTTAGCTAGGCTTAGTGGACATACTCCAGCGGGAGTTATTTGTGAAATAATGAATGATGATGGCACTATGGCTAGAATACCTGATCTTATTTCATTTTCAAAAAAACATGGCATCAAAATAGGAAGAATTGTGGATTTAATTTCACATAGAAGAGATAAAGACAAGTTTATAAAAAAATCTTATGACTCAGAAATAAACTTAGTCTCAGGTGGTAAATTTAATATCAAAATATATGAGTCACTCTATGATGGGACCGAGCAAATTGTACTTATAAAAGGGGATGTAAGTGATGGAAATCCGATTATGGTCAGAGTACATGTTACAGACTACTTTGATAATTTGTTTGGTAAATACGGAAGTGATGATGCTTCATTGCACAAAGCAATTAAGATCATTGAAAAGGAAAATAGAGGAGTCATTATCTTAATTAGAGACACTGGTAAATCTATAATTAATAATTTAATAACAAACCAATCAAATCCAGGTAGTCAAATACAAACTGCGAGTGACGAACTTAGAATTTATGGTATGGGGGCGCAAATACTATCAGAAATCGGAGTAAAAAAAATGATACTCCTTACGAATACTGAATGGAAATTTATTGGTTTAGATGCTTTTGATATAGAAATTATTGAGACTAAATTTTTAAATACTATAAATGACTAAAAAATATAAATTCTTAATAGTAGCCTCGACTTTTTATCCCACAATAACAGAAGGTTTATTGAATGGTGCAGTTACTGAGTTGAAAAGACTAAAATTTAATTACGATGTATTTAGAGTAAACGGATCGCTTGAAATTCCTGTTCAAATTGCGATACTTCTTAAAAGAAAAAGATACGATGCAGTTATTGCAGTTGGCTGTATTATTAAAGGTAAGACAGATCATTATGAGTTTATTGCAAATGCTATTACAAATTCACTGCTTTCAATATCTGTTAAAAATAGAATTCCAGTTTCTAACACTATTCTTACATGTTCAAGCATTAAGCAAGCAACTGAGCGGTCTTCAAAAAAACTCAATAGAGCAAAAGAAGCAGTTTTAGCAGCTATATCAGTTTTAAAAAATTAAAATCAATGTCTGATTTAAAATCATACCAAAGGCTTTTAGCTGTTCAAGCTCTATATGAGTTTAGTATTAATAAAAAAGGTATAGACGACTCCTTTGATGAATTACTTCTACACATTGTTGAAAATAGTGATTTTAAAAATAAAATAAATAGTTCAAAACTTTTACTTACTAAAGAAATATTTAAAGGTGTTTTTTTTAATTTGGAAAAAATAGACTTAATATTAGAAAGTTCGCTTAAAAATAAAAGTAGAGTCAAATCTTTTGATAAATTACTATTATCTATCTTTAGATGTGCAATATATGAGATTGAAGTAAAAAAAGAAATTTCAAAGAAAATTGTTATTTCAGAGTATTTATTGATATCAAATCATTTTTTTGGCAATAAAGAGGCTGCACTTCTAAATGGAGTACTTGATAACCTTAGATAAAATTAGAAAAAAATAAAAGTTGCATATTTATGTAATTTTTGGCATTTTCTCCACCAGCAATAAACAATTAAGGACATAAGATATGAGTATATTAAACCTAATTATTTTCTCAGGAATACTTTCAATTATTTATGGTTTTTGGGCTGGAAATTCAGTTTTAAAATCAAATCCTGGTAGTGAAAAGATGCAAGAAATTTCATCAGCAATTCAAATTGGTGCCCAGGCATATCTCAATAGACAATATACAACTATTGCTATTGTAGGTGCAGTTATCTGTGTTCTTTTATATTTGTTTTTTAGAGATTTTTGGGTTGTTGGGGGTTATTTAATTGGCGCAATTCTATCAGGTGCGGCAGGTTACATTGGAATGATAATTTCCGTAAGAGCTAATGTTAGAACAGCTCAGGCAGCTAGTGAGAGTTTGGGGAAAGGCCTAAATGTTGCTTTCAAAGCAGGCGCTGTTACTGGCATGCTAGTTGCAGGTTTGGCTTTATTATCTATATCAGTTTACTATGCCATATTGGATTCTTATTCTGTGTCTGAGGAGACACTCAAGCATGCGCTTGTTGCCCTAGGATTTGGCGCCTCACTAATTTCGATATTTGCAAGACTTGGAGGTGGAATTTTTACCAAGGGAGCAGATGTTGGGGCTGATTTAGTTGGCAAAGTTGAAGCGGGTATTCCTGAAGATGATCCTAGAAATCCAGCAGTTATAGCTGATAATGTTGGAGATAATGTAGGAGATTGCGCGGGCATGGCGGCTGATTTATTTGAGACTTATGCCGTAACAATTGTAGCGACAATGGTTCTAGCCACTATATTCTTTTCTGGTGAAATTGCCCACATGATGACTATTTATCCTATGGCAATAGGAGGGAGCTGTTTGGTAGCTTCAATTATTGGTACTTTTTTCGTAAGACTAGGGTCTTCCCAAAGTATTATGGGCGCGTTATATAAAGGTTTTATTGCATCGGCAATACTCTCATTGATTTTTATATATCCAGTAACTCAAATAGTATTAGGCGATATGTCAAAAGAATTTACTTTTGGTGATACGACGTTTTCTGGAACTTCACTTTATTTATGTTCAATAATAGGTATTGTGATTACAGGACTTCTTATCTGGATAACTGAATATTATACAGGAACAAATTATAGACCTGTTCAAAGTGTTGCAAAAGCTTCTACGACTGGACATGGAACAAATGTAATTCAAGGATTAGCAGTTTCCATGGAAGCAACAGCGCTTCCAGCATTAGTTATTGTAATCGGTATTGTAATGACTTTTCAGTTGGCTGGCTTATTTGGAATTGCAATTGCAGTAACCGCAATGCTTGCACTAGCTGGAATGGTTGTTGCGCTTGATGCATATGGTCCTGTCACAGATAATGCTGGTGGTATTGCAGAAATGTCAAATTTAGATGAAAATGTAAGAAAAACTACGGACGCGCTTGATGCAGTTGGAAATACAACAAAAGCAGTTACAAAGGGCTATGCAATTGGCTCAGCAGGTTTAGGTGCGCTTGTTTTATTTGCAGCGTATGTCGAAGATTTAAAATTAATTGAAAACTTAACACCTAATTTTAGTCTTGAAAATCCTTATGTTGTCGTTGGGTTATTGATTGGCGGGTTATTGCCATATTTATTTGCATCAATGGGAATGATGGCCGTTGGCAGAGCAGGTGGCGCAGTAGTTGAAGAGGTTAGAAAACAATTTTCTGATAATCCTGGTATCATGACAGGTGATTCAAAGCCTGATTACTCGAGATCAGTTGATATGCTTACTCGTTCAGCGATCAAAGAGATGATAATTCCGTCCATGTTACCTGTATTATCGCCAATAATACTTTTTTTTATTGTTTCAATTGTTGCTGATCAGAATGCAGCTGTTTCTGCAGTTGGTGCGATGTTGCTCGGTGTAATTGTTACAGGTATATTTGTTGCAATCTCAATGACTGCTGGCGGAGGTGCATGGGACAATGCAAAGAAATATGTTGAAGATGGAAACTTTGGCGGTAAGGGATCAGAAGCTCATAAAGCCGCGGTTACAGGAGATACTGTTGGAGACCCATATAAAGACACTGCGGGTCCTGCTGTTAACCCAATGATCAAGATTACGAATATTGTAGCTTTATTATTATTAGCAGCGTTATAACTATTTATTTACTGACCTCTCGTAAATGCATCATAGAGCTGGTCAGTAATTCCGTAGGCATTTCTCTCTACCTTTGTTTCATCAGATGAAAAAGCAATTTTATTAAAATTATCAGAGCTCAAAAAAGCTTGATCAATTAATATTCCACTATCATCAAATTCAAATCTATAAATACTCTGAAAAAGTAATTGATCCTCATCAAAAACTTTTTTTTCTTTGAGTGATAAAAGATAAATCCATACATTCTCTACATCTTCAATTTCTATTGACGGTGAACCCATAGCATCGAATACATCATTTTTTGTAGTATTTTTTAATTGAAATTTTGATATTTTTTCTGAAGAAACAAGAAAATCGTCCAAAAGATAACCGTGTTGCTTATTAATGGGAGAGCAACTATATAAGATAAATAATAGTAAGATAAAATTATTAAATTTAAACATTTTTATGATATTTAAGAATACAGAACATACAATCAGAAAAATCTATCAGAATATCGTTGAAATATCGAGATCAAAATTTTTATACATCGATTTTGGACTAGATGACAGCTTTGAAACCAGATTTGATTTGATCATATTTCATGCATTTATGATTTTTTATTTTTATAAAAGTAAAAATATTAAAAACTCGTCTTTATCACAGATGTTATTTGATCATATGTTCAATGATTTTGAAAATAATCTTAGAGAAATGGGATTTGGAGATATTGCTGTTAACAAAAAAATGAAACTATTTATCAGGGCTTTTTATGGCAGGTTATCACAATATAGTAAAAGTTTGGATCTTTTAGAAAAAGAAGATGATAAATCATTGCTAGAGCAAACAATCTTAAATAATATATTCAAAGGAAATTCATCTAATAAAAAGAATGTTAGTATGTTTGCAAAATATATAATTAACAATATAAAAAAATTTCAGAGTATGTCTGAAAAGGAAAATATCGACTGCAATTTTGAATTTATAAAATTTAGTTAGTATTTTGAAAAAGATATTTAAATTAGCGGTTGACATATTGGGGAGTGAAACCAAAACAAAAGAAATTTTAAAAGGTTTAGAACAGTCTTTATTAAGGAACATTAACTATAAATTTTATTTATTCGGAAATAAAGAAACGATACTTAAATATTTAAAAAAATTTAAAAAACTCCAGTCAGCATCTGAAATAATTGATTGTTCAGATAGCATTACAATGGACGACAAGCCATCTGAAGTTATAAAGTCAAAAATACATTCAAGTATGCATTTGGCTATTAAATCTACTCAAGAGAATGAAACAGACGCTGTACTCTCATTTGGCAATACCGGAGCATTAATGACTTTGTCATTGTTGAATATTAAAACATTATCTGAAATAAAGCGTCCTGCAATTGCATCAATATGGCCCAATATGAAAGGAGAGTCCATAGTTTTAGACCTTGGTGCAAATACTAAATTAAGTTCAAAGTATTTAGTAGATAGTGCAATTCTTGGCTCAAGTCTGGCAAGTATACTATTCAAAATAAATAAACCATCTGTAGGTATATTAAATGTCGGCAAAGAGGAAATAAAGGGAAATGAAGAGATTAAGAATGCCTCTGACAGATTACAAGAACTTAAGAAATCAGACTTGATTAATTACTCAGGATATATTGAAGGTAATGATATTTCTCTAGGCAAAACTAATGTTGTTGTGACTGACGGTTTTACTGGCAATATAGCTTTGAAGACAGCAGAAGGAACTGCAAAGCTATTTCAAAGTCACCTGAACAATGCATATCGAAGCTCAATTTTATCAAAGTTAGGCTATATATTATCGTCAATCTCTCTAAGATCTGTACGCGAAAGATTAGATCCAAGAGTACATAATTGTGGTATATTTATGGGACTTAATGCTCTAGTCGTAAAGTGTCATGGCCAATCAGAGTTTAAGGGCGTTTCTTATGCTGCAGATATTATATATTCTTTACTTGAAAACGATGTAAATGAAAAAATTAAGAAATATGTGAATGAAATGCAAAATAAAATAGCTATTTAATTAGTAAAAAAAGTAATTAATATATTGTTATAAGTTATTAATTTAATATAATTTTTCTTATGGATAAGACAACTACTAGATCAACACTTAGTGAGGCTGTTTTCAAAAATGTTGGTCTTTCTAGAAATGAGTCTGCCACACTCGTTGATTCAGTTTTTGGAGAAATTTTAAAAAGTTTAATTAATGGAGATGATGTAAAAATTTCATCGTTTGGTACGTTCGTAGTAAGGCAAAAAAAAGAGAGAATTGGTCGAAATCCTAAGACAGGCCAGGAAGTCCCGATAACAGCTAGAAGTGTTGTAACTTTTCGTGCCTCTAACGTATTGAAGTCAAAAGTTAATACAAGAAATAAAATGAATTCAGAGGCGGTAATTAAATGAGTTCAAAGTCACCCGAAGCTTTTAGAACTATAAGTGAAGTATCAAAAGATTTGTCGTTACCACAACATGTACTAAGATTTTGGGAAACAAAGTTTGTACAAATAAAGCCAATCAAAAGAGGTGGTGGCCGAAGATATTACAGGCCTGAAGATGTAAAATTATTAAAGGGTATTAAAAGTCTTTTGTACAACGATGGATATACAATTAGAGGGGTTCAAAAAGTAATCAAGGAAAATGGTACAAAAAAATTATTAACTGTTCAGACAGAAAATAAGATCTTTACAGAAATAAAAAAAGATAATAATGATCATCTTGAGCAACAAAGTTACCCTAAGCATTCTATTAATGATTCAAAAAGAAAAAAATTAATGAATGTTTTGGATGATTTGGTTCAACTAAGAAAAAAACTTGATAATAAATAATGGCAAAAAAATCTACTGTAAAGGTACGCCTAGTTCCTGAGGAAAAAACTGATAGCAAGTTTTATTATTATGCAAAAAAGCCAACTTCTGGTTTAAAAGCAAAAGACAAGTTAAGGATGAAGAAGTATAACCCGGCAACCAAAAAACATGAATGGTTTGTAGAAAAGAAACTTCCACCTCATAGTAAATAGCTATTTTTTAAAATTTTTTTTCTCAAAATTTATAAAATTTTTAATTATCGATACCCAAATATCACTAATCAATTTTGGATTTGCACCAAGTTTTCTTGCTTGATTTGAAACTTTCTTTTTTATCTCATTTATCCTCTCTGAATCGATGATCTCAGATTTTCTTGTTTTAAGACTAAGTGCCCTATTTACCAATTGAGATCTTTTAACCATCAATGGCAAAATCTGAGAGTCAATTTTATCGATCCTTTTTCTTACCTCTTTCATCTTGGAAGAGTTATTTTTTTTTCTTATCATTTTTTTTTGAATGGTCTTAAAATATACATTGAAGGGAAAACCCAGATAATACCTAATATAAAGTAAACAATAAATTCTATTAGCCAATGATTAAAGTTGATTTTAATTAAAAAAGCCATAACTACTATACAATATAAAAACATCATTAGTATAAAGATAATAATACTAAGTAGTTTTTTTGTTTTTTGCATATTAAATATTTAATAATTTAAATTATGAAAATCAATATATTTTCAATTTGGCTCTTGTCTCTTATAATTTCTATTTGCGCGATTATACTTATTGGTGGGTATACAAGAATATCTGATTCTGGCCTATCGATAACAGAGTGGCTACCAATTACAGGTGTTATGTATCCATTAAACAATTACCAATGGCAAGTAGAATTCAGCAAATATCAACAAATTGATGAATTCATGCTTGTGAATAGCACTATGACACTAAATGAATTCAAAGTAATATATTTTTGGGAATGGTTTCATAGATTTTTTGCAAGGTTAATAGGTGCTCTGTATTTAATACCTCTAATTTATTTGTTAATTAAAAAGAAAATTCACAGAAGCTATCAATTAAGAATATTCTCAATCGGACTTCTCTTGGGCGTGCAAGCCGTCATTGGTTGGTATATGGTAAAAAGTGGCTTAGTTGGGAGAATTGATGTTAGTCAATATCGTTTAGCAATGCATCTTACTATGGCTTTTATTATTTTAGGTATTACTTTTCAAACGCTCTTAGATTCTAATATGAAATATATCAGTAACAAAAAGTTTCATTATAAACCAGGAAATGCATTTTTATTTTTATTATTATTTTTATTTATTTTCTTACAAATTGCCTATGGTGCTTTTGTTTCAGGTACTCACTCAGGATTATTATTTAATACTTGGCCAATGTATGATGGTAATATTTTTCCTTTAATTGAAAACAATCTTTTGAGTGGTTTTGTTAATTTTTTTGAGACGAGAGAATACATAATCTTTGTTCATCGAACGTCAGCATTATTAATTCTCTTATTAGTTATATATATAAATTATATTTTATATAAAAAAAATGGCGCCATTAGTAAAAGTTATTTATTACTGGCATTCAATTTTACTTTTATACTGCAAATACTGCTTGGAGTTATGATGACTTTTCAAAATATTCCTTGGCATTTAGCACTAGCTCATCAGGGGAATTCAATTATTTTATTTTTGATTTCATTATCAATGTGGATGTTAAGTAAAAAGTCTCTTCAAAAAAATTTTAATGAAGAGACTTTATGTTAGATTATGCCGCGTCTAAAGCATTCTTTAGGTCTTCGATGATATCATCGATATGTTCTATTCCAATCGAAAGTCTCACATAACTAGGATTTACTCCAGCTGCTTCCATATCATCATCTGATAGCTGAGAGTGGGTTGTTGATGCTGGGTGAATAGCTAAGCTTCGAGCATCACCAATATTTGCAACATGATAGAACATATTTAAATTATTTATGAACTTTTCACCACTCGCTTTACCGCCTTTAAGTTCAATACCACAGAGTGCCCCATGACCTCCCTTAAGGTATTTGTTTGCTCTTTCACCAGCTTCACCTTCATCAAGACCAGCATAGATTACTCGGGAAACTTTATTATGTTTAGATAGATACTCAGCTACCTTTGCAGCATTAGAGCAATGTTTTTCCATTCTCAAAGATACTGTTTCTAAACCTTGAATTATTTGAAATGCACTTTGTGGTGGTAAAGCTGGACCTAAGTCTCTCAACCCTACAAACCTAGCTCTTACGATGTAAGCGATCGGACCAACTGCTTTTGCAAATTCTGTCCATATCATACCATGGTAACTTGGATCAGGGTTATTTAACATAGGTTGTCTTTTGGGGTCTTTAGCCCAATCAAATTTCCCACTGTCAACAATTATTCCTCCAATAGTAGTGCCATGACCGCCTATGAATTTAGTAAGTGAATGTACAACGATAGTTGCACCATGCTCAATTGGCTTACATATTACTGGCGCTGCAGTATTATCTACAATTAGAGGTATATTGTATTCTTCTCCTATATCTGCAACTTCTCTGATTGGAAAAACTTTTAGTTTTGGATTAGGTAAGGTTTCAGCATAATACGCACGTGTATTATCATCCGTCATTTTTCGAAAGCTTTCAGGATCTGTAGGGTCAGCAAACCTAACTTCAATTCCTAAATCTTTCATTGTGTTAGCAAATAAATTCCATGTTCCACCATATAAATCTGTTGAACTAACAATATTATCTCCAGCTTTGACTAAATTTTGAATGCTTAACATAGATGCTGATTGGCCAGAACTAACGCATAATGCTCCTACACCACCTTCCATTGCTGCAACTCTTTTTTCAAGAACATCAACTGTAGGGTTCATTATTCTTGTATAAATATTACCAAAATCTTTAGCTCCAAATAAGTTAGCTGCATGTTCAGTGTTATGAAACTGATATGAAGTTGTTTGATAAATTGGAACAGCTACTGAAGTTGTAGAAGGGTCACTTCTGTAATCACCTCCATGTAATGCAATTGTTTCAGGGTTTACAGAATCTGCTGGATTAAATTTATTTTTTGCCATTTTTTTACCTCTATTTATATTTTCTTCGAGTTTCACAGCAAACAAAAAAACCGCATCATAATACTATGTGCGGCTGATGGCTTAGCTGTATAAGTCCGCAAGCTGTATTAAACTCGACAATATATTGAATAACACTCTAAGACTTATGTAAAGTGTAATAATTTAAAAAGTATTATAATACCATTAATTAAGTATATGAATTTATTATATTAATATATGTTGTTGACATATTTTACTGTATTCTCTAATAAGCAACAATATGACTACATCTAAGATACTAAAGCAAACAGCGTCTCTAAGAAAAGAGGACATTAAGAAAGATTGGCTCTTGATAGATGCAAAAGACATAGTCTTGGGCAGACTGGCTACAAATGTCTCAAATATTTTAAGAGGAAAGCATAAGCCCACGTATACGCCACATGTGGATTGTGGTGACAACGTTGTTATAATTAATGCTGAAAAAATTAAGCTTACGGGCAAAAAACTCGATGACAAAACTTATTATAGACACACTGGATATCCTGGAGGTATTAAGAGCATAAATGCTAGAAAGATATTAGAGGGAAAATTTCCAGACCGGCTTGTAAGATTAGCTGTTAAGAGAATGATTCCTAAAGGGCCATTAGGAAGAAAGCAGCTATCTAATATGAAAGTATATGTAGGAGATAAGCATCCACACGAGGCTCAAAATCCTAAAACATATAACATACAGGATGTAGTTAAATGAACGAAACTATGAATAACAATACTGAAGAAAATTTAGCTAAACCTGTATTAGATAATTTAGGTAGATCTTATGCAACAGGCAAAAGAAAGAATGCTGTAGCAAGAGTATGGATAAAAGATGGATCTGGAAAAATTGTAATAAACGGTAAGGATGTAGATAAATACTTTTTAAGACCTGTTTTAAACATGTTAGTTAATCAGCCTCTTGAACTTACGAACAAAAAGATGAATGTTGACACAACAGTTACAGTTAGCGGTGGTGGAATGTCTGGTCAGGCTGGTGCTGTAAGACATGGGATTTCAAAAGCTCTAACCTTGCTAGATCCAAACTTAAGACCAATCCTTAAAACTGAAGGTTTACTTACTAGAGACTCTCGAATTGTTGAAAGAAAAAAATATGGTAGACGTAAAGCGCGTAGACGTTTCCAATTCTCTAAAAGATAATTTTTTTTCAAACTTCTATTTTAAAATTAAAAATTAATTATGAAAAACGTAGCTATATTAGGTGCTAGTGGTTTTGTAGGACAAGAAATAATCAAAATTTGCCTCAACCACCCCCATGTTAAGATTGTTGCTTTATCTGCAAACAAGTCTGCAGGTGAAACAGTTCAAATCCATGACTCTGTTGGTATACAAACACCACTCAAATACAAAAGCTATGAAGATATAAATTTTAGTAACATTGATTATGTATTTAATTGCTTGCCAAATGAAAATCTTCACAAAAGAAGCGATCTATTGAAATCAGATGTCAGCATAATTGACCTTTCAGTTGATTTTAGACTTGATGATAAAAATGGTTATGAGAACTGGTATGGCTTTAAACACGGCAACTTTGAGTTAAATGATGAATTCCAATATGGGTTAACAGAGTTTAACAGAAATTATATAAAAAAATGTAAGCATATTTCAAACCCTGGCTGCTATGCAACTAGCATCTTAATCCCACTAATTGAATTGATAAAACAAAATGCAATTAAAACCGAAGATATCGTTATTGACTCAAAATCAGGTTACTCAGGTGCAGGTAAAACAAAGGGAAAAAAAGAGTTAATCAAGGAAGTAAATGAAAATATCAGAACCTATGGTATTGGTGATCACAAACACATAGCTGAGATAAATCAAGAACTCAGTAAAATCAAAAATATTCAAACTGAAGTTTTCTTCGCGGCTAATATATTACCTGTTGAAAGAGGTATTTTGAGTAACATATATATTGACACAAATGAGGTATCTCAAAATGATATTTACGATATATTACAAGAAAGATTTAATGATGAGCATTTTATACAATTGCTACCAATGAATGAAATTCCTTCCTCTAGGGAAGTTGTTGGTACCAATAACTTAGTCATAGGATTAAAAAAGGGATATAAAGAAAATAAATTATGTATTGTTAGTGTTTTAGACAATTTGGTAAAAGGTGCTGCTGGACAAGCAGTTCAAAATTTTAATCTTATGAATGGTTATGATGAGAGGTTAGGACTAGTATGAGAAAAAAAATAATAATTATTTTTAATCTATTTTTATTTCTATTTACTTTCAATGCCTGCTCATCAGCAAAAAATTTTTCTTTTTATGAGTTTTTTATAAACCCAAATGCTGCAGAATTAATTTTAGATGATCAAGAAAATGCTCAGAAACCAGATTTAGAGAGCGTACCAGAAAAGGTTGAAATCAATGAGTAAAACTTATGGTGTCGGAATCGCAGGACTTGGAACAGTTGGATCGGGATTTCTCAAACAATTAAAAAATTTTAAAACACTCTCGCAAAAAACTGCAAATATCAATGTAATTAAAATTGCTGTTAAGAACTCAAGAAAAAAAAGAAGTTTATCAGTTAAGTCTCTACCGTTAACAACTGATACAATGTCATTAGCTACAAATGACAATGTAGATATTTTAATTGAGCTCATTGGTGGCTCAAAGGGAATAGCATATAAAGTTGTTAAAAAAGCACTCCAAAATAAAAAACATGTAATTACCGCTAATAAAGCTTTGCTTGCAGTACATGGAAATGAGTTATCTAAAATTGCTGAACAAAATAATGTTTGTCTCAATTATGAAGCAGCTATTGCTGGCGGTATACCAATTGTAAAAGCTGTAAGAGAAAATTTGCGACTTAATAAAATAAACAAAATTTATGGTATTTTGAATGGTACTTGTAACTACATTTTAACAAAGATGGAAAATAATGCGGGAGATTTTAAAAATGTATTAAATGATGCTCAAAAAAAAGGTTTTGCTGAGTTAGATCCAACATTTGATATTCAGGGTATTGATGCAGCTCATAAGATTACATTGTTATCAAGTATTGCTTTTGACATTCCTGTAAATTTTAAAGCTACTTTTATAGAAGGTATTACTAAGATTGATAAATATGATTTTGTTTTTGCAAAAGAATTAGGATTCTCAATAAAATTGTTATCAGTTGCTTCTAAAAAATTAAGTAAGATCGAACAAAGAGTTCATCCTTGTTTTGTTAAACAAAAATCAGATATTGCAAAAGTGAGTAACGAGATTAATGCTGTTGTTGTAAATGACTCAGTAATTGGAAAAAATATTTTTGAAGGCCCTGGTGCTGGAGCTGGACCAACAGGAGCCTCTGTTATGTCAGACCTTATGGACATTATAAGAGGTACTTATAATTATCCATTGGGCGTATCAATGAAAAAGAAAAAGAAGTTAAAAATCCAGAAAATTGATGATTTGTCATTCCCATATTATTTGAGAATTACTGCCAAAGATAAAGCAGGGGTAATGGCAAAAATTTCAAAAGCTCTATCAAAAAGAAAAATTTCGATTGAAAGTATAATTCAAAAGCCATCTAAAAGGTCAAATTTTGCTGAAATTATTTTGATAACTCACACAGTTAAAGAATCTTCACTTTTATCATCTATTAAGCAGATAAAAAGATTACCAGAAGTAAGCTCATCTGTTAAATTTATCAGAATTGAAGATTCGTTATGACCGTAATATCAACTCAATATGCATCAGGAATTGTAGCTGCAACTGAAAAGGCTGCAATTGCATCGTCTAAATTAATGGGTCTTGGTGACGAAAAAGCAGCAGATCAAGTTGCTGTAGACGCAATGAGAACAGCTTTAAACGCAATTGATTTTGATGGCAGAATTGTTATTGGTGAAGGTGAGAGAGATGAAGCGCCAATGCTCTATATTGGCGAGAAAGTAGGAACTGGCAAAAATCACGAAGTCGATATTGCGTTAGATCCTTTAGAAGGAACCACTATAACAGCTAAGGGCATGCCAAATTCATTATCTGTAGTAGCTGCAGCTCAAAAAGGAGGGTTGCTCTATGCGCCAGACACTTACATGAATAAGATTGCAGTTGGCAGTAGTCTTCCAAAAGATGTAATAGATCTTGATGCAGCTGTCGAAGATAACATAAAAAGTATCGCGGAAGCTAAAAAAGTTAAAATTAGTGAAGTTACTGCCTGTGTATTAGAAAGACCCAGACACGATGATATAATTGAGTCTTTAAGAACAATTGGTTCAAAGATTGTTCTTATTCCTGACGGTGATGTAGCAGGAGTAATTATGACAACACAAGAACATAATCCAGTTGATATTTACCTCGGCATCGGCGGAGCTCCTGAAGGAGTTTTAGCTGCTGCAGCACTGCAATGCATTGGCGGTCAAATGCAAACTAGACTTGTAATCAATAATGACGATGAAAAAAATAGAGCTGAAAAGATTGGTATTAAAGACCTTGAAAAAAAATATAATCTTAATGAACTTGCACACGGCGATATTATCTTTTCTGCTACAGGTGTAACAGAAGGTACTATGGTTAGAGGAGTAAGATCTGACAGCAGTCACTACATAACCCATTCACTAGTTCTAAGAACTGGCGAAGCCGCATCTCAGTATATCGAGACTTATCACAAAAAAGATTGAACTATGAGAAAAGACTCTTTCGACGAAGATTTTTTTTCTCTAACAAATAAAAAATGGTCTTTAAAAGAATATAGCGAAAAAGATACGGAATATATCTCACAAAGTTACGAAGTAAGCCCTCTAGTTGCGAAATTACTAAGTATTAGAAAAGTAAATTTAGATGACATTATTTCGTATATAAGTCCCTCATTAAAAGAAAGTTTACCTGATCCATACGTTTTAGCAGACATGGAAAAAGCCTGCGAGAGACTTTATCAGGCAATAATTAATAAAGAACGAATTGCAGTATTTGGTGACTATGATGTTGATGGTTCTACTTCAACTTCAACTCTAATTAATTATTTTAAACAAATCTCAATAAATCTAAAATTTCATATACCTGATAGATTTAGTGAAGGTTACGGTCCCAGTATACAAACCTTTTCAAATTTTAAAAAAAGAGATGTGAAAATAATATTTACCGTCGATTGCGGAACAATGGCCTTTTCTGAGATTGAATATGCGAGAGAGCAAGGTATGGATGTAATTGTCTTAGATCATCACATTCCAGAAATAAAACTACCAAAAGCAACAGCAATTATAAATCCAAATAGAATGGACGATAATTCAGGATTAAACTATCTTTCTGCAGTTGGTGTAACTTATATGTTCATTATTGGGCTTAATCGGAAATTAAGACGTGAAGATTGGTTTAAAAAAAATAACCTAAATGAACCAAACCTTATTGCTTTGTTAGATCTTGTTGCTTTAGGAACTGTTTGCGATGCTGTTCCACTAAAAGGATTAAATCGAATTCTAGTTTCAAAGGGAATCGACGTAATACAAAAACGATTAAATCCAGGTTTAAATTCTTTGATTGAAAAATCAAATATAAAGTCAAAAGTATCTGTTCATGATCTTGGTTTTAAGATTGGCCCAAGAATCAATGCTGGCGGAAGATTAGGTTTTTCAAACTTTGGAACAGACTTATTAACCGAGAGTGAAAAAAGTAAAATCGATAGCATCTCAAACGATTTAGATAAATTTAATTCTGAGAGACGTACAATAGAAAGTTATGTTCTAGATCAAGCTATCGCCCAAGTTGATGATAAAAAACTAAAAAATAAACTACTGATCGTATCTGGTGAAGGATGGCATGAGGGGGTAATTGGTATTATTGCAAGTCGACTTAAAGATAAATTTAATAAGCCTAGTATTGTTTTCTCGATAAACAATGGTGAAGCTAAAGGTTCCGGACGCTCAATAAAAGGTATCGATCTTGGACAGTTAGTTATTTCTGCTGTTCAAAGTAATTTGCTTAAAAAAGGCGGAGGACACTCTATGGCAGCTGGATTAACAATAGATTCTGAAAAGATAGAAGAATTGGAAAAATTTTTTGAAAAGCAATTGAACAATAAAGTAATAAATATTCAAGATAATAAAATTTTATTTGCTGATGGCATTTTAAGCACATCAGCAATCAATTTAGATGTTCATAGGGAAATTGAAAAAATTGGTCCTTTTGGATCAGAAAATCCTGAACCATCTTTTATTTTTAAAAATGTGATACTTGCGACCGTTGATCAAATAGGTGAGGAGCATTTTAAATGCCTAATTAAATCTGATGGAGGAAAATTTATTGAAGCGATGGCTTTTAGAAGTGCAAAAACACAGCTTGGAGAAGAATTAATAAAAAATAAAGGTTCATCAGTTTGCTTATTCGGCAAAATAAAGGTCAATGAGTGGGGGGGTAAAAAAATACCTCAAATACATATTATTGATATTTCCGCATCACAAAATAGATAATCAATTATTGATTTAGACCGATTATTAGATATATAAATAAGATATAAGGTCCCTTCGTCTAGCGGTTAGGATATCTGGTTTTCATCCAGAAGATCACGGGTTCGAATCCCGTAGGGACCGCCATTTTTATGGTCTTATCTGTGACAAAATGTCAGTAAAACATCCGTTTTATAGTATTTAATTTCTATAAATAAATATTATCTATTTAGTATGAACGAAATGTTTAAGCACATTAAACCGGCAAACAACAGTGACCGTATAGCTCTATTATTTACAAAAGCTCTCCGTTTTTTTGCTGATCTTTTCTTTAAAAAACGTTACGGGCACAGAGCGGTTATATTAGAGACTGTAGCAGCTGTCCCTGGAATGGTCGCCGGCATGCTTAATCATTTAAAAAGCCTTAGAAATATGGAGCAAGATAGAGGCTGGATCAAAACACTTTTAGATGAAGCTGAGAACGAAAGAATGCATTTAATGACTTTTATTAATATTGCAAAGCCATCAGTTTTTGAGAGATTTTTAGTGATAATAGTGCAAGGATTATTTTTTAATCTTTATTTTGTAATGTATTTAGTTTCACCTCGTACCTGCCATAGGATTGTGGGATATTTTGAGGAGCAAGCAATTATAAGTTATACAGAATATTTAAATGAAATTGAAAATGGAAATATTGCAAACGTTAAAGCACCTCAGATAGCAATTGATTATTGGGGTTTATCACAGTTTGCAAAATTAAAAGATGTTATCATTGCTGTTAGAAACGACGAGATGGGTCACCGTGATGTTAACCATGAATTTGTAACACTTATTGATCAAAAAGACCATAAAGAGACTTATACAGATTCAAGGGAAATACTCTCAAAAGATAATACTAAATAAGTTTATAATGTTGGAATTTGGAATTTTTCTACATTCTTTAATTATTGGATTTATGATTTTTTTTATGTCTGTTGTTACCCCATCTGTATTTTCAATTTTAAATGAAGATGAGGCAGGCAAGTTATTACGAGTTATTTTCCCCAGAATGTTCATTTACGGATTAATCATTACTATTTTATCGTGTGCTATTTTTTTTGTTATTAGTATAATTGATTTTCTAATTATATCGTTGGTTTCCGCTGCTTTCTTTTTAATCAATCTCATTTATCTTACTCCTAGAATCAATATTTATAGAGATAAATTTAAAGGTGGTATCGTTGAGGCTGAAAAAAAATTTAAAATGCTTCATTTTTTCTCAGTAGTTTTATTTATTTCACAGCTTTTTGGATCTATGTTTATTGTATTTGTATATTTTTATTAGGAGGACAATATGAAAATTTTAAAAACATTTGAAGATGCAAAGCTAATTATAGTTGATCTTGAGGTCAATCTAGGTAATCAGAAAAGAAGTGCTCCAACTTTGTGTGCGCAGTATGATGGAAAAATTATTCCCCTAAGTACAGCTCATGATGGAAGACCTATACTTATGAATATAGATAATGCGATTGAGTAAATAAATTCGCTTAGCTTGTATGCTCTCTGATAAAAATTTCTGCCTTCTGTAGTATTCTTTTCTTTCGATCCTGTTTCATTTTATCAAATACATTTACCATCATATTTAGTCTTGGGTTGCTACTGAAGAATTTTCTATTTTTATTTATAAATCTCCAATATAAACCATCGACAGTCTCACACCACTCTCCTTTTTTGAAGTCCATCATTTTCAAATAATAGCTTGAACCACAAATATATGGTTTGGTTGCGAAGATGCCTCCATCACTAAAAAGTCCCATCCCATAGACATTTGGCACCATCACCCATTCAGAGGAGTCAGCAAACATTTCCATAAACCATTTATAGACATATTTTGGGTGTATTTCACACAAGTTCATTAAACTAGACAGTATCATTAGCCGTTCAATATGATGCGTCCAACCAAAATTAAGAGCATTTTTAATTGAATGATCTAAAGGGGGTATACCTGTTTCAGCAGTATACCAATCATTTTTGAGTTTTCTTTTATGATTAAAAAAATTAGATGATTCCATTTTAGGCGAGTAGTTATGATAAATACCTCTCATAAATTCTCGCCATCCAATAACTTGTCTAATGTATCCCTCAAGTGAATTTATACTTATCTTTCCTTTGTATTTTTTTAACCTATTAATTATTTCTTGGGGTGTAATCAATCCCATATTAATAAGCGGGCTTAATGCGCTATGAAACAGGATATTATCTCTTTGACTCACTGCGTCTTCGTAGTCTCCAAATAAATTCAGTTTATTTTTAATGAAATCGTCCAGCCAATCTGAAGCATCTTTATGTGTTGTTGGTAGCCAAAAGTTATTTGTACTACCAGGGTGTTTTTTAAATTTTTCTTCTATGAAGTTTTTTAAATGTTTTGTGTGTTTGGTTTCACTTGATTTAGATTGTTTTGGAAGTTTTAGGTCTGGTGGGAGTTTTTTTCTATTATCTTTATCAAAGCTCCATTTGCCGCCGACAGGTTTTCCGTTTTCAATTAGTAAGTCAAATTTTAATCTACTTTCTTTATAATAAGTTGCCATGAAAGGCTTTTTTTGTTTTGACAGATATTTTTTAAAATCATCACGTGAATTAAGAAACATAGGTGTTTGTATTACGTTATGCTCAAGATTTTTTTGAATAATAAATTTTTTAATACGTTTTTCGAATGGCGTGTCTTCAATTTCAAAGTGGCTTACTTTATTTATTTTATGTTTTTTTATAGATTTTTCTAATTTATCTTCATACTTTTTTTCAAAATTGTTTTGACAGTCATAATAGTCAACTGAAAAACCTTTCTTTATTAATAAATCTCGGTAACTTCTCATAGAGGAGAGAAACTGAAGAATTTTTAGCTTATGATGTTTTTCATACGAACACAGACCAAGATCCTCACACATGAATATCTTATTCTTTTTATATTTACTTAGATGTTTTGGATCAAAAAGCTGATTTCCTAGAATAATAAAAAGATCGCTCATAAGTAATTAAAAGTATTAAAGCTGAAGAGCTTTTTCTATTTCACTTATAAATTTTTTAGAGGACGGACGAGTTAATGCCGTATAGCCTGCAATTGCATTACCATCTTTGCCTATTATAATTTTATGAAAATTCCACCTAGGAACTCCTCCGATAAAACCTAATTCTTTTTTGGACCATTTGAAAAATGGATGAGCATCTTTACCTTTGACAACATTTTTTTCTGTAAGTGGAAACGTTATACTAAAAGTACTTTCACAAAATTCTTTTACTTCACTATTTGTACCTGACTCTTGATTTCCAAAATCATTTGATGGGACACCCAATACAACCAGACCTTGATCTTTATAGTCATCATAAAGTTTTTGTAGCCCATCGTATTGATAAGTAAAACCGCATAAACTTGCAGTGTTTACAACGACAAGCGTTTTACCCTTGTAGTCTGACAGGTTAATCATATCTTCTTCATTAATATCTTTAAAAGAATAGCTATATGCATTTTCTGACATTGAGGCTCCTGTGTTTAAGAGAAATATAAGGCAAAAAGTTAAAAAAACTCTCATTCTGAATTAAAAATTAATCAATATATGCACATAGACACTTGCAAAGTATCCAATTGCAATAATTGGTGTCCATTTTAAATGACCAAAGAAAGTATACATACCTCTTGACTGACCCATTAAAGCAACGCCTGCTGCAGATCCAATAGACAACATACTGCCGCCCACACCAGCAGTTAAAGTAACAAGCAGCCATTGTGAGTCTGGCATCGCAGGTTCCATTGTTAATACTGCAAACATCACTGGAATATTATCTACAATAGCTGAGAGTATGCCAACTAAGACATTGGCAGTAGTTGCACCCAAGTCTGTGTACATAAATTCTGATACGTATTCTAGATAGCCTATGAAGCCCAGGCCTCCAACAGACAGAATTACACCAAAGAAAAATAATAAAGTATCCCACTCAACACGAGCAACATTCTCGAAGAAGTCATATTTTTGCTCCTCAATGTCTTTAACACTAATTTTAATATAAAAACTGTAGAGCTGTAAGTATGCCAGACCAGTCATCATTCCAAACACTGGAGGAAGATGTAAAAAATTATGAAAACTTACAGCAGTCACAATTGTTAAAAGACCAAGTAGAATAATTGTCTTTCCGCCATATTTGATTGTTACGCTTGTCTCTGCAACATCGGGCTTATGATCTGAAACAAAAAAGTGCATTATGCTTGCAGGAATAATATAATTTACAACAGATGGAATAACCAAAGCAAAGAATTGTAAAAAGTCTAATTGACCAGCCTGCCATACCATTAAAGTTGTAATATCGCCAAAAGGACTAAATGCACCACCTGCATTTGCAGCGACAACAATATTCACACAGGCTAATCCAACAAACTTAGGACTTGATGAACCTACAGCTACTACAACCGCACATAACACTAAAGCAGTTGTTAGATTATCAGCTAATGGAGATAAGAAAAATGCTAATACGCCTGTAATCCAGAATAATTGTCTGTAACTAAATTGATTTTTAATCAACCACGACTTAAGAGAATTAAACACATTGCGTTCTTCAAGAGCATTTATATATGTCATTGCAACTAAGAGGAAAAAAGCAAGTTCTGTATATTCTAGAAAGCTGTGTCTAATTTCATGTTCAACCATTTCGTAATGAGGAGTGTTGGAATATGCAATTGCAATCATTCCCCATATTAAGCCAGCCGCAAGTACAACCGGTTTTGATTTTCTTAAATGAGTGAATTCTTCTGCCATCACAAATGCATAAGCGATGACAAAGACAACTAAAGCTGAGAAACCAGCCCAGTGATAGGTTAAATCTAATGAGTGTTCCATAACTTACCTTTCATAAATACGTATGAAGCTCCAAAGTAACAGATGCAAAACATTAGCAATATTAGAGAAACTGAATATGCTTCATCCATCCTATAACTTCCCATAAGTCTATATATTGTTTGAGTTAGAGTTGACAAGCTATTCGTACCAAAAAAGGAAATGATAACGAGATCACTTGCAGATAGTATTGAAGATACTGAGAAAGCGGTAATTATTGGTACTTTTAGTCTAGGAAAATCAATAATTAGAAATCTCTGTAATCCATACATGTTGATACTTTTTGAGATGTCTTCATTCTCATGCGTAACTTTAAAGTAAGACGGTGCTAGAAAGTTATATGTAAATGGCAGTGAAAAAATTGCGTTTAGAACGATAACAATAAGAATATTCGGTATATCAAACAAGCTGATTTTAAATAATAAAATATAATATCCAACAGCCATTACAACTGGCGAAAATATAATAAGTGAATAAATCAATATCTCTGTAAAATATTTTTTGTGATAGATTAAATTAAGGTAGTTGAGAGCTACAAGAACTGAAATGGTTCCTGAAAAAAAACAAATCACAAATGTGTTATTTATTGCATGCCATAAATATGATGATGAAAATATATTTATTAGTTCTTTATTGAATCCATTTAAGATTATGAAGCATATCGGAGAAAAAATGAAAATAGAAATCATTATTATGAATATAATTTCAAAATAGAAAGAAAATCCTCTTTTCTTATTTTCATAAAAATTTCTTTGTTCATCAATTATAAAATTTGAACTTTTAAAATTTTTAAAGAAAGCAGTGTATATGAAAAGACATATTGATAATTGTATAAACAATAAATTTAGGGCTGCACCAAAATCATTATTAAAAATTACAGAATAATAAATCGCTACTTCTAAAGTTGAATATTTTGGGCTTCCACCCAGAATTAAGACTGGGGTAAAGCTTACAAAGCATATAAAAAAGACAATAACAAAGAGACTGGGTATATTTTTTTTTATAATAGGCCATTCAATAGCAAAGAAAATTCCTAACTTTTCCAAAGACATTTGTTTTGCAAGCATATATTCATTTGAACTGATATCATTTAGACTTTGAAATATAATTCTTGTTATTAATGGAGTGTTTAAAATTGTATGACCAAGCAATATGCCAACTATTCCATAAATAGAAAAATATTGTCCATAAAATGTTAGGATTCCAAATACTGATAGTATTGTTGGCAATACAAATAAAATTGACAAAAAATTTACGATAAGTTTTATGGTTTTATGATGCCTGTGCCTTATTAATAAAAGTGCAAATACGGAACCTATTACTATAGAAAAAAAGGCAGAGGCAAATGATTGAAAGATTGTAAAAAAAATAATGGTAAAATAATAATTTGAGAAATTAAGTGTGAAACTAAAATTGTAATAATAAACTAAACTAAATACAGGCAACACAACTGCCGCTAAAACAAGAAAAAAAACTCCTATTGGAATTAGATCTTTTATATTAGCCTGCAATAGTCTCAAGCCAAGTTTCAATTAATGGTTCGGACTCTAGAAATACATTATAATCAATTTCTTTTGGTTTTATTAAATTTTTCATTTTATCTGGAACTAGTTCAGTTTTATCAACTGATGGATACATAATGTTCATTGAAGATATTATTTTTTGAATTTCATCCTCAATAATGAAATCTATAAATTTTTTTGCAAGTTTTTGATTCATTGACTCCTCTCGAACATATACAATCTCCCTTGTGGCTAAGTGACCCTCAGTAAAATTAAGTGACTTGTATTTGTATTCATTTTCATATTCTTGGTGATAAAATGGTGAAGTGCTATAACTCAAAACAAGGTCTGCATTTCCTTCAAGAAAAATTCCATAAGCCTCAGACCATCCTGGTGAGTATGTTATTATATTCTGATCTAATTGTTTTAACTTAATAGAGAAGTCATCTTTAAATATTGATTTCATCCACCTTAACAAACCAATGCCAACTGGACTTGTACGAGGATCCTGCACAACAATTTTAAGATCTTCACGATTTACCAACTCCTCAAAAGTTTTGGGCGGGTTAGTTAGTTTACTACTGTCATAAATAAACGAAAAGAAACCATGATCATACTCATGCCAATCTTTAATTGAATAATCAAATTCGTGCATTTCTACGCCAAGAATCACATCCTTTCCATTCAGAAAAATCTCATTATTTAAAGTGCCTGCTTGACTGGTTGAGATGAATTGAAGATCGCAATTGCAAATTTCTTCAAACTTTCCTTCTATAATAGGTCCTGGCCCCCAATCAGCCGAGAAAGAGTCGTAGGTTCCAACAACTAATTTTTCTTGGGCAAAGGAGCTGTTTAAATAAATAAAGAAAAATAAAACTATTGATATTTTTAGCATATTTCCTCCGCTAGCATTATCTAGATCAGGTTTTGGGTCGTTCCATTATCTGGAACCTCTCAGCAATAGCTCCCCATAATCTTCGATTTATTATATATTTATCATTCATCATTAATCAAATATATTTTTGCAATGCAAACTGACATATTAAAAAACATAAAAAACTATACAAAGGATACTGATCCTGGGCCGTTCTCAAAAAATAATGGTTTTCTCTATAATTTAGAACTCGATGGAATTTTTTATAAGGGATTTACGGTTGAGGAAATTAATTGCAATAAAGCTGGTATAGCGCATGGAGGCTCACTCATTGCATTTGCAGATGGAATTATGGGGTATACTGCTTGGAAAAAGGACTCATTCCCATGCTTAACTGCTAAATTAAATGCTAATTATGTAGGTCCCGCTCCAAAAGGATCCTGGGTATATGGATTTGCAGAAATTACTAGAGAGACAAAATCAATTTTATTTATGAAGTGTAATTTATTTATAGATGATAAAATTATTTTTACATCAGATGGGATTTTTAAAATTTTAAGAAATCACGGAAAAAAGGATCCATCTTAACAATGTTTAATAAGAAAAATTTTAAAATTATTAAAAATAAGGATATCGAAATTAATACATATATTGATGGAGAGGGTCCATTAGTTATAATGGCACATGGGTGGCCAGAGTCTTGGTATTCTTGGAGACATCAGATTACTTCTTTAGTTAAAAACGGTTTCAAAGTAGCAGTGCCAGATATGAGAGGTTATGGAAAAACTTCAAAGCCAACTGAAATCGATGCTTACAATATTATGGAGCTCACTTCAGATATTATTGCTATAGCAGATGAGATGAAAGAAGATAATTTTTCATTAATTGGACACGACTGGGGAGCGCCAGTTGCCTGGAATACGTCATTGTATCATCCTGATAGAGTTTATAAAGTTTGTGGAATGAGCGTGCCATATTTAGTTTCAAAAATGCCTCCAATTGAAACAATGAAATTTTTATTCAAAGATGTATTTTTTTATATGATTTATTTTCAAGAAGAAGGACGTGTCGAGAGAGAATTAGAGCAAGACATTAGAAAATCTTTGATTGCAGTATATAGTTCTCTCACAAGTGATGGAGAAGAGTCACAAACTTTTGAACCTAAGCCTTATACAGATGAGATGACATTCTTAGACTCACTTGGTGAACATAATAAAATTCCTGAGTTTATGTCAGAAGAGGATTTTGATTTTTATCTTAAAGAATTTACAAATGGAGGAATGCGCGGACCAATTAACTGGTATCGAAACATTGACAAAAATTGGGAAATTACAAAAGATACACATGAGAAAAAAATATCACCTCCTTCATGTTTTATTGTGGGCGAGCACGATCCTGTGGCTAAATGGAGTTTGATAAATCCAGCCCTACATGAAAACCTTGTCTCAAATCATATAATTAAAAATGCAGGTCATTGGGTGCAACAGGAGAAGCCTGAAGAAGTAAATAATATACTATTAGATTTTCTTAAATAGATTGAAGATTTATCTATTTTTAGATACATTCTCACTCGTTTCGGGGCGTAGCGCAGTCTGGTAGCGCATCTGGTTTGGGACCAGAGGGTCGCAAGTTCGAATCTTGCCGCCCCGACCAATGAGGTTTTTAATGAGCACGCCAATCGAAAATTCTTACTCAATGCCGGCTGAATGGTTTCCTCACGAGTGTTGTTGGATGCAATGGCCAACAGAGACATTTCCAACAGATGTAACATCATCTTGGTCACATTTTGATTATCAAAAGGGAAGAGATGCATGGGCAAAAGTGGCAAATGCCATCTCAAAATTTGAAAAAACTAAAATGATAGTTCATCCAAAGGACTCTATTAGTGCCAAAAGTCTATTGAGCGAAAAAATAGATATTATCGAGTTTCCTATCAATGACGGATGGTCAAGGGATTCAGGCGCTATATTTCTATTAGATCATAATCATGGATTAGCAGGAGTGGATTCAGATTTTAATTGTTGGGGTTACAAAGAAAATTATGAGCTTGACGATAAAGTAGCTAAGATGATGATAGAAAAATCTGGAGCTCAATATTTTAAAAACAATATGGTGCTTGAAGGTGGTTCAATTGATGTAGATGGTAATGGAACACTACTGACAACAGAACAGTGCTTACTTCATAATAATCGGAATCCTAATCTTTCTAAATCAGAAATAGAGTCAAACCTTAAAAACTTTTTTGGTGTTAAAAATGTTATTTGGCTAAAACACGGAACAGACGAAGGCACTAATGGTCATGTGGATAATGTTGCATGTTTTATCTCTCCTGGAAGAGTTATGGCTATGACATGTCAAGACAAACAAGATCCATATTATGATTTACTAAATGAAAATCTAGAAATTTTAAAAACTTCAAAAGATGCAAATGGAAATGACTTAGATGTAATTGAATTAGAGATGTCTTATAAAAGAATAATTCCAAATGATGATGAGCCATGCTCATATATTAACTTCTATATTGCAAATTCAGCTGTAATTCTTCCAATTTTTGGAGATGAAAAGGCAGATCAAAATGCTTTAGAAATAGTTAAAAGTTCATTTCCTGATCGAAAAGTAGTTACTCTTGATGGGTCTCATATACTTTTGGGAGGAGGTGGTGTACACTGCATCACGCAACAACAACCTAGGAGTAAAATGTGAGAGAAGTAACCGTGGCAGCAACGCAAATGGCTTGCTCTAATGAAACTGATAAGAATGTGAGTAATGCTGAGAAACTTGTCAGACAGGCTGCTTCCGAGGGCGCTCAAATAATTTTAATTCAAGAGTTATTTGAATCACAATATTTTTGCATGGACCAAAAAGAAGAACTGTTTGAATTATCAAAGCCTTTTGAGAACCATCCAACAATAAAAAAATTTTCTGAATTAGCTAAAGAACTGAAAGTTGTTTTGCCAGTGAGTTTTTTTGAAAAAGCAAATAGGGCTCATTATAATTCAGTTGCGATTGTAGATGCAGATGGAAGCGTATTAGGAAAATATAGAAAGTCGCACATTCCTGATGGACCTGGCTACCAGGAAAAGTTTTATTTTAATCCTGGAGACACAGGTTTTAAAGTATGGAACACAAAATACGCTAAGATTGGAGTAGGTATATGTTGGGATCAGTGGTTTCCGGAAGCCGCAAGGTCCATGGTTCTAAGTGGAGCAGAATTATTACTATATCCAACTGCTATTGGAGGAGAACCGGAAGATGATGGATTTGATAGCTCTGATATGTGGCAAAGAGCGATGATAGGTCACTCTGCATCAAATCAAATACCAGTCATTGCTTCAAATAGAATTGGAACTG
Organism: Pelagibacteraceae bacterium AG-422-N09; assembly: GCA_003213515.1. Taxonomy (GTDB): domain Bacteria; phylum Pseudomonadota; class Alphaproteobacteria; order Pelagibacterales; family AG-422-B15; genus CACNXQ01. The sequence goes on along the minus strand of QCMV01000009.1, from coordinate 7,341 downwards.
AAAAAGGAATTGATATTGAAAACTATTTTTATGGTCGTTCCTTCGTGACAAATCATGTTGGCGACAAAATCGCAGAAGGAAGTAGAGATAAAGAAGAAGTCCTGATAGGAAAGATTAATTTGTCTGAAGCTGAAACCTTGCGAAACGTTTGGGGGGTTTTTAGAGATCGAAGACCTGAACTCTATAAAGGCCTTCTTAATCTAGATGGATCAGAATAGAGAATATGAAAGCTAAAATATATAAACCCTCTAAAACTGCAATGCAGTCAGGAAGATCAAAATATAATAAATGGGTTTTAAAATTTTCGGACCAAAAAAATCAACTTAAAGATACTATGATGGGTTGGAATGGCGGTAGTAGTACTGTTTCTCAAATTGAATTAAAGTTCTCATCTAAAGAAGAAGCGGTCAGTTATGCAAAAAAAAATAGCATTGATTATGAAATTCTTGAAACCTCAGAAAGGAAAGTTATAAATAAATCTTACGCCGATAACTTTAAGTAGGCGCCCGTAGCTCAGCTGGATAGAGCAACAGCCTTCTAAGCTGTGGGTCAGAGGTTCGAATCCTCTCGGGCGCGCCATCAACACAATGAAGAAATTATTTATTACAATCATATTGTTAGTATTACTTGGTTCTTCAGCATTTTCAAAAGCTGAAAATGTTTATGATCTTTTCGCAACTGGAAAGAAAGAAGAAGCAATAAAAGTTTTAAAAGACTTTGTAAATACAGAGTCAAATCCTGATGCAAAATATATTTTAGGACTTTTATATAATGATGCTTCTTCTATAAATTTATGTAAGATTGATGACTTCTGTTTAGATGAGAATGAATCAAACTACAAAAAAGCATATGAGATTTTTTTAGATCTGTATGAAAATGATAACGATCCGAGAGCAGCTTATGCCATAGGAGAATATTACGATAATCACTGGGTATTTTGGCCAAATTATAAAAAAGCATTTCAGTATTATTTATTTGCAGCAGAAAGAGGTGTTCCTGAAGCTCAATATAATGTTGCAAACATGTACGAGTTTGGAGATGGAGTAAAAAAAGATCTTGTTCAATCAGTTAGGTGGTATTTGCAATGTAATAAGTCTTCATTATGCGGCGCAGGAAAGGAAGGAATTGATGACCTTATTGCAGAACTAAGTTCTGAAGAACTAGATTACGCATTGTCATTGATAGATGAAACAATTGAAGAGGTAGATATAAGAATAACTGCAGCACGATCAATTGTGGTTAGATAATGATTTGATACAATATATAGTAGTGTCAATTTGTCTTTTCTGTTTCTTCTTTATTTGTTTCTCTTCAAATTAAAACTGTGATTATATTTTCCATAATTTAATTAATTAAATCAAAATAAAGGATTAATCACTTATGAATACAATAAGAAATACATTCCTTGGATTAGTTTGTTCAGTGTTGATGGTACCAGCTGCATTTGCTGGAACTTTGGATACTGTTAAATCACAAGGATTTTTCAACTGTGGTGTAAGTCAGGGAGTTCCTGGTTTTTCAAACCCAGATGCGGATGGAAACTGGAGTGGTATTGATGTAGACGTATGTCGTGCTGTTTCTGCTGCCATTTTTGGTGATCCAGACAAAGTGAAGTACGTGCCTCTTACAGCAAAAGAAAGATTTACTGCACTTCAAGCTGGTGAAATTGACGTATTATCACGAAACACTACTTGGACATTGTCACGTGACGCTCAAATTGGTTTAGAGTTTGCGGGCGTTAACTTCTATGATGGTCAAGGTTTCATGGTTAGAAAAGACTCAGGCATTGCTAGTGCAATGGAACTAGATGGTGCAAGTGTTTGTACTAACCTTGGTACTACCACTGAATTAAATATGGCTGACTTTTTTAGAGCAAATGGCATGGCTTATGAGCCAGTTGTTTTTGAAAAAGCTGACGAAGTTGTGAATGCATATGACGAAGGTCGTTGCGATACTTATACAACTGATAAATCAGGTTTAGCAGCTCAAAGAACAAAACTAGCTGATCCAGATGCACACGTTGTTCTTCCTGAAACAATTTCTAAAGAACCTTTAGGGCCTGTTGTTAGAGAAGGTGATGGAGACTGGGCTGACGTGGTTAGATGGTCATTAAACGCTATGATTGAAGCTGAAGAATTCGGCTTAACTCAATCAAATGCTAAGACAGAGTGCGCCTTAACTTCAAACCCTGTAGTTGCAAGACTATGTGGTAAAGAAGGTGGAACTGGCGCAGGCTTGAACCTAGGTGACAGCTGGTCTTATGACATTGTTACAATGGTAGGAAACTACGGTGATGTTTACGAAAAACACGTAGGAGAAAATACTCCTGTAGGCCTTGCAAGAGCAGGATCACCAAACGCTTCTTATAAAGATGGTGGAGTTCTATACGCTCCCCCAGCTAGATAATACTAGAATATATTTCTAGCGAAGATCACTTTAAAGGGGGCCATACTGGCCCCCTTTTTTATATGTAAATAACTCAAATCAATATATAGTTTCTAGCTGTTATGGAGACGGACAAATCAAAAATTGGAAGTTTTATATTTAATAGAAGTGTTCAAGGAGTCTTCTATCAGCTTATCACATTGGGGTTAGTAGCTCTTGGTATTTACTACATTGTTACTAACACAGCTCGCAATATGCTGGAACGGGGCTTAGCAAGCGGTTTTCACTTTCTAGGAGTTGAGTCTCAGTTTGATATAGGCATGACTCTCATAGAGTATTCTCCAACATCTACTTATTTTGACTCATTCATTGTAGGTTTATTGAATACCTTGCTGGTCGCAGGAATAGGAATTCTTTTTGCAACAATAATCGGATTTACAGTAGGTATCATGCGGCTATCATCTAATTGGTTGATTGCAAAGATTGCAGAGGCTTATGTTGAGATTCTTAGAAATATCCCATTACTCCTTCAAATATTTTTTTGGTACTTTGCTGTTTTAAGGGCACTCCCAAAACCTAAGCAAAGTTTAGAGCTTTACGATTCATTTTTTCTAAATAACAGAGGTTTGTTTATACCTGACACTGTATTTGGTGAGGGATCGTCAATAATATTTTACATGCTTTGGCTAACAATAATAATCTCAATTGGAATATTCATTTGGGCAAAACGAAGACAAAATAGAACTGGAGAGAGATTTCCTGCCTTCTATGTATCAACAGCATTAATCTTAGGTACTTTCTTCATAAGTTTAGCGGCAACTGGATTTCCAGTTTCTTTCGAATACCCTGAATTAAAAGGTTTTAATTTTAAAGGTGGTGTAAAGTTAATACCTGAATTAGTTGCATTAACTTTTGCATTAGCCATGTACACAGCATCATTTATTGCAGAGGTAGTCAGAGGTGGCATAATGGCAGTTTCGAAAGGTCAAACAGAAGCTGCAAAATCTGTTGGCCTAAAACAAAATCTAATACTTCGACTAATTATAATTCCCCAGGCTTTGCGGGTTATTGTACCTCCATTAACTAATCAATATTTAAACTTAACTAAAAACTCTTCCTTGGCGGCTGCTATTGCATATCCTGATCTCGTTTTGGTATTTGCTGGAACGGCATTGATGCAAACCGGTCAAGCAATTGAAATTATTGGAATGGTGATGGGTGTATATCTATTTTTAAGCCTATTCACATCTCTAATTATGAATCTGTTTAATAGATTTATGAAAGTTGATGGTGAAAGATAAATGAGCACTGCAAACAAAGAAATCGGACCTCCAGTTATCGAGTTAGGAGCAATGGGATGGCTTAGAAAAAATCTTTTTTCTAATTGGTATAATTCTTTGCTTACAATTTTTGGCCTATACCTACTTTACGTTCTAATCCCTCCTTTAGTGAACTGGATATTTTTAGATGCAAATTTTACTGGCTCAACCCGAGATGACTGCACAAACGAAGGAGCATGTTGGATATTTATACAACAAAATATCAAGCTTATATTTTATGGACTATACCCAACTGAGGAATTATGGAGAATAAATATTGTTTATCTTATTCTATTAATATCAGGTGCATATCTTCTTATTCCTAATCTGAAGTACAAAGGGTGGGTTGGTGCTTTTCTTCTTATAATTTTCCCAATCATTTGTGTGGTTATGTTGTCAGGGGGTCTTGGCCTTGAAGCGGTTGAAACTCGTTTATGGGGTGGCTTATTTTTAACACTAGTTATTGCTGGAGTTGGAATTGTATTATCTCTACCAATTGGAGTAATGCTAGCTCTGGGAAGAAGGTCTAAGCTGCCTGTAGTTTCAATTTTATGTACAATCTTTATTGAAATTTGGAGAGGTGTTCCGCTCATAACAGTTTTATTTATGGCTTCAAATATGTTTCCACTGTTTATGCCCGAGGGGGTTAACTTTGATAAATTAATTCGAGCATTGATTGGTGTTATGTTTTTTTCAGCTGCATATTTAGCAGAAGTTGTCCGAGGTGGTTTGCAGGCAATGCCAAAGGGACAGTACGAAGCATCGCAAGCAGTTGGGTTAACGTATTGGAGAATGATGGCATTAGTAATTTTACCTCAGTCACTCAAAATGGTGATACCAGCAATTATAGGAAGCTTTATAGCAATATTTAAGGATACAACCCTGGTTTTAGTTATAGGTTTATTTGATTTTCTGGGTATTATTCAATTTGTTGGAACAAATCCAGATTGGTTGGGTTTTTCTCATGAGGGATATGTTTTTGCTGCTGCAGTATTTTGGGTTTTTTGTTATGCTATGAGTTGGTATAGTCAACGTCTTGAAAAGAAATTAGATACGGGAAGATAAATATGAGTTCTGAATTAATGATAGAAATGAAAAATGTTCACAAATGGTTCGGTGAACTTCATGTATTAAATAATATTAATCTTGAAATTAACAAAGGGGAAAAGATTGTTATTTGTGGTCCATCTGGATCTGGCAAATCAACACTTATCAGATGCATCAATAGATTAGAGGAACATCAAAGAGGAAATATTATAGTAGAAGGCACAGAGCTGACTAACGACAGTAGAAGTATCGAGAGAATTCGTGGAGAAGTTGGAATGGTATTTCAACAATTTAATTTATTTCCTCATTTATCCATATTAGATAATTGTTCGCTTGCCCCTATATGGGTTCGCAAACTACCAAAAGCTGAAGCAAAAGAAAAAGCCATGGAATATTTAAAACGAGTTCAAATAGATGATCAGGCACACAAGTATCCTGCTCAGTTATCTGGTGGTCAACAGCAAAGAGCGGCAATAGCACGAGCACTTTGTATGGAACCGAGAATTATGCTTTTTGATGAACCCACTTCAGCTCTTGATCCTGAGATGATTAAGGAAGTATTAGATGTGATGGTTGGCCTTGCTCAAGGTGGCATGACCATGATTGTTGTTACACACGAAATGGGATTCGCCAAAGAGGTTGCGGATAGTATTATTTTCATGGATGAAGGACAAATTGTAGAAGCAAAAAATCCAAAAGACTTTTTTGACAATCCTGAAAGTGAGCGAACTAAAACATTCTTAAGCCAAATTTTATAATTTGGCTCCCCGGACTGGACTCGAACCAGTGACAAAGCGGTTAACAGCCGCTTGCTCTACCAACTGAGCTACCGGGGATTATTTAGCTTCTTATAACAAATGATAAAGTTTATATCTAGTTTTACTTCAATAAGAAAGATATAAATATTCTCCATGACGGTACAAAAAGACAATATTTATGAGTTTGGATTTGGTAGAAGTGATCAAGTTTCTAAAAATGTAAATTTACTTGATGAGGCTGTTTTTAGTTTTTTGTATGGTGGTTTATTTAAAGTACTTAAATCACTTGCGCTTACAAGCTTATTAGATTTAGAAATTGTATTTAGACTTTATGTTAATTTTTATAAAGGTCTTTCATTTTATGACATTCAATACTTTACTCAATCCCCAGAAAGAACCCTTTGGAGAAGGTTAAAATATCTTGAAGAAAATGGAGTAATAAGAAAATCAAAAAACCAAAAAGATAAAAGAACAATTAGGTTTTTATTATCAAAAAACTCATATGACAAATTAAGTAGTTCAATACCAAAAGAAGACTTAGCTATTACGATTTCAAAAATTGCTATGTCTTATGCTGATAAACTTTGGATGTTTAATGTAAGAGATCCAAACAAAGTTAGAAAAACACTTTTAAACCTTGCAAGAAGTTCAGTTTCATTAAATGAAAATAATTTTCTTTGTCAATTTGCCTTTGGGTTATCATATTATTATGGTGGTAATTTTGATCTCGCTTTGAATCACTCTTACAATTCAATTAAGCTAAATAAGAAGTTTGCACATGGACGTCGATTATTTGGCTCATCCTTATTTCAAATTGATGAGAAAAAGAGAGCCTATCAAGAGATGGAAAAAGCACTTGAATTATACGAGGATATTTATGGGCAATGGAGAACATATTATGAGCTATGGAGATTCAACTTTATTGATGAAAAAATGAAGGATGCACAAAAATATTCAGAAAAATTGATAAGACTTCAGCCAGAATATCCTCAATCTTATATTGCCTATCTTGCATCACATGAAAAAGGTACTTCGATAAGGTCAATGAAAAGTAAGCTCAACCAATTGCTGCCAAATTTTTCGCCTCCGATGATAAAAAATTTTCATTCATGGATACGTGATGATCAAGCAGATAGAATTATTCAATCGCTTAATAAGCACCTTATTTAAAATGAATGGAGGCCACGACCGGAATCGAACCGGTATACAAGGATTTGCAGTCCTCTGCGTAACCATTCCGCCACGTGGCCCAAATGTAAGTTTTATATATCATTAATAATCACAAAATGTGAATAATTTTGAAAAGTAAGTAATCATATACTATAAAAACGTATCAATAAAATTATGGCAGAATCAACACTCAATAAAAATATGATTGAAGGGCAAATAAAGCCAATAAATGGTATGAGTGAGGAACTACTCTCTATTTTCTATTCCCTTGATAGAAATGACTTTATGCCTGAAACCGTGAAAGAGATGTCATATATTGAAAAAAATATCATACTAGAGAATGAAAGAACAATTTTGAAGCCTAGTCTGATTGCTCAAATAGCTTTAAGTATAAATTTGAAAGCTAACGAGAATGTTTTGATATTGGGAGCAACTACTGGCTATCTAAGCGCAATTTTATCTCATCAAGCAGAAACAGTGATTGTTGTTGAAGAAAATGAGAGACTTCTAAGTAATTCTGAAAATGCAATAAAAAAAAACAGTTTAAATAACGTAGTCTTCATAAAAAATGAAATTGTGAAAGGATATAATGAGCAATCACCTTTTAATGCAATTATAATTGAAGGTGCTATTCAAGAAGTTCCAAACAATATTCTTAACCA
>QCMV01000008.1 GCA_003213515.1 Pelagibacteraceae bacterium AG-422-N09 | reverse complement strand
GAAAAGTTAAATCATCAAAAGTATATCTTAAAAAAGAGACAAATATTACGAATATTATTAAATACCAAGTAATTCTACCTGATGCCAGTAAACTTGATTTTTCTCTAAGAAAAAATCAAGAAAATCTTATTTTTAATGCATTAGCCATTATTACTTGCTTTTACATGCTGGGTTTAAATTTAAAACTAATCAATCAATTCAAAAATGTTCCTTTTACAGAAGGAAGAGGCGAAATACTAAAATCAAAATATAAGGGAAATAAATTAGAAGTACATGACCATTCTTATAATGCTAGTCCAATTTCTATGAGAGACACAATCGATATTTTTAATAAGTTTAAAAATAAACATTTAGTTTATGTCATAGGTGATATGAATGAGCTTGGAAATAAATCTAAAAAATTTCATATGGATTTAATTAAATATCTAATACTGATAAAAGCTAAAAAAGTAATTTTTGTTGGATCAAAACTTTACTCGCTTAGAAAAAGATACAAAAGACTTCAGTTTGAATATTATGAGAATATAGATAGTGTTATAAGTAATGCAGAAAAAATATTTAATAGGAATAGCAAGGTATTTCTAAAAGGTTCAAATTCAATCAATTTACGAAAGTTGTCAAATCATTTAATAAGTTAACTATGATCTTATATTTAATTGAGTATTTAAATCTTGGTGCCCTAAATAATTTTTTAAATTATTTAACAGTTAGAACAGGTCTGGCGTTGTTTACTTCATTTTTTTTTATTCTCTTTTTTGGCCCATTTTTAATTAAAAGAATTGGATCATACCAATCAATTGGTCAGCCTATTAGAGAAGACGGTCCTGAGTCTCACTTAGTAGCAAAAAAAGGGACTCCAACAATGGGAGGAATTATAATTTTGATTTCTATAGTTGGATCAATGATTCTATGGGTCAATCCTGACAGCTATATATCTTGGCCAATTATATTCCTTCTAATATCTTTTGGATTGGTTGGTTTTGCAGATGATTTTAGTAAAGTTAAGAAAAAATCAAGTAATGGAATTTCTGCGAAAATAAGAGTCTTTTTTCAAATAATAATATCGTTGATATTTATTTATTGGATAACAACTTATAATGAAATTGATATTCAGTTATTATCCTTACCTTTTCTCAAGGATATATTTCTAAACTTAGGTTTATTTTCAATTCCGTTCGTAATATTGGTAATTCTAGGATCAGCAAATGCGGTTAATCTTACAGACGGTCTTGATGGGCTAGCAATTGTTCCCATTATGATTGTCTCTACGACTTTTGCTGTAATCTGCTACCTGGCAGGAAATATGATTTTTTCGAATTATCTTTACATTAATTACTTACCTGGAGCAGGTGAATTAACCGTGCTTTGCGCAGCCATAATTGGATCCGCTCTTGGCTTTTTATGGTACAACGCGCCTCCTGCAATGGTCTTTATGGGCGATACAGGCTCTTTATCATTAGGTGCTGCGTTGGGGGGTATAAGTGTTCTAACCAAGCAAGAAATTGTATTAGCAATAGTTGGAGGAATATTCGTCGCAGAAGCGGTGTCAGTAATTCTTCAGGTTGGATCATATAAGTTAACCGGCAAACGAATATTCAAAATGGCTCCCTTACACCATCATTTTGAGAAGAATGGTATTGCAGAATCAAAAATAGTAATTCGTTTTTGGATAATCGCTTTAATTCTTGCCTTGATTGGACTCGCAACACTTAAGATTAGGTAACTAAATGTTGAAGTCAAAATGTTTTTCAAAGAAAAGCTATGTAGTCATTGGCATGGGAAAAACAGGATGTTCAATTTATAAATCTCTTACAAATAGTGGAGCCGTAGTATATTTTTGGGAAGATAATCCCAAACATTCAAAAAAAATATTAAATAAAGGATATAAAAAGTATTCTCCTAAAATAAGTCTAATAGACTATGTTATACCTAGTCCTGGAATTGCTACAAAAGGAAAGTCAGCACATAAACTGATAAAAAAATTAACTTCAAAAAAAACTAAACTGATAAGTGAATTAGATTTATTTCAAATATACCTGGATAATTTTAATACAAGAAACCTGATTAAAATAATTGCGGTTACAGGCACAAATGGAAAATCAACAACAGTATCGCTTATTCATCATATTCTTAAAAAAAATAAATATAACACAGAGCTTGCGGGGAATATAGGCAACCCGATCTTCGAAACAAAGATGATTAAAAAAGGTTTTTATGTCCTAGAATTATCATCTTATCAATTAGAGAGCTCCAAAATATTTCAACCTGATATTGCCTGTATACTTAATTTAACCCCAGATCATTTGGCGAGACATAATACAATGTCCAATTATGGTAATGCTAAATTAAATATTTTTAAAAATATAAATAGCTCTCAAAAAGGTTTTTTTAATAATGATTCAATTATAAAAAAATTAATAAAAAAGAATAATCATTTGAGTAAAATGAAAAATTTAAAGCAGATTAATAAAAATAAAAAAAACTCCACTAAAAAATTAAATGTAAATCAATATAATTTACTGAGTAACGACCAAAACTACCACTTCTCATATGAAATTTTGAAAGAAGTGGGCCTAAGCAGCAATAAAATCTTCAATGCTTTTAAATCATTTAGAGGGCTTGAGTTTAGACAGCAAATAATTTTTTCAGACAAAAAGAAACTTATTATAAATGACTCCAAATCAACAAATTATCATTCTCTAATTGCTGCGCTAAAAAAATATAAAGATATCATCTTGATATGTGGTGGTCAGATAAAAAGCAATAATATCAATATATTAGATGACAGTCTTGGCAATATTAAAAAAGTAATAATTATTGGAGAGGAATCTAATACTTTTCACAAATACTTTCAGAGTAAAGTTACCACAGTTTATGTTCACAGCTTAGATAAAGCAGTGGTCGAAATGAGTAAATTTATGAAGACCAATACAGATTTCAATACTTTTTTATTTAGTCCAGGCGCCGCTTCATTTGACCAATATAATAACTTTGAAGAACGTGGAAGACATTTTAATAAACTTGTAAGCAAACTTAGCAAATAATGAATAAAAAAACTTATGAACAGTCAATAATTACAAACTGGATTTCTGAAATAAATAAACCAATTTTTTTTTGTATAACAGTATTAATAACTTTTGGTCTATTAATAAGTTTAACTATAAACCCTGGTACAAGCAGGTATCTCAATAACAATCTATTTGCATTTTTTAATATACAGGCTTTGTACCTAGCAATAGGTTTTTTAGTATTTATTTCTATTTCACTGATTGAGACAAAATACATAAAATTATTTAGTGTGATATTATTTGCAGTATTTTTTGCTTTATTAGCTCTTACTCTATTATTTGGGGATGAAATCAAAGGTTCAAGAAGATGGATAAGTTTTGGATCTTTTTCTCTCATGCCAATAGAATTAGTAAAGCCAGTATTTTGCGTCGTATTGGCTCTGATATTAAATAATCAATACCAAGGCACAAAAATATCATCTCACTCACTAAGTGCTTTAATCTATATTTCAGTTGCAAGTATACTTGTTTTGCAGCCTGATATTAGTCAATTTTTTTTATTATCAGCTATTTATTTTGGTTCAGTGCTTATGAGTGGTTTCAGTATTATAATACTCACTGTAATTGTGGTTTTTGGAATTCTAAGTTTTGTGATGATATATTTGCTCAATTTTAATGTTCAAAATAGAATAAATTCATTTTTATTTCCAAATGAATATGACGTAAGTCAAACTGAAATTTCTCTTCAAGCAATTAAACAAGGAGGTATTATTGGTGTGGGACCGGGTAATGGTCTTTTAAAAAATAAAATTCCTGAAGCTAATTCAGATTATATTTTTTCTGTGGTTGCAGAAGAGTATGGTCTCATAGGTTGTACACTTATATTATTAATCTTCTTTATAATATCATATCAAGGTTTCAAAAAAATTTACGGAAACAATGATCACTTTATTCAAATCTGTTTATTTACCCTTATTTTATATGTATGCTTACAGGCCTTAATCCATATAGGGGTAAATATAAGGTTGATACCAACAACTGGAATTACCTTACCGTTTATCAGCTATGGAGGTTCATCGGTCCTTGGCATGTCAATTGCAGCGGGATTAATTTTATTATTTTCAAAGAATCGACATATTCGTGAATAGACTAACTTTATGAAAAAACTTTTTTTAGTAGGTGGAGGTACCGGCGGCCACTGTATACCAATAAATGTAGTTTACTCGGAGGCACCTAAAAATTTTAAATGCTTTATTTTAACCGATAACAGAGGCCAGAAATATTTCGATAATATAGACTCAAATAATGTAATAATACTTAGAAATCTTATTTCTTCTCAATCAAGACTAGCAAATATTATAAATTCTCCATTCTTATTTATTCAATCAATGTTATACAATTTTAAAATCAAACCCGATTACACTTTAGGTTTTGGTGGATTTTTCACAATACCTGTTCTTTTCGCTAGTTTAATAATGAGAAAAAAAATTTTTCTTCATGAGGGTAATGCATTTATTGGAAAAGCGAATAAATTATTATTTAAATATGTAGGTAATATCTTTACAACTTTCAACGAAACGCATGGTGTAAAGCTAATTCAAAATAAAAATTCATTCAGAGTTGGTTTGCCAACTAGGAGTAGTAAGAACTTAGAAAATAAAGAAACACATAAAAAAAATCAACTTAAAATATGTATTCTTGGTGGCAGCCAAGGTGCAAAAAACCTTTCAGATAATGTCGCTCGTTCGATCATAAAATCTAAGAATGAATGTAAGAAAGAATTTATTGTTTACCATCAATGTAGGAAAGAAGATGTAAACTTAGTAGAAAAACTTTATAGAGAAAATAGTATTGAGTGCTATGTAAATGTATACTTCAGCAATGTCACAGATATTTTAGAGAATGCAAATTTAATTATTTCACGAGCTGGCTCATCGACTGTAAATGAAATTATTTGCTTTGGAATTCCCTCAATTTTGATTCCTTATCCATACGCTGCCGACAACCATCAATATTATAATGCATCAGTTCTTAAAAGCCTTAATTGTGCTGAAATAATTAAGGACAAAGATATGAATACTCACTTATTATCAAGTCTGATCAATAAAATAATCAAAAGCCCGCAAAGAAGAGAGTCTATTAAAGAAACTTTAAAAAAAGAGTATATAAACAATCCTGTTGAAAGAATTTTTAAGCATATAGAAGCAAGTTGATGAAATTAAATAAAAATAAATTAATACATATTGTTGGAGTTGGTGGAATTGGCATGAGTGGAATTGCAGAAATTTTATCAGAAATGGGATATCAAGTTCAAGGAAGTGACATAAAAATTAACGCAAATATTGTTCGATTAAATAAAAAGAAAATAAAAACTTTCAATTCACATAAAAAGTCGAATTTAAAAAATGTAAGCTTAGTTGTTTATTCATCTGCAATAAGTAAAAACAATATTGAGCTTGAATATTCCAAAAAAATTAAAATTCCTTCAATTTCAAGAGCTGAAATATTATCTCAAATTGTAAAACTAAAAAAAACTATAGCTATATCTGGGTCTCATGGGAAAACTACTACGACATCTCTAATTTCAGCAGTTTTAAATGGGGCAAGAATGAAACCCACTGTAATCAATGGCGGGATAATAAATCAGTTTGGAACAAATACAAAATTAGGATCAGGTGATTGGTTAGTAGTTGAAGCTGATGAATCTGACGGTACTTTTGTAAAACTTCCAGCCTCAATTTCTGTGGTAACTAATATTGATAAAGAACATCTTGATTACTATTCAAATTTTCAAAATCTAAAAAACTATTTCAAAAGGTTTATCACACAAGTTCCTTTTTATGGTTTCGCAGTTATATGTATAGATGATAATGAGCTACGTAAGTTAGCTGCAAATATAAGTACTACAAAAATTATTAGAACCGGTTTTCATAGAGAAAGTGATATCAAATGTATTAAATTAATACATAAAGCCTATGAAACAATATTTGATGTTTTTGTGAAAGAGCAAAACCAAACTATTAAAAATATTAAGTTACCACTTCATGGAGCATATAATGTAAATAATGCATTAGTTGCTATAGCAGTTGGTCTTCAATTAAATGTAAAACCAGAAATAATTAAGAAGTCTCTAAATTCTTTTAAGGGCGTCCAAAGAAGACTTACTGAATTATGGAGTAATAATAACATAAGAGTTGTTGATGATTATGCCCATCATCCGACTGAAATAAATAATGTATTAAAAGGATTGGTTGATGCAGACAAAAAAAATAGAATTATAACTATTTTCCAGCCTCATAGATTCTCAAGGGTTTTAGATTTGAAAAGCAAATTCACGACGTGTTTTAAAAATAGTGAATATGTATTTGTTTCGGATGTTTATGGAGCGGGTGAGAAAAAACCAAAAAATTTTGATTTAAATAAATTTATTAGTAACATTGCAAAAAATTCTAAAGTCAAAGCTGAATATTTTGTTAAAAATGATCAACTATTTGAATTAACAAAGAAGAATAGTTCAAAAATAATCTTTTTATTTTTAGGGGCTGGGACAGTTACAGATTGGGCTCAAAATTTTGCTAAAGAGTTAAAAAAAATTTATGAATGAAAATCAAAGGGAATTTTTAGAAGATTGTAAAAAAAACAATGTTATTGGAAAAATTCAAATAAATCATAATTTATCAAAATATACCTGGTTTGGGGTAGCAGGCAAAGCTGAGATATTTTATATACCACCAAATTTTGAAGAATTAGCAAAAGTTTTAGAAATCAACAGAGATAAATTACCAGTAACGGTGATTGGAGCTGGATCGAATATCATTATAAGAGATGGTGGAATATTTGGCCTTGTAATAAAATTAGGAAAAGAATTTGGTCAAATTAAATTACATAATGATTGTATTGAAGTTGGAGCTGCAACCTACGATAGAGTATTATCGAATTATTGTCAGAAAAATGAAATAGGCGGAATGGAGTTTTATTTTGGAATTCCCGGAACACTTGGTGGTGCAGTTCGTATGAACGCCGGTTGTTATAATTCTGAAACAAAAGATGTTTTTATTAAAGCAAAGTGTGTTGATTATAGGGGGCAAGTCTCAGAAATACGTAATTCGAAGGAATTATTTTCTTATAGGGAAAGTAATATACCTCAAGATATGATTATCTGCGATGTGTATATGCAAAAAAAAAATGCAAGCAAAAATGCAATTTCCCTAAAAATGAAAGAAGTTGATGATCAAAGAAAAAAAGCTCAACCTCAGCAAATTAAAACAGCAGGAAGTACATTTAAAAATCCAAAAGATCAGACTGATAAAAAAGCATGGGAAATTATTGAAGAAGCTGGTCTTAAAAATTTTGAGCTTCAAGGAATATCTTTCTCTTCTAAGCATTCAAACTTCATAGTTAATAATCAAACTAAATCAGCAAACCTTATCGAAGACTTCGGAGAATATGTTAGGTCTGATGTAAAGAAAAATTTGGGAATAAGCCTAAACTGGGAAATAAAGATATTTGGTGAAAGATGAATAAAGACAAAAAAATAATGCTTTTGTATGGAGGCATTTCTGCAGAAAGAGAAATAAGTATTATCACCTCAAAAGAAATAAGCAAATCTCTTAAAAATATGGGCTACAATATTGTAGAAATTGATGCAGATGAGAATCTGTTAGCTGACCTTGAACTGCATAAACCTGACATAGTATTCAATGGATTACACGGAACATGGGGTGAAGACGGAAGTGTTCAAGAAATACTTGAAAAATATGGAGTGCCTTACACTCATTCTGGAATTGAGTCATCCAAATTAGCAATGGATAAATACAAATCTGCTGAACTATTTATTGAAAATGGGTTCAATCATCCTTTAACGAAATTGATGAAGATAGAGGAAGTGAAAGATCAAAATATATTTGATTTTCCCTATGTCTTAAAACCTAGAAATGAAGGATCTAGTGTTGGAGTTAGCATTATTAGAAACCATGAGGAATTAAATAAATACTTGTCTGAGAATAAATTTCGAAATGAATTATTGCTTCAGCAATTTATAGAGGGTCCTGAAATAAATGTTGCTGTTATAGGAACAAATAAAACTGGTTCTATTGAAATTGATCCAAAAAACGAATTCTATGATTACGAATCAAAGTACTTTGACGCAGGGAAAACAAAACATATAATTCCACCAAGATTAGAGAGCGACCTGATTAAAAAAGTTGAAGGTTTAGGTTTAGATGCTCATAAATTATTGGGTTGTAAGGGAATCAGCCGAACCGAATTTATATTAGATAAAGTGACAAAAAAATTTTATATATTAGAGCTTAATACCCAACCCGGCATGACACCAACTTCATTAGTCCCTGAAATTGCAAATTATAAAGGTATAAACTTTGATAATCTTATTAATTGGATCCTATTAGATG
The DNA here is from genome assembly GCA_003213515.1 of Pelagibacteraceae bacterium AG-422-N09. Taxonomy (GTDB): domain Bacteria; phylum Pseudomonadota; class Alphaproteobacteria; order Pelagibacterales; family AG-422-B15; genus CACNXQ01. The sequence goes on along the minus strand of QCMV01000008.1, from coordinate 62,346 downwards.
CAACGCAAAATTAAAATAATAAATATTGTTTCCTTCTCTTTAATATTCATTTCTCTTATTGCAATATTTGTATTTTTAAAATTTCCAAGTTTATTAAATAATTCATTTCAAATTAAGAATGTAATTATAGAAGGTTCTGAAAAATCAAATATATCTGAGATTGAAAATAATGTGACTGAATTTAAAGGTAATCTTATTGGCTTAAATTTTAATTCCATCAAGGAAATTGTAGAGTCAAGTGAATGGGTAAAGCGGGCGTCTATAAAAAAAGTTTTACCATCAACTTTAAAAATAAATGTAACTGAGAACGATCCATATGCAATATACTTTCAAGAAGGAAAATCTTTTCTTATAGATCTTGATGGATCAATCATTACTGAAATTAACTTAAACAATTATGAAGATGGCCTCTTATTAGTAAGGGGTGAGAACTCGCCAGAATTACTCGAGCAATTAATCAGGGACATAAGTATTGCGTTTCCAAATTTAACTCAAACTCTGGAAGAAGTTGAATTTATTGAAAAAAGAAGGTGGAATCTAAAATTAAATAATAAATTGGTTGTAAAATTACCAGATGAAAACATTCAACAATCATTAAAAAATTTAAAACAGCTTTTTGAGGAGCAAGAAGTAATGGAGAGTAACATTATTGAAATAGATTTAAGAATTCAAGGAAGAGCAGCCCTCAAAGTTTTAGATGGAAAAATAAATTATGGTATTGATGAGATTTAATGGTTCAAAAAATAATTAGTGCGATTGACATAAGAGCCGACAAAGTAATTTGCCTTATTGCTCAAGAATTACAAATATTAGACAAAGGGAAAATTCTTCAACTTATTGGAATAGGTACTTCTAAACTGAAAGTTAATTGTTTAAAGCCCTTTTCATTGGAAACAGATGAAATTAAAAATCATCTTGATGCCGCTATTTCGAAAGCAGAAGTAGATGCTGGTATAAAGATTAGTAACGTTTATGTCAGTATATCAGAAAACATGAAATCAGATTATATTGAATTTGAAAATAAAATTTCAGGTAGGATCATAACAGAAAATGATATCAAATCTTTTTTTGAAGATACCAAATTTAAAAGACTATATACTGAAACTGATGAACCACTTCATTCCTTTCCAATAAGTTACAAAGTAGATAATAAAAAAAGCTTATCAGATCCAATTGGTGTGAAAGCTGAAACTCTTCATACAAAATGGCATGTTATATCAACTTCAAAAGACTATCTAAGTAAAATATTAGATTTATTAAATAATCAAGACATAAGCCTCAAACAAATAGTTTCGAGTCACTATGCTAGCAGTCTTGCAGTGTTATCAGATGAAGAAGCAGATAATGGAGCAGTAAGTATCGATATTCAAAAAAACAAGACAATTATTTCTTATACCTTTGACAACCAACTTATTGGCTATGATACGGTTAAAGTTGGCACTTATAATTTTTCAAATGATATATCACAAGTCAAATCAATTTCACTAGAAGAGGCCGAAATAGTTAGAAAGCAAATTGATACAATGAATAGTCAGAGAATTTATGAAAAAAAATTAGAAAAGTATTTTGAAATATATTCATCAAGAGCAGAAGAATTATCAAATTTAATAAAAAATTTAATTTATAAATCAAAATTCAGCTATCTAGTATCTAATAATATTGTGCTTACTGGATATGGAGCAAAGTCGTTAACTATGCAAAAATTCATCAAAAATCAAATGAGTGATAGTAATTTTCGTTTAGGATCGACAAAAAAAATTAACGGATCAAAAACTTATTTAGATAATCCGTCTCTTGCATCAGCATTTGGTCTTTTAAATTATGCCGCAAACCATAACATGGAGGGAGATAAGGATGAGTCTAAATCAGAAAAAAAATCAGTATTTTCAGTAGTTTATAATTTTTTTAGAAACCTTTAAGTAGTAACAAAAAGAAATAATCTTTGTTTTTTCCCGTGGTTTTAAACAATTTATAAACATCAGGATGCAAAAAACCATTAATAAATCATTCAATATTGAAGGTATAACTTTACACAGCGGTGAAAAATCAAATTTGTCTGTTAACCCAGCGACTGCCAACACTGGCATCGTATTTAGAAGAGCTGATATTAAAAATTCTAATGAAGAATCACTAATTGAAGCAAAGTTTAATAACGTTAGCGTCTCAGATCTATGTACAAAGATTACTAATAAATACAAAATATCAGTTTCAACAATTGAACATTTGATGTCAGCTTTACATGGCATGGGAATTGATAACGCAATTGTTGAAGTAGACTGTGATGAATTACCAATTCTTGATGGTAGCTCCCTAGAATATGTACGTAACATTGAGGAAGTTGGTCTTAAAAGTTTAAATGTAGAAAAAAAATATCTAAGCATATCTAGACCAATTGTGTTTAGTATGAATGATTCTTTTGTGAAAGTTTCCCCATCTGATAATTTAGAAATTGATTATACAATTTCTTATGATCACAATCTTATAAAGGAACAAAGATTTAATTATGAGTTTAAAGATTCAAACCAGTTTAAAAATCTTATTTCTAATTGCAGAACTTTTGGCTTTAAAGAAGAGGTAGATTCTCTTAGAAAAAAAGGTCTTATAGCAGGAGGTTCTTTAGATAATGCAATTGTTCTTGATAAAAAAGGAATTGTGAATAATGACAAATTGCGTCAAGAAAATGAATTTGTTAAACATAAAATACTTGATTTCATTGGTGATATTTATCTCTTAGGATATTCAGTGAAAGGAGCGTTTGAAATATATAAAGGGGGTCACAGATTAACTCATGAAACTATGAATTCAATAATGTCTGATCAGTCAAACTGGCGCCTTATAAAAGAAGATAATTTAAATGATAAAAATTATCAAAAAACCTATTACACGAAATCCGTAGCTGCATCATTATAATTTAGAAATTCATCTTTAATCTTCTTAAATAATCATTAAAATTATGGTTATGAAATTAATAAAAATCTTTATTTTTCTAACTTTAGCTACTTTTATTCTTAGCGGTTGTTCAGATACAAAGTTAGTTACGCCTGAAACAGAGGGTGAAAAACTTCAAATACTCTACTCAAATGCTATGGAATTAGTTAAAAAAAGAGATTTTGTAGATGCAGCAATACTATTTGAAGATATTGAAAGACAATATCCGTATTCAAAGTGGTCTAATCAGGCACAATTAATGACTGCGTTCTGTTATTATAAAACACAATTTCATGATGAAAGCCTAGATGCTCTAGAAAGATTTATTGCACTTTACCCTGGCAGCAAGAAAATTTCATACGCTTACTATCTACGAGCTTTAAATTACTTTGAGCAGATAAAAGATGTAGAAAGAGATCAAAGTATGACGGTAAAATCTAAAAAGGCCTTTTATGAGGTTATAAACAAATATCCTGATTCTGAGTTTGTTGAAGATGCTTACTTAAAAATTGATATTATAAATGATAGGCTGGCAGCAAAAGAAATTGAAATTGCCAGATATTATCAATTTAAACAGCAATGGATATCAGCAATTAACAGGTATAATAAAATTTTAGAGGATTATGATACTTCTGTATATACAGAGGAGGCATTACATAGACTTGTTGAAATCTATTACTCCCTTGGTTTAATTGAAGAAGCAAAAAGATATGCATCGACTCTAGGTTTTAATTTTCCTGATAGTGATTGGTACACAAAAAGTTACGAGTTAGTCAAAGATTTAAGTTAAATAAAAGTAGTGGAAAAATTTCCAAAAAAAAAGTTTCAAGAACTTGTAAAGAATATCCAGTACCATAACAATCTTTACTACAATAATGATAGTCCTGAAATAAGTGATGCAGAGTACGACTCTCTGATAAACGATTACAAAAATATCAAAAAACTTTTTCCTGAAGAAACTATGCAATCTGATATTTTGAACAAAATTGGAGGTAGGGCCTCTGATTTATTCTCAAAATTTGATCATCCCACAAGAATGCTATCTCTTGATAATGCAATGTCAGAAGAAGACCTGCAAAATTTTCAAAAAAAAATATCTAATTTCTTAAACAAAAAGGGTATTGATTTTGAATTTTCATCTGAACCTAAAATTGATGGTCTATCAGTTAATTTAATTTATAAAAATGGAAAACTTATAACAGCTGCTACCAGAGGCGATGGTCAAATTGGGGAAAACATTACAGACAATGTAATTACAATCAAGGATATACCAAAAATCTTAAAAACAAAATATCCACCAGTTTCTATTGAAATTAGAGGTGAAATATTCATCACTAAAAATGATTTTATGAAGCTGAATACAGATAACAAATTTGCAAATCCAAGAAACGCCGCGGCAGGAAGTCTAAGACAGTTGGATTCAAAAGTTACCGCAAAGCGTCCACTCAAATTTATCGCTCATGGGTTTGGATCATTTACTGAAGCAAAGAGTAGTTATTACGATCAATTAATTGAATTCAAATCGTGGGGGATCCCAATCAGCCCATTCCTAAAAAAAGCCAAAAACCTAAAAGATTTAATAAAGATTTATGATGAAGTTAACAAAAAAAGATCTGAAATACCCTATGATATTGATGGACTTGTATACAAAGTGAATAATTTATCTTTTCAAAATAGATTAGGCATTGTGGGCAAATCCCCTCGATGGGCCATAGCCCATAAATTTGCTTCAGAAACTGCACAAACTGAAATTAAAAAAATAGATATTCAGATTGGAAGAACTGGATCGGTAACACCTGTCGCAAGACTGAAATCAATTAACATTGGCGGTGTACTGGTATCAAACGCTACATTGCATAATTTTGAAGAAATAGAAAAAAAAGATATTCGTGAGGGTGACTCTGTGATTGTTGAAAGAGCAGGCGATGTAATTCCTCATATTCTTGAAGTTGTATCTAAAAATAAAAAAAATAGACCAAATCTTTTTAAACCACCTAAATCTTGTCCAATATGTAAATCACCAATAGTTATTGACCCTGATGAAGTTGTTGTCAGATGTTCAGGTACTTACGTATGCGATGCGCAAAAAATTGGCAGGCTGAAACATTTTGTATCAAGAAGTGCACTAGATATTGAGGGTTTGGGAGATAAACAAATCAATCTACTTTATAATAAGGGACTAATAGAGGACTACGCTGATATTTTTGATCTTGAAGCAAAAAGAGATGTAATCGTTAATATAGAAGGATGGGGCACACTTTCGTTTAATAATTTAATAAATGCAATAGATCAAAAGAAAAAAATTGAGTTATCAAAATTTATTTATTCCTTAGGAGTTCGTTTCGTGGGGCAAATAAATGCAAAATTAATCGCATCAGCTTTTTCAAATATTAAGAGCTTTATAAGTTTCTTTGAAGGAAAGAGCGATATACTTAGCACCCTTGAAAATACAGATGGACTGGGTCCAAAAGTTATTCAATCATTTATAGAATACTCATCAATTAAATCTAATAAGAAACAAATATTAAAACTAACCCAGAGGGTTGATCTATTTATTAAAAAAATAGATACCATTAAATCAAAAATAACCGGAAAGAAAATAATTTTCACTGGAACACTGTCATCAATGTCTAGGGCTGAAGCAAAAACAAAAGCTGAGAAACTCGGCGCAAAAGTTGTTTCATCAATAAGTAAGTCAACAGATATACTCGTTACAGGTGAAAATTCTGGATCAAAGTTAAAAAAAGCAAAAGAATTAGGTGTCAGGGTAATGAATGAGAAAGAATGGTCAAATTTAGCTAATTAATCAGGGGGGAAGTTTGGTCTATCAGCCATTTTTTCTCCTGTTCATTCATAAATCGCAATAGATTTGATTTTACATCTGAGTGATACTTATCAATCCACTCAATTTCCTTTTTATTCAACATTTTTTTATTTATTAAATCTCTCTCGAACGGAGCCATTGTTAATGTTTTAAAATGCAAATAACCTTTACTTATTTGAGACATAATTAGGCTCTCAATCCTTATACCGTAGTCATTTTTTTTATAGAAACCAGGTTCATTTGAAACAACCATACCTTCTTCAAAAGATATTCTAGAAAATTGTGAAATAGAAGGGGGACTTTCGTGTACATTTAAGAAACAGCCGACCCCATGTCCAGTTCCATGTTCAAAATTACAATTTATTTCTTTGAGATACTTTCTTGCAAGATTATCTAATTTTTTACCTTTTTCTCCGTACTTAAATTTACTACGTGCGACCGCAATATGACCTTTTAAGACTCTAGTATACATATCTATTTGATCTTTTCGCGGCTTAGTAAAACTTATTGTTCTCGTTACATCCGTCGTTCCATCAAAGTACTGAGCGCCAGAATCAACTAGAAATAAATCTGATTTTCTTATTTTTTTGTTTGTTAATTTATTTGCACGATAGTGAACAATTGCTCCATTTGAGCCTGTACCCGCAATTGTTGGAAAGCTGAGTGAAAAGAAATTTTTATTACTCTTTCTTAAATTATCTAAATATTTAATTGCATCCATTTCTGTTATATTTTTATTTTGTACTTGGTTTTTAGCCCAAAATATAAATTTTGTTAATGATGCACCATCTCTTTTATGTGAATTAAGCATACCTTTTTGCTCAGTTTTATTTTTTTTAGACTTAAGTAACTGTATGACATCCCCTTGAAGTTTTAATGTACCATAATTTTTAATTGCATTAGCTAGATTAAAATTAATCGTATTGATGTCACATATGAATGATTTATTAATTCCACACTTTTTGATGAATAGATAAATATCTTTTTGCTTTTTAAAAGAGACATCAATTTTCAATTGCTTTTTTAAATTGTTTTTGCAATCAGAAAAAATGTAACATTTTCCAGTTTTATGAATAATTGCTTGAGATAGAAATATAGGCGTATACTCAATATCATTTGATCTTATATTGAATACCCACGAAATTGAGTCACATGCAGTTAAAACATAGTAATCTATTTTAGATTTTTTTAAAAAATCGACAATTTTATTTATTTTACTTTTAGTACTTTCACCTGCAAAATTTTTTTCTAAAACAAATGGCTTTGAAATGCTTTTCTTTGGCTTCGTTTTCCAGATTTGATCAATGAGATTTTTCTCTAGTGGTATTAAATTTGTTTTTTTACCTAAAGATTTTGAATATGATTTAATTTTAAAATAGGGCAGAATGTTACCATCAAACCCAACATTTTTAGCTTTTTTTAATTTTAGCAAATTTAATGGAGTGAGTTTATTGTAATTAAATATCTTATATTGTCCTTTATTTACCTCATTCTGAGCTTGGATGGTATAACGCCCATCAACAAATAAATAAGCTTCTTTTATGCCTAAAATGACATCTCCGGCTGATCCAGTAAAGTTGCTAATCCACTCTAGACGTTTACTGTAATTTGGCAAAAATTCATTCTGATATTCGTCTGAGTGTGGAATTAAGTAATAATCAATTTTATTTTCAATTAACAGTTTTCTTATTTCAGCAATTTTTTTTGAGGTATTCAACATGGTTTTAGAAAATCAGATATTAATTTTTTTGTACCATGTTTATCAAAATCCACAACTGCCTTTGTGCCGTCAATATCTTTTATTCGACCAATACCAAATTTTTTGTGTTCAACCGTTTGCCCTATTTGAAGTAAAACATCATCGTTTATATCTCTAACATTTTCTATTTCCATATCAACTACTGTTCGATAACTTGAAGATAGATTATTTTTAAAATCTAATTTTCTTGGTTTAAAATCAAAATCTTGATTTAATTCATCAAAATCTTGATTTTGGAATCTGTCCATATGGCTTGACGCGTGATTAATAGTTTTTATTAATTCTTGATCTAACTCCTCGATAAATCGAGATTGCAATGAAGGCATCCAATTATTTTGAAATCGACGACTCATTGATGTTGAAATATTTATTATTTTTTTAGCTCGCGTTATGCCGACATATGCAAGTCTACGTTCCTCTTCAATTCCTTTATTGCCAGTTTCATCAATTGTTTTTTGGTGAGGGAAAAGCCCTTCTTCCCAACCTGGCAAAAAAACATAATCATATTCAAGACCTTTAGCGGCATGAAGCGTCATGATACTTACTTTATTGTCTTCATTATTTTCATCTATAGCTGTAACTAAAGATACATGCTCTAAAAACTCCTCAATGCTGTTATAGTCTTCCATTGCAATTATTAATTCCTTAATATTTTCTATTTTTGTTTGGGCAGAGACATTTTTATCATTTTTAAGCATATTCATATAACCAGACTCATCGAGCAGCATTTTTAAAATGTCATAAAACTGCAAATTATCGATTGATGATTTTCCTCTATCGATAACAGAAATGAATGCTTTTAAGCTTTCAGATATTTTTTTGGTAAATTCATCTGTATCAACCATTTCTTTTGATGCTTGATACAATGAAATTCGTTTTTGTTTTGCGTAAGATAAAATATGATTAAATGATTTTTCTCCTATGCCTCTTTTAGGGACTGTTAAAGCTCTTTCAAATGCGACATCGTCTTGACTTTCATATACCAGCCTAAGATATGAAACAGCATCTTTTATTTCTGATCTCTCATAGAACCGAATACCACCTACAATACGATAAGGAACTGAATATTTAATCAGAGACTCCTCTATTTCACGTGATTGAAATACTGCCCTTACTAATATTGAGATATTGTTAAGGTCAGGGTTATCGTCACTATACTTCATAATATCCTGAGCAACTAAATCGGCTTCGTCTCTACTTGAATTAACTAAGTGTAAATGTATGGGCTCTCCATCACCTTGGTCCGAAACAAGCTCCTTGCCAAGTCTATATTCGTTATAACTAATTAATGATGATGCAGACTTAAGTATATTATTTGTTGATCGATAATTTTGTTTAAGTCGTATTACCTTTGCATTTTCAAATTCTTTTTCAAATCGAAGCATATTATCAACTTCAGCGCCACGCCAACTATAAATTGATTGATCATCGTCTCCAACACAACAAACATTTTGATGGTGAGAACCAAGAAGTTTAAGCCATTTATATTGTGCAGCATTGGTGTCTTGGTACTCATCCACATGAATATATTTAAAATTATTGCTATAACGTTTATGAATATCAGTTACTTTAAAAAGATTGATACACTGTAAAAGCAAGTCACCAAAATCTAAGCAATTAATTTCAAACAACCTTGCTTGGTAAATTTTATAAATAGAGAGACTCTTTTCATCGACTAAATTATCTAGTGACTCAGATTTTATATCATTTGGATTAAGAGCTTTATTTTTCCAATGATCAATTTTAGATTGTATTAATTTTGGTGAAAACTGTGATTGATCTAAGTTTTCAGCCTTTATGATTTGCTTGATCAGGGAAAGCTGATCATCCTTATCAAGTATCGTAAAACTTTGTTTAAGACCAATTACCTCTGCGTGGTTTCTAATTATTTTTGCTCCAATTGAATGAAAGGTTCCCATCCAAGGCATCTTTTCCATATTTTGACTTACCAGTTTTTGAACACGTTCGGACATTTCTCTGGCAGCCTTGTTAGTAAAGGTTACGCAAAGAATCTGAGAGGGGAATGCTAAGTTGTTATCTATGATATGAGCAACTCGCGTTGTGAGTACTTTAGTTTTTCCAGTTCCAGCTCCTGCAATAATTAGATTTGGACCCTCGGTACTACAAACAGACTCATATTGTAGTGGGTTAAGACTTTCTAGGTAATTTACTTCAGTCATAACTGATCCTTTAAGTGATTCAGAACATATAGTCTAATTGCGCTTGATAAATTGGAAGTGTTTTTCGTCTTATCTATTTTTGAGATTATTTTATCTGGAGTAGTATTTTCTTTTTTGCTTAGTTTTAATATTTCTTCCCAAAATTCAGTTTCAAGAAATACACTTGTAATGTGGCCATCTATCTTGACAGTGCGCTTATTGGAATTGGGCATGAACGAACTATGAAGAAGAAATCATTTTTGATGGATTGAGAAGAGACTTCATCTTTCTTACATCAATATATTTTAGGATTTTATTTGCCTCAATTAGCGTAATATTTTTCTTATGTGCAAGCTTTGCGAGTTCTGCAGCTTTTTCGTATCCAATTTCAGGAGAAAGAGCGGTTACAAGCATTAAGGAATTCTCAACACCTTCTTTTATATTTCTTAAATTCGGTTTAATTCCCTTTAGGCACTTATCGCAAAAGTTTGTAACCCCTGAGGATAATAAATTGATTGCATTAATTATGTTAAAACCAATTACTGGTTTAAATGCATTAAGTTCAAAATGACCTTGAGTTCCTGCCATTGATATTACGTTATGACTACCCATAACCTGTAAACAAGCCATTGTTAAAGCTTCACTTTGAGTTGGATTTACCTTACCAGGCATTATAGATGACCCAGGTTCATTCTCAGGTAAATTCAGTTCTCCTAGACCTGATCTTGGTCCAGAAGCTAACAGCCTAATGTCATTTGCTATTTTGAAAAGATCCGTTGCAATAACATTTAATACTCCCGATAGTTCTACAAGAGAGTCATGAGAGGCCAAGGCTTGGAATTTATTGCTTGCAGGTTTAAATTTAATTTTATTAATTTTACTTATTTCATTTGCAACAAGTCTATCGAACCCTTTTTTTGTATTCAGACCTGTTCCAACGGCCGTCCCTCCTTGGGCTAAATAATTTAAGTTAATCAGGGCTGTCTTCAGTCGTTTAATGTTCATATCAATCTGAGATTGATAACCTGAAAATTCTTGTCCAAGTGATAAGGGAGTTGCGTCTTGCAAGTGTGTCCTTCCGATTTTGATGATACTTTTCCATTTCTTAGACTGGCTACCTAAAGTTTTTTCCATTTCATTTAAAGCCGGAATAAGTTCATCTGTAACTTTTTTTGAGGCCGCAATATTAATTGCAGATGGAAAACTGTCATTAGTTGATTGACTTTTGTTGACATGATCGTTCGGGTGAACTGGACTATTCTTTCCAAGTTTTCCGGTAAGTTTTTTATTGGCAAGATTAGCGATGACTTCATTTACATTCATGTTAGTTTGAGTTCCAGATCCAGTCTGCCAAACCGAAAGAGGGAATTGATCATCATGCTTCCCGGTAAGAATATTTTTTGATGCACTAATTATTGCATTTGCTATTTTAGGAGCTAAAGACTTTTGTTTTTGATTTACTTTTGCGCAGGCCATTTTTATTGTGACTAGTGCATGTATAATTTCTATAGGCATTAAATTATTGCCAATTTTAAAATTCTTTAATGATCTTTGAGTTTGAGCTCCCCAAAAATTACTATTTGAAACCTTTATTTTGCCGATACTGTCTTGTTCTAGTCTTGTTTTTTGATTCATTTGAATTGTAGTATACTACCTTACATATACATATGGTAACGATTTAATTTTTTTAAAGGCCGAGTGACTAAAAGTGGGAGACTTCTGTTGCCCGGTGCCTCCCGAACCGCGCTTACCTAATTAGATTAAGCAGCGAGCGCTAATTCATCGTTAGCATTTATAAAATAGCCCGATAACGGTGGTACAATACCGAGAGAAAAACTTACCTTTAAGCATTCGTCGATCCTATATCACCCCCTAATTTATGGTGGAGGTGCCGGGTACCGCCCCCGGGTCCGTAATGGGTATTACGCAAGCCGTTTATCCCTATAGCTGGGATATCCCCAGCAATCTGAATATAGTTGGATATTGAGACTTTTTAAAGAGAGTAATCTTAATATAGTATGTGTTTATTATTTGATTCAAAAAAATGCCGGTAAACAAAGAACAACTTGATGAAATTGAAGCCTTAAGGTCTGAAATATCGGAAACAGCTCGTGTTACAGCTCCTGAATTAGAAGCAGTTTTGTACAAGCCAATAGAAGTGCTCGATCATGGCTTTATTCGTGTCATTGATTATATGGGGGATGACAGTTCAATAGTGCAGTCGGCAAGAGTATCATATGGTAAAGGCACAAAGAAGATTTCAAATGACAAAGGGCTTATTAAATATTTGATGAGGCACCGTCATTCAACCCCTTTTGAAATGTGTGAAATTAAATTTCATATTAAACTTCCAATTTTCATTGCTCGACAATGGATACGACACAGAACGGCAAACGTTAATGAGTACTCGGCTCGCTACTCAATTCTTGATAAAGAGTTCTATATTCCTTCAGCAGAAAACCTAGCAGCACAGTCGGCAATCAATAATCAGGGTAGAGGTGATGCGTTAACAGATGATGAAGCTTCTAATGTTATACAAATACTAAAAAAGGATGCAGAGCAGACATATTCTAATTATGAAACGTTATTAAACGAAAGTTCTGAGGGCAACATAATTGATGAAAGTAAATCTGGAATTGCAAGAGAATTGGCTCGAATGAATCTTACCCTCAATACCTATACACAATGGTACTGGAAGATTGACCTGAATAATTTATTGCACTTTCTTGCTCTAAGAGCTGATGACCATGCGCAGTATGAAATACGTGTTTATGCGGATGCCATGTTAGATATTGTAAAAAAATGGGTTCCTCTTACTTACGAAGCATTTGAAGATTATAGAATTGGTGGAACAGAACTCTCCGCCAAAGAGGTCAATCTGATGAGAAAACTTCTAAAAGGCGAGAAAGTATCTTTTGAAGAAGAAGGTCTGTCTAAAAGAGAATGGAGCGAACTGCAAAGAAAGTTTGAAATTAGTTAGTATTTGCTAATTGTTCTAATTTTAATCGTTTTAATAAATTCTCAGCCAATTCAATAAACATTTGGCTGACTTTATGATCTGGCACTAAATCTGTAAGAGGGTGACCTTTTTCGCATTGCTCAAGAAGCAATGGATCATGAGGAAGATTTGCGAGTATTTCATAATCATATTTTTCAGCAACTTCATTTGTTTTGCTTTCGCCGTACAGCTTATATTCTTTACCTGTATCAGGTGCCAAGAAGTAACTCATGTTTTCAACAATGCCAAGAATGGGGACTTTAGTTTTTTCAAACATCTTTAAACCTCTGATTACATCAATTAAAGCAATATCTTGAGGTGTAGTAACTATTAAACTTCCAGAGATTTTTAGTTTCTGAATCAGAGACAGTTGAACATCACCTGTGCCTGGAGGCAAATCAATGACCATAATATCGGCAGCTCCCCAATTTACTTTATCAATCATTTCATTAATTGCTTTCATGACCATGAGGCCTCTCCAGATGATGGGATTTTCATCATTTACCATGTAACCCATTGACATTGTCGATAGTCCATATCGATTGATTGTTTCAATTTTTTGTCCATCAGAATGAGGCTTTTCATTAATCCCAATCATTTTGGGAATTGAAGGACCATAAATATCAGCATCAAGTAAACAGGTTTTTAAACCAAGTGATTTAAACGCGCACGCAAGATTTGATGCGACTGTTGATTTACCGACTCCTCCTTTTCCTGAAGCAACTGCGAGAATATATTTAATTTGATTAGTGCCAACGCTATTTGTTTTGTTGTCTGAATTCACTTCATCATTTGCATGTGTTGAATTTTCCTTATGTAAGGTTGTAATGATATTAACTTTAGTTACACCTGGAATCTCTTTCAGGGCTCTTTGGGCATCATCAAAAATCTTTTCATTTTTTTTCTGGTCATTTTCTTTGAATTCAATAATACAATCTATCTTTCCCTCACTCACAGATACATTTTTAACCATACCGAGAGCCACTATGTTTTCTCCCGCATCTTCGTTAACAACTTGTCCAAGGAGGTGTAAAGCTTGATTTTCTAGAGTTTCTGCCATTTTTTTGATCTTGTATTTACGTAATTAATTACAATATACCATAGTATAAGTGTAAATAATTGCTTTTAAGCATTTTTACCATATATAGGTAATAATTCTAAATTATATGTCTTGGTCTGATAATAACAATAACGATCCTTGGGGTTCTTCGGGAAATGGAAGCGGTAGACGTGGTCCAGGTCCCAACATGGATGATGTAATCCGCAATGCACAGAATCGTTTCAAAGGAATGATGCCAGGTTCTTTTTTTGGAAAGTTAGGACCAATGGTCATCATTGGCATATTAATACTTATATGGCTAGCGAGTGGTTTTTACAGAGTTTTACCGGACGAGCAGGGCGTGGTTTTACAATTCGGAAAGTATACCAAAACCACACAACCTGGACTAAACTATCACTTGCCGTATCCAATAGAGCGTGTATTTACTCCAAAAGTAACCAAAATAAATAGAATAGATGTTGGTTACAGACAAAGTCCGGATTCAAGAGTTACTGCGATTAGAGATGTAGAAGAAGAAAGCCTAATGTTAACAGGTGACGAAAATATTGTTGACATTGACTTTTCAGTATTCTGGTTAATCAATGATGCGGGTAAATTTTTATTTAATGTTCAAGCTCCTGAACTTACTGTGAAAAGTGCTGCAGAGACTGCAATGAGAGAGTCTATCGGGCAAGGTGGTCTGCAATCCATTCTGACAGAAGGAAGAACAGAAATAGAGGAGCAAACTAGAACGATTATTCAAGAAATTTTAGACGAATACGGTACAGGAATTACAATAACACAAGTACAAACTCAAAAGGCTGACCCACCAGCACAGGTAATTGACGCATTTAGAGATGTACAAGCTGCACGGGCAGATATGGAACGACAAAGAAATGAAGCAGAGGCATATGCTAACGATATAATTCCAAGAGCAAGAGGTGAGGCGGAGCAAATTCTTCAATCTGCTGAAGGTTATAGACAAAAAGTTATAGCTGATAGTGAAGGTAAGGCAGCAAGGTTCCTTTCAATTCAAACAGAGTACGCAAAAGCTCCTCAAGTCACAAAGAAAAGAATATTTTATGAGACAATGGAAGATGTATTCTCCGATATGGACAAAGTTATTATTGATAAAGCTGGAGGTGACTCAGTTGTTCCTTATTTACCTCTTCCAGAATTAAGCAAGAAGTCACAGGATTAATTATGAGTACTACAAGAGTATCATTGATAGTTTTAGGATTTATAGCAATAGTTGCTTATTTCACCTTGTTCACAGTACTTGAAGTAAAAAATGCAATCGTATTGCAGTTTGGTGATCCAAAAAGAGTAATCACTGAACCGGGTCTTAATTTTAAAATACCATTCATTCAAAATGTGATATTTATTGATAATCGCATTCTAGACATTGATGCCCCTGCCGCTGAGGTAATCGCATCTGATCAAAAAAGACTTATTGTTGACGCTTATGTTAAATTTAAAATTGTTGACGTTTTAGAGTTCTATAAGGCATTTGGTAATGAAAATGTTGCTAGATCAAGAATTTCTGCGGTTGTTAATTCAAGAATTAGGGGCGTTTTAGGTGAAGAACCTTTATCCGCCGTATTATCAGATGATCGTTCAAAACTAATGAAACAAATTACGTCATTAGCTGAAGCCGAGGTGAAGAATTTTGGAATAGAGATTGTGGATGTAAGAATAAAACGAGCTGATTTACCTGAAGCAAATAGCCAGGCAATTTTTGGCAGAATGCAAACTGAACGTGAACGTGAAGCTAGAGAGTTCAGAGCAAAAGGTGCAGAAATGGCTCAAAAAATTCGTTCAACGGCTGATAAGGAAGTTACGATTATAAAGTCACAGGCAGAGAAAGAAGCCAACATAATTCGAGGTGAAGGTGATGGAATGGCTAATAAAATTTTTGCGGATGCATTTGGAAAAGACCCTGAATTTTTTGCTTTCTATAGAGCAATGCAGGCATATGCAGAAGGTCTGAAAAGTTCAGATACCACTATGATCTTGTCTCCTGAAAGTGAATTCTTTCAATATTTTGGAACTTACTCTGAGTAAAAATATTTAACTTTCCTAAAATGATTCAATTTATATTAGGTTCTCTCGGATTACTTTTAATTATAGAGGGCCTTCTTTATGCCTTATTTCCTAATAGAATGAAGAATATGATCAGATCTATGTTAGAGATGAACAATGATACCTTAAAATGGGGAGGTCTTGCATCAGCAATAGTAGGATTTCTAATGTTATGGACTGCAGTTAGATGAAATTAGATATCAAAATTATACCAGTCGTCTTTTTTTTGCTTATTTGTTCTACTTTTCAATCTTTAAGCTTTAATGGACCTGATACCTTTTCTGATTTAGCTGAGAGAGTTTCACCCTCAGTTGTTAACATTTCAACTACAGGTGTAATTGAAAATACAGGGCCACAAGTTCCATCGATTGAAGATTTTTTTAATTTTCCATTTAACATGCCTAGCCCGGAACCATCAGAAAGAGAATTTAGTTCATTAGGTTCAGGCTTTGTGATTTCTGCGGATGGTTTTATTGTTACAAATAATCATGTTGTAGAGAACGCTTCAGACATACAAGTTACTTTTACAGATGGATTAAAATTAGAAGCCGAATTGATTGCTTCTGATGCTGAGACAGATTTAGCACTTTTGAAAGTTGAAGCAAATAACCTTCCGTTTTTAGAGTTTGGTGACTCAGACACTGCAAAAGTAGGTAATTGGGTAATGGCAATCGGTAATCCACATGGACTAGGAGGAACAGTTACAGCAGGTATAGTTTCTGCAAGAGGTAGAATGCTTGGTGGTAGATATGATGACTTTATACAAACTGATGCATCTATAAATAGGGGCAATTCAGGAGGACCATTATTTGATTTAGATGGAAAGGTGATTGGAGTGAATTCAATGATCATTTCTCCAAGCGGTGGATCTATTGGAATTGGTTTTGCTATTCCATCAAATCTTGCAAATAATATTATACAGCAACTGCAAGAAACAGGAGAAATTGAAAGAGCCTGGTTGGGAGTAAGAATACAAGAAGTAACTGATGAAATTGCCGAGAGTTTGGGTCTTGGTAAAACTTATGGTGCCTTAGTTCAAGGTTTAACTACAGATAGCCCAGCACTTAAAGGCGGCGTTAATGAGGGCGATATCATTATTGAGTTCAATGGTAAAGAAGTAGAGTCTGTTCAAACACTTCCAAAACTGGTGGCTGAAGCAGATATTGGTCAATCTACCAAGGTTGTTGTCTGGCGGGATGAAAAAGAAGTTCAGTTATTTGTAAATCTAGGCAAACAGCCGTCTCTTGAGGAACTTGCCTCAATTGAAAATAATGGATCAGCTGTTTTAATAAAAGAACTAGGAATAAAAGTCAGAACATTGACAGATGAAGACAAATCCAGATTGGATTTATCTAAAACATTACAAGGGGTAATTATATCTGAAATCAATAATGACTCTTTCCTAATACGACAAAATATTAAAAAAGACGACATTATCATTGAAATTCAAAATAGATCAGTGAAAACATCTGGGGAAGTATTACAAATAATTGACGAGGTCGTTTCTCAAGGAAAAGAAAATGTTTTGATTGTTTTCTATTCTGGTCCTAATTCTAAAAAATATATAGGCGCAAGATTGTCTCTCGATTAATCAAAATGGAAAAAAGGGACATACTGGTTATCTTTGGTCCCACTGCAAGTGGAAAGTCAAAGCTTGCAACTAAAATTGCTTCTAAACAAAAATCAGCAATAATTAATTTTGATAGTCTACAAGTATACAAAGATCTTAAAATACTAACTGATAGACCAGACGATAAGACATGTAAAAAATTTGACCATCGTCTTTATGGAATGCTCAAAGGAAGTGAAAGTTGTTCAGCAGCTATTTGGCTAGAAAAAGCAGCTCATGAAATTAATAATTGTTTTGATAATAAGTTGCTTCCAATTGTTGTAGGTGGAACTGGTTTGTATTTAAAGGCCTTGATGGACGGAATTTCAGAAATTCCTTCTATAAAAAAAAATATAGAAGAACAAGCAAAGCTGGATTTAGAAACCAATGGTCTTGATCATTTATACAAAAAAATCTTAACTAAATATCCAGGCACAAAAATTAATTCAAATGATAAACAAAGAATAATGCGAAGTTATTCCCTATTTCTTCAGACTGGAAAGGTTTTAGAAGAATGGCAATTTAATCCAAACAAAATAATTGATAATGTAAACTATAGATTGATCCTAACTGGCAATTTACGTGAGAAGTTATATAAATTAGCTGCTCAAAGAGTTGAAAATATGTTTAGAGATGGTGCTGTCGCTGAGGTTCAATCTTTAATTGAGAAAAATTATAACCCTGAATTATCAATTATGAAGGCAATTGGAGTTCGTGAGATAAGTAACTTTATTGAAGGAAAAGTCAGTTTAGATGAGGCTAAAAGTATAATGAAGAAAAACACTAGAAATTATATCAAAAGACAAGAAACGTGGATAAAAGGTAATAATATTACCCAAAATGTTGATATCGAGAAATATTTATAAATTATATATAAAATATTCTTTTCATATATTTAAAATATTTGACTTATTAAGTAAATCTCCATAAAACGTCATTTCTTATTAGGGGTATAATTTATGGTTAATATGCAAATGACTGGCGCACAAATGGTTCTGAAGGCCTTGGAAGACCAACAAGTTGATACAATTTTTGGCTACCCTGGTGGAGCAGTTTTGCCGATATATGATGAATTAGCAAAATCTAAGGATACAAACCATCAAATACGCCATTTTTTAGTAAGGCATGAACAAGGTGCATCCCATGCTGCTGAAGGGTATGCAAGGTCAAGTGGCAAAGTTGGAGTAATGTTAGTTACTTCAGGCCCTGGAGTTACTAACGCAGTGACTGGATTAACTGATGCTATGATGGATTCAATTCCTCTTGTTTGTATTAGTGGACAAGTTCCTACTCACTTAATTGGAACGGATGCATTTCAGGAATGTGATGCGGTTGGAATTACGCGTCCATGCACTAAGCATAATTGGCTAGTTAAGGATATAAGTGATCTATCTCGAATTTTACACGAAGCTTTTTATGTAGCTTCAAGCGGCAGACCTGGACCTGTTCTCGTTGATATACCCAAAGATATTCAATTTCAGACTGGAACATACATTGGGCCTGATACAATTAAACATAAGTCCTATAGGCCAAAATTAAAAGCAAACATTGATAATATTGATGATGCTCTAAAGTTAATCGCAGAAGCTGAAAAGCCAATCTTTTATACTGGAGGGGGAGTAATCAATTCAGGAAATGCAGCCGTTCAACTACTAAGAGAGTTTGTTCGTCTTACTGGTTTTCCAATTACATCCACCCTTCAAGGACTTGGTGCGTTTCCAGGTGATGATACTCAGTTTGTAGGAATGCTTGGCATGCACGGTACATACGAAGCTAACATGGCGATGAATAAATGTGACCTCATGATAAACATTGGCGCACGTTTTGATGATAGAATTACTGGAAAAATTGATGAATTTTCTCCAAATTCAAAAAAAATCCATATCGATATTGATCCATCATCAATTAATAAGGTTGTCGATGTAGATGTTGCTTTGGTTGGTGATGTTGCACATGTGCTTGAAGATGCCATTAAGCTATGGAAATCAAAAGTTTATAAAGTTAATAAATCTCAGATAAAAGACTGGTGGAAACAAATAGATAAATGGAAAGAAATAGACTCATTAGGGTTTAATGAGGATAAAAAAACGATTAAGCCGCAATATGCAATACAAAGATTGTATGAGCTGACTAAAGAAAAAGATGTCTTTGTAACCACTGAGGTTGGCCAGCATCAAATGTGGGCTGCGCAATATTACAAATTTAATAGACCTAATAGATGGATTACATCTGGAGGTTTAGGTACTATGGGCTTTGGCTTGCCTGCTGCGATAGGTGCTCAAGTTGCTCATCCCGATAAACTCGTAATTGATATTGCAGGAGAAGCTTCAATATTGATGTGTATACAAGAAATGTCGACAGCTATTCAACACAAACTACCTGTAAAGATTTTCATTATTAATAATCAATACATGGGGATGGTAAGGCAGTGGCAAGAACTTCTTCACGACAAAAGATACTCTCACAGCTATACAGATGCTTTACCTGATTTTGTAAAGCTTGCTGAAGCTTACGGCGCTAAGGGTATAAGGGCCCAAAATCCGAGTGAACTTGACAAGGCAATAAATGAAATGATTGATTATGATGGACCTGTAATATTTGACTGTATAGTTGATGAAAACGAAAATGTTTTTCCAATGATACCATCTGGTAAGGCCCACAATGAAATGTTGCTTGGTGATGAAACAGAAAAGGAAGAGATTTCAGATGAAGGAAAAGTATTAGTGTAATGAGTGAATTAATCTCAAAACATACTGTATCAGTTCTTGTCGATAACGAACCAGGTGTGCTTGCTAGAGTAATCGGTTTAATTTCAGGTAGAGGGTACAACATTGATAGTCTTACAGTTGCCGAAGTAGATGCAGAAAAGCATATTTCAAGGATTACAATTGTAGCACCAGGCACAGAAGAAACTGTAAATAAAATGATTAGCCAATTGCAAAGAATTGTACCGGTAAAAAGAGCAGTAAATGTGACATTTGAGAAACAAGGTATTGAACGGGAGATGGCCTTAGTCAAAATTGTTTCGACTGGAGAAAAAAGAGTAGAGTCAATGCGGTTATCTGATGTATTTAGAGCCAAAGTAATAGACACAACACACGACTCTTTCGTCTTTGAATTGAATGGTTCTCCAAGAAAAATTGATGCTTTTATCGATTTAATGAAGCCATTAGGTCTTTCTGAAGTATCAAGAACTGGCGTAGTAGCTATTGCACGCGGAACAGAAAAGATGTAAGGAAAAAGAATGAAAGTATATTACGAAAAAGATGCCGACCTAGATTTAATAAAAACCAAAAAAATTGCTGTATATGGTTATGGTAGTCAAGGTCATGCTCATGCACTAAATTTAAAAGACTCGGGTGCCAGCGATGTTGTAGTGGCTTTGAGAGAGGGTTCTTCGAGTGTAAAAAAAGCTGAAACTGAAGGTTTGAGAGTAATGTCCATGTCTGATGCAGCTGAATGGGCTGATATAATGATGATGTTAATACCAGATGAGCTTCAGGCAGATGTTTGGAAAAATCATATCGAACAAAGAGCCAAAGAAGGTTCAGCACTTGCTTTTGCACATGGTTTAAATGTTCATTTTGACCTTATTAACGCAAGACCTGATATGGATGTATTCATGGTTGCACCAAAAGGGCCTGGTCATACTGTTAGATCAGAATTTAAAAAAGGGGGAGGCGTTCCTTGTCTAGTCGCAGTAGATAGCGATAAAACTGGAAAGGCGCTTGATATTGCATTGTCATATGCATCCGCTATTGGCGGCGGTAAAGCTGGAATTATTGAAACAACATTTAAAGACGAATGTGAAACAGATTTGTTTGGTGAACAAACTGTTTTATGTGGTGGCGTCGTTGAATTGATTAGAAATGGATTTGAAACTTTAGTTGAGGCAGGTTACCCACCTGAAATGGCGTACTTTGAATGTTTGCACGAAGTAAAGCTTATCGTTGATCTAATTTATGAAGGTGGAATTGCAAATATGAACTACTCAATATCAAATACTGCTGAATATGGTGAGTATGTATCTGGCCCCAAGATAGTTGATGGAGAAACAAAATCAAAAATGAAAAAGGTTTTAGAAAAAATCCAGTCTGGAGAATTCACTAGAGAGTGGATTGAAGAATATAAGAGTGGTGCAAAAAATTTTGAAGCTATGAGAAGTAAAATTGACAATCACCAAATCGAAAAGGTTGGCAAAGATTTAAGGGCTATGATGCCTTGGATTTCAAAGAACAAACTGGTTGATAAAGAAAAAAACTAGTTTAACCAAACTTCAGTTTCTTAATATCCCAGATTTATGGCAGAAAATTAGGTTTTTTTACTAATACATTGAAAAATAAAGAATTTTCATATAATTATCGAGTTATCTCAAATAAGTAGGAAGTGCGATTGAATTTAGTGACACAATTGAATAGAAATTTAGAAAATCATTTAGCTGAGAATAGCACTTCTCAATCTCTATTGCTGTTAAAACTGCTTAGCAGCCCCTGGGTAATATAACATTACTGCAGGGGGTACTTAATTTTAACACAATTTAATTTTATTAAGAGGATGAGAGATGAACAAAGAAAATAATTACATAAAGATTTTTGATACTACATTAAGAGATGGAGAGCAGTCTCCTGGGGCTTCAATGAATATTGAAGAAAAACTAAAAATCGCAGAAGCTTTAGAAGATTTGAATGTTGATATTATAGAAGCTGGTTTTCCTGCCGCATCAAAAGGAGACTATGAAGCAGTTTCTGAAATATCAAAAAAAATTAAAAATTCATCAATATGCGCTTTGAGCAGAGCTTCAAAAAATGATATTCAAACAGCTGCAGATGCTCTCAAAAATGCAGCGGCTCCAAGAATACATACATTTATTTCAACAAGTGAACTTCACATGAAACACAAGTTACAATTGAATTCCGATGAGGTTTACCAGAAGGTAATTGATAGTGTATCTTTTGCACGAAATCTATGTGATGACGTTGAGTGGTCTTGTGAAGATGGAACAAGGACGGATTTGGACTTTATGTGTAAAACTGTCGAAGCTGCGATTAAGAATGGTGCGTCTACAATAAATATTCCAGATACTGTCGGATACTCAATTCCTGATGAATTTACAAATATTATAAATCATTTAATAAACAATGTGTCTAATATTGATAAGGTTACAATTTCAACACATTGTCATAATGATCTTGGATTAGCTGTAGCAAATTCTCTTGCAGGAGTGAGAGCTGGGGCAAGGCAAATTGAGTGCACTATTAATGGTTTGGGTGAAAGAGCTGGTAACGCTGCAATGGAAGAAGTTGTCATGGCTATAAGAACTAGAAATGACATGATGCCTTTTCAAACTAGCATTCAGACTGAAAAATTAACAAAAACCTCTAAGCTTGTGTCGGCAGTTACAGGTTTTCCAATACAATTTAATAAAGCTATCGTTGGAAAAAATGCTTTTGCACACGAAGCAGGTATTCATCAGGATGGGATGTTAAAAAATAATAAAACGTATGAAATTATGACCCCAGAAAGTGTTGGAGTTTCAGAGTCAAATCTTGTAATGGGCAAGCACTCTGGCAGACATGCATTCAAACAAAAGATAATTGAACTTGGATATTCAATTAATGACAATGTAATTGAGGAGGCTTTTGAAAATTTTAAAAACTTAGCAGATAAAAAGAAAAATATATATGATGAAGATATTATCGCTATTATTGATGACCAGGTAATCAGAGTTAATGACTCTATTTTACTTCAAGATTTGCAGGTAGTCGCTGGAACAAAAGGTCCTCAAAAAGCAGAGATCAGTCTTTTAATTGATGACGAGCCAAAGACAGTAACCTCTACGGGAGACGGGCCTGTTGATGCAATCTTTAATGGTTTAAGTCAACTTGTTCCTCATCAAGGAAAACTATTACTCTATCAAGTCCATGCTGTTACGGAAGGAACGGATGCACAAGCTGAAGTTTCTGTAAGATTGGCAGAAGATGGTAAAACTGTTGTTGGACTTGGCGCACATACAGATACTCTTGTTGCGTCGGCCAAAGCATATATAAACGCTCTAAACAAATTAATAATTAAAAGAGAAAGGTCAGCTCCAGCCAGTATGTCAGGTGTCACTGGAGTTTGATAAGGAAAGGATAAAATGTTTAATAATCTAATCGGAATATGGTCTTCAGATATGGCTATCGATTTAGGAACTGCGAATACTCTTGTTTATGTAAAAAATAGAGGAGTTGTACTTAATGAGCCATCAGTAGTAGCTGTATTAAATCAAGGCGGTAAGAGTAAAGTTATTGCTGTAGGTGAGGAAGCAAAAAGTATGCTGGGTAAAACACCGGGACATATTCAGGCAATTAGACCTATGAAAGACGGAGTAATTGCTGATTTTGTTGTTACAGAAGAAATGATAAAACACTTTATTCGCAAAGTTCACAACAGAAAAACATTTGCAAATCCAAGAATTATAATTTGTGTTCCAACTGGCTCAACTCCTGTTGAAAGAAGGGCGATTCATGATTCGGCTTTAGCTGCAGGAGCAAGAAAAGTTTCGTTAATAGAAGAGCCAATGGCCGCTGCAATTGGCGCTGGATTACCTGTGAGTGAGCCACGAGGTTCGATGATTGTAGATATTGGTGGTGGTACTTCTGAAATAGCCGTTATCTCTTTAGGTGGTATAGTTTATTCTCGTTCAGTAAGAATTGGTGGAGATGCAATGGATATTGCATTAATTAATTATATGCGAAAAAGATATAATCTTTTAATTGGTGAGGCTTCTGCAGAAATGATAAAAAAAGAAGTTGGCATCGCGATACCTCCAAAAACAGGTGACGGAAAAACAATTGATATAAAAGGTAGAGACTTAGCTTCTGGAGTTCCTAAGGAGATAGAGCTAACACAAGCACAAGTTGCGGAAGCACTATCCGAGCCAATTCAAACTATCATCGAGGGTGTAAAATCTGCACTAGAGGATACACCGCCTGAACTGGCTGCAGATCTTGTTGATATGGGTGTAGTTTTAACTGGAGGCGGAGCACTATTAGAGTCTATGGATGAAGCCATTAGAGAAGCAACAGGGCTTCCTGTTACAATTGCAGATGAAGCATTGTCATGTGTTGCTTTAGGAAGCGGTAAAGCACTTGAATCTGAAAGTTCATTTGAACCTATTCTATCATCTGCCTATTAATTAAAGTCTGACAGTGAGGACATCACGTAATTTTTACTCAAGATATGTTAACAAGAATAGCTATTTGTCTATTCTTATTCCTGTAGGATTAATAATATTTTCCCTGATTTTTTATTTTGGACGATTTGACAATAGCAATCTCTCAAATGAACTTAGAGCTAAAAGTATTAATACCGTTTACTCAATTACTTCAATTGTTTCCAGTCCTATCAGTTTAATCAAAAATGGACTTGAAAGCATTCTCGAGATTCAAAATATTTATGAAGAAAATCAAAGGTTCAAAGAAATGCAATTGCTTGACTCCGCTAGTTTTCAAGAGATGGTTTCTATGAAACTAAAAATAGCTCAATATGAAAGTCTATTAAATGCATCTAATGATATTGAATATGATTTTAGAACTTCAAGGATAGTTGGTGATTTTTCTAATAATTTTAACAGCACCTTAATTGTCAATTCAGGAAAAGAAGAAAATATTAAATTGGATATGCCAGTTTCAGGATCTAATGGAATAATTGGTAGAATATCTCATGTTGGCGAAAGACTCTCGCGCGTACTTTTAATAAGCAACATTAACAGTAGAATTCCAGTAATAATTTCTGAAGATGGTTATCATGGCATGCTAGTAGGTCAAGGTCGAGAAAACCCAACTATAGAATATGTAGAACATATTGAAAAAATTAGCATTGGAGACTTAGTCACAACATCAGGAAAAGGCGGCATTTTTCCTCCATTTCAATTGATCGGTCAAGTAGTTGGAAAAAAATCAAATGAAATCGAGATTAGTATGTTTGAAAATATAGCAACTCTATCGCATGTGAAATTATTAAATTATAAACTAATAAAAGAAAACTAAAAAATGACTCTAAGTTTTAAAGGCTATTTGCTATTAAATGGATTTCTTCTTTGTTTTATTTCATTTAACAATGTTTTAAATTTTAACCTAATCGATTTAACTTTAATACTGTCCATTTTGTTGTATTCAATAAAATGGAACGAAAGTGAATGGTTAGTTCCTTTTCTTCTTTTTGCTTGGGGTATTTTTCAAGATATTTTGCTTGGAATGAATTTAGGTTATTCCGGAAGTATTTTTTTATTTTTCTATGTTTTAAGTCAAATTACCTCAATTAATGGTTTATTCGAACAACAAAAAATAAAATTTATAATATTTATTATAGCATTATTAATATTATTTATTTTTAAAAACTTATTTATTTATTTTAACTACCAACTCAATTACTTATCTGTTGGTGAATTGTCAGCTTTCTTAATAATGGTTCTATTATACCCGCCGTTAAACTTAATGATTATATATAGTCAGAAAAAATATGAAGAAATCAGGTAAATTTATATTTCAAAAATATGATACTGAAAATTTAATCAATAGAAGAGCAGCGCTTGTTACAATTGCTAAAGCTGGTGTATTCTCAGTACTTGTTGGAAGACTAGCTTATTTACAAATTGCTGAGAATAGTAATTATAAAAAATTATCTGATAAAAATAGAATAACACACAGATTTCTCGAACCAGAAAGAGGTATTATTTTTGATTTGCAGGGGCGACCAATGGCTATCAATAAACAAAAATATGAAATTATAATAATAAAAGAAGAAACCAGTGACGTAGAAAAATCATTAGTTAATTTAAAGTCGCTTTTACCTCACGCAAATTTTGATATAGAAAAAATATTAAAGGAAGTAAATTCAAGAAAAAAATTTATTCCTGTTGGAATTATCGATGACTTGACATGGGAGGATTTTTCTAAAATAAATGTAAATATTCATAAATTAGAGGGAATTTACCCTCAGATTGGCTTCAAGAGATATTATACTCAAGGAGAATCGCACTCACATTTAATTGGGTATGTTTCTCCAATAAGTAAAAATGAAGAAGAGTCAAACCCATTATCTAAACTTAGCACAGCAAAAGCAGGCAAAATAGGTGTGGAAAAAGCTAAAGATGCAATTTTAAGAGGTAAACTAGGCAATAAGAATATTGAAGTTAATGCCAGTGGACGAGAAATTAGAGAACTTGATCGAGTAAATAGTGTGCAAGGAAACTACATACAGCTTACAATTGACTCAGAATTGCAAAAATTTTGTTATGAAAGACTAAAAGGGCTTAGCGGAAGCGTCTCTGTTATTAATGTTAAAAATGGCGAGTTTTATGCATTGGCATCCTCACCGTCCTATGATCCTAATATATTTAATAAATCTATTTCAAATGAAACTTGGGAAAATCTCTTATCAGATAAATATAAACCACTGATTAATAAATCGATATCCAATCAATATCCTCCTGGATCAACCATAAAACCATTTGTTGCACTTGCAGCCTTAGAGTCAGGAGTTTCTCATAAAGAAACTATTTTTTGTGATGGGAAACACCTAATAGAAGATACTAGTCTAGAGTCAGGATACAAAACATTTCATTGCTGGAAGAAGGAAGGACACGGAAATGTAGATATGACAAAGGCTATAAAGGTATCTTGTGATGTTTATTTTTATCAAATTGCAAGAAGAATAGGAATTAATAAAATCGCTGAGGTTTGTAAAAGATATGGGTTAGGAGAAAAAGTGTTCAAATCTCTTTATGAGGAAAAAAGTGGAGTAGTTCCAAACAAACAGTGGAAATTAGAAAATCTTGGTAGTAGATGGATGGTAGGAGAAACATTATCTGCTGGTATAGGCCAAGGATATTTTTTAACAACTGCAGCGCAGCTGTCCCTTGCGTTAGCTCAATTAATTAACAATGGAACGAGGCTTAGCCCAAAATTGATATATGACAATGAAACCTCAAATATTTATAATGAGCGAATTATTGCAGATCCCAGATATCTTAAAATTATTAAAAATGCATTAGACGAAGCTACTAATGCTCCTGGAGGGACTTCCTATAGATCAAGAATTATCGGTAAGTATAAAATGGCGGGTAAAACAGGCACTTCACAAGTAAGAGCAATATCAATTAAAGAAAGAGAAGAAGGTTTAATAAAAAATAAAGACTTGCCGTGGGAAAAAAGAGATCATGGTCTTTTTATCGGATACGGTCCAACTACGGATCCTAAGTATGCAGTTTCTGTAATTGTTGAACATGGAGGCAGTGGATCTGGATCTGCAGCTCCAATTGCATCAGATATATTCAAATATTTATTTGAAAAAAAATTCAATTTAAAAAGAAACGAAATTTTTAATGTTTAATCAAAATAACTTTTATAGTTCAGCCTTTGCCAAACTACAAAGTATAAATTATCCTCTACTGGGTTTAATAATTACATTATTTTTTGTGGGTTTGGCTGCATTATATAGTATTTCAAATGGAGACTTTAACTCGTGGCCATTGAAGCACTCTCAAAGATTTATACTTGGATTAATCATCTTTTTTTTAGTCATATTCTTTGATTTAAGGTTGATATTTGGTTATGCATATGTAATTTTTTTCCTAAGCATAATATCTTTAGTCATCATTCCTTTTTTTGGAATTGAAAGTAATGGTGCTACTCGATGGATTAATATAGCTGGTATAAGTCTACAACCTTCTGAATTTGTTAAATATACATTAATCTTAGCTCTAGCTAAGTACTTTCATTCAATAAATAACGATAGCAGTTTTATTAAAACTCTGATTATTCCCCTAATCATTACTATAGTCCCAGTATTGTTAGTAATTACACAGCCGGATTTAGGTACAGCTCTCATAATTCTACTTGGCGGAATAAGTCTTTTTTGGATCTCAGGTTTAAATTATAAATATTTTATAGTAGGCGTATTTTCAATTTTGTGTTCTTTGCCAGTTTTGTGGCAATATCTCAAAGATTATCAGAAAGACAGAGTACTAACTTTTTTCAATCCTGAACGTGATCCTCTTGGAAATGGATACCACATAATGCAATCAAAAATTGCTCTTGGCTCTGGTGGTATTTTTGGTAAAGGCTACATGGAAGGTACTCAGAGCCATTTAAATTTTCTTCCTGAAATGCAAACAGATTTTATATTTACAATGCTAGGTGAGGAATTTGGTTTCATAGGGACATTACTTTTATTATCAATATATGCAGCCTTAATTATGATTTCTATTCGTCTTGCACTAAAAAGTCGCAGCTTATTTAGTAAATATTTATCTTTAGGAGTATGTAATGTATTTTTCATTTACGTTTTTGTAAATATTGGAATGGTCACAGGCTTACTTCCAGTAGTAGGAGTTCCACTTCCATTTATATCCTATGGAGGGAGTTCGATGTTAGCAGTTATGTTTGGGTTTGGACTTTTAATGAATTGTTATATCAATCGAGATATCATAATTGAGAAAACAAATTATTAAAAATTATTGTTTCGTAAAGTAATCTTCCAGGCTGCTTTCACGATAAACATCAGTAGTTGCGCAGTGTAAAGCGCCACCAAATGGATAAGCATCTCTGAAAGGAACCGGAACAACTTCGAAATTTAACTTATCTAGTTGATCCATCTGGTGAACTTCAGTTTCTTCAACGCAAACTGTTTTTGGATCTAGCATAAGAACGTTCATACTAAGCCATACGCTTGAATAGCATAATGGAGGAGGAGAATTGTGAGCGGGTCTAGCTGCATCGACTATTTCCCAGTCATTATCATGAAAAATTTTTCTTTGTTCATCAGGTAGTCTTCTTTCAGGATTATTTAATATCAATCCCGGCCTCAATGGCGTAAATGTTGCGTCAATATGTGTAGGAAAAGGGTCAGTTGGGAAATTTAGTACATGAACACGTTGGTCTGGAAAGTGTCTTTTAATCCAATCAATGCCTTTTAAGTTCGTTGTGAACCCGTGTTGAATAAATAAATCTTTGCCCATTCTTAACACATCGGCCGCATCAAATAGTGGTTCTTCTTCAGTGGTAACAAATTTTTTATCGGCAACCCATTCGTATCTTTGTTCTATTGTTATTTCATCTGCAAGATAATTATCCCTGTATGATTTATTCGTTAATCTTGGTTTTGGAGCAGTTTCCCATTTCATTTCTGGGTCTTGATCAAAAAAACTTTGTAATAGCGGCCGATAACATAAATATTCAAACCACCTTGAACGAAAGGACATAGTAGCTTCCAGCATCTCACTGCCTAAAGTAAGTATAACATCTCGAGGAGGCATACAGCCAAACATTGTTTCTATACTCCAATCTGGGGTACCAATTTTCTGATTGAAATCTAGTGGAGATGGACGATCTACTTTTATTCCTCTTTTTTCTAAAATATCAGAGAAATTATCAAGTAAATAATTTGCTCTATCAATTGTATATTGTGGCCTTGGTCCAAATTGACCTTTCATGTCAGAGTCTTCAGGAATTTTAGGAGCCATTGCAGGTTCAACTGGAGCGATGCAACAATTATCTGCTCTTCCAACAATTATGTGTTTTAGAGGATCCCACTCATTCCATGAATTTACTATTTTCACCATTTCAAATCTTTTTTTATCAAATTAAATAATGGCTTGAATTCAAACTAAATTGAAAGTAAGAGTCAAGCGATTTCATTATCTAGGAGTTATTTTGACTAGTAATATTAATCAATATGATGTTGCAATTGTGGGTTTCGGACTAATTGGACAAATCTGTGCAAAAGTATGTAGCCAATACAATCTTAGAACACTCGTTATTGAGTCAAAACCGGACACTGAATTTTCCTCAAAAGCCGTATCTTTTGATGATGAAAGTTTACGTTTACTGGAAAATATTGGTTTATACGATGCTCTTAAAGTATTTTTAAATAAACCAGATTTTACTGACATTGTGCTAACTAATGGAAAAGTGATCCAACGAAATCCAGTATTACATACTGACAATGACTTTCCTTCTATTTGTACTTTTTTTCAGCCAGAGATTGAAAAAATAATAAAAGAAAAATGTAAGGCTGATAAAAATATAGATTTACTATTTGATAACGAACTTATTAACTTTAGTTTAAATGATAATAAGGTGGGACTTGATACAAAAAGTGATAATAAATTAAAACATTTTGAAGCCCTTTACCTAATCGCATGTGATGGTGCAAATTCTTTTGTAAGAAATAAATTAGACATTGAGTCCGTTGATCAAAGATACTCAAAAAATTGGCTTCTTGTCGATATATTACTAAAGAATGAAAATAGTTTAGAAAATGTTTTCAGGCAAATTTGCGACGATAAAAGACCTACTTCTTATATTTCTCTTTCAAATAGAAGACATAGGTTTGAATTTCAATTACTAACAGGTGAACAACACCAAAAAATTATTCAAAAAAATAATATCCAAAACTTAATTTCAAAATGGATAGAGCCTGATCAGTACGAGATTGAAAATATATCTATTCAAAATTTTAGAGGATCTTTTGCTAATACTTTTCAGAAAAAAAATGTTTTTTTAATAGGTGACACCGCTCATCAAATGCCACCCTATGCTAGTCAAAGTCTAAATACTGGAATTAGAGATATACTAAATCTAATATGGAAAATTAATTTGGTTGTTAATTTTAATTGCAATAAAAATCTTTTACTTTCTTATGATTTAGAGAGAGCTCAACCAATAAAGCAAACAATAAAATCATCTATTGCACTTGGACAATTGATTGACTCACTATCTATGGCATTTCAGAAAAATTTGCCATTAGAGGAGGCAATCGCCCCAGAGGCCAGAGACCAAGCATTTGGGAGAAATAACAATATTGAAGAAAAAGAATCAAAAAAAGGTATTTTTAGTCACTCACAGAGTGAAATGATAATCAACAGAAGACTTTCTAATAGAGAGATTACTGATAAACAAGGTATTGCTTGCTTAGATAAAATGATAGGAAATTGTTTTGCAATATTTTCGAAAAAAGATGTAAGAAATGAGTTAGCTGAGGATATATACGAAAAATTAATTAACCTAAATTTTAAATTTATTTATGACTATTCTAATTTTAATATCGGCCCCGAGTTATCCGATTATTTAGAAGCAGGGGAAATAATTATTAGACCAGATAAAAAAATCTATGGACTTGCATCAAAAGGGTTAAATATAAATAAACTTGTATCTGAACTATTAATGCAGATTGAATAGAATCAACCCCGTACAGATGTACAAAATAATGTTGTATAAATGTAACATTTTTAAAAATATTATGAAAAATCAAATAAATTCAATTAGTTAAATTATAAAAGAAACTTGTTTTACCACATTTTGAATATAGTGTTCATTTATGTACTAAATATAGTACTGCTATCTAAATAAACATAACGAGGGGGAAAGTTATGATTAGAAACGCACAGAACGCGATAAAGGCTCTAACCAGTCTTGGTCTTTCACTGCTAGCTTTGGGTATTGTTATTGGCCTGCTAAGCGGAGGAAGCATCCCATTTGTTGGCAATATAGCTAGCAATATCGTATCTCTTGTGAACCAGTTAGGAAATGCCGGAGTTGTTGGATTAATTGCTGTTGGTGTTATTCTCTGGTTATTCAGAGATTAAACATATTATCACTTCCCATGTTTGCGCATGGGAGGTGATAAAAAATTAGCATATGATCTCAAGAATTAAACAAATACTAAGAGAAATCATTGATTTTGGCTTATTGTTGATAGCAATAGCTATAATTTTGGAAGTACTCTTTGGACCATCATCACCTTTTTTAGGAAAAAATATTACTCAGAACTTAGTAGCTTTAATTAACCAACTAGGTAGTGAGGGTGTTGTAGGTATAATTTCTGTAGCAATCATTATATATCTTTGGAATAGACTTCAAAAATAATAAGTAAAACTAACATTTTTCTTGCTCATTTAGTAATTTTAATAGACCCTATCTCTCTGTTTATTTCAAATTGGAGGAAATTTAGTGAAAAATTTAAAATTATTAATAATTGGATTGGCTATAAGCGCTATATCTTCAATGGCATTAGCGGACGGCCATTGGTCAAAAATTAGAATTGGGACGGAAGGCGCATACGAACCGTGGAACTTTACAGATGCATCAGGAAATCTCGTTGGCGCTGAGTTAGATCTTGCAAGAGATTTATGTAAAAGAATGAACGCTGAATGTGAGTTCGTTCAACAGGACTGGGATGGAATTATTCCTGCACTAGTTAATGGTAAATATGATGTAATCATGGCAGGTATGTCAGTAACTGAAGAAAGAAAAAAAACAATTAGTTTTTCTAAAGCTTACATGACAGAACCAGCTAGATTTTTCACACTTAATAGTTCACCATTAAGTACTTTTACATCTGCAAAAAACTTAAATCTTGATGATGAAAGCAGTGCTACTTCTGGTACTATAAGTGCGTTAAACAATGCAATGAAAGGTATGAATATTGGAGTAACTGTTGCGACAATCCACGAGGATTTTGCAAATAAATACTTAGATTCAAACTTAAAGGTTTATCCAACACAGGACGAAATGAATCTTGATCTTGCGGCTGGTAGAATAGATGCAATGCTATGTGATGTTGGAACAGCAGAAGCATTTATGGAAACTTCAGGTGGTTCTAATGTAGTAACTTTTGGTCCAAATGTGTTTGGAGGACTTTTAGGTGAAGGTGTTGGCGCAGGTATCAGACAAGGAGACGCTGATCTTAAAGCAATGTTTGATAAAGCAATAGCTGATGCAGCTGCTGATGGAACAATTTCTAAAATATCAATGCAATGGTTTGGTAAAGACCTAGCACCGTAATTTTGAAATTAATAACGTAAAAAAACGGCTGACTAATACTCAGCCGTTTTTTTTTATATAAATAAATATGTTTGAAGTATTTTCCTTTGGTTCATCTGGATGGGGAGATGAGATGCTTATGGGTGCACTGATGACAGTTCTTGTAAGTGCGTCATCTTTACTTTTAGGCATTCTGATAGGAATTATTTTTGCTACATGTAAACTATCAAATATTTTTATTCTAAAAATAGTAGCAAATACATACACAACAATAATAAGAGGCATACCTGAGCTTTTAGTCATATATCTTCTTTTTTTTGGTGGCAGCGGCGCAGTTATGTATATTGCTAAAATTTTTGGTTATGATGGTTATATTGAACTTAATGCATTTACAATTGGCACAATTGCTGTTGGTGCAATTTCAGGGGCTTATTCTACAGAAGTCATTCGAGGTGCGGTTAACTCCGTTCATAAAGGGCAGTTTGAGGCAGGTAAAACACTTGGATTAAATGGATATGGTCTCTATGGAAGAGTAATATTCCCACAAGTTGCAAGAATTGCACTGCCAGGTATTGGTAATGTGTGGCAAATTACACTTAAAGATACCGCGCTTATTAGTGTTACAGGGTTAGTTGAAATTATGCGACAGTCGCGTATTGCTGCGGGCTCGACACATGAACCATTTATATTTTATACGGCTGCAATTATTCTGTATTTGGTAATTACCAGGCTTTCTAACATTTTATTTGATAAGGCTGAAAATACTTACTCTAAAGGTTTTGTATCTAAGGGGGCGCTATGAGATTTGAATTAATGTATGAGTCATTTTTTAAAATAATTGGGGGTATTCCTCTTACATTACAAGTAGTTTCTATTTCAACAGTACTCGGACTAGCATTAGCAATAATCGTGGCATTGATGAGAATTTCTGGCAAAAAATCAATGTCAATTCCTGCATATTATTTTGTCTATTTAATTAGGGGGACACCTCTGTTACTGCAGTTGTATTTTGTTTATTATGGTCTTGGTCAATTTTCATTTATTCGAGAAAGTATATTATGGCCAATTTTAAAAGAGCCATATTGGTGTGGTATCATTACACTGACTATCAGCACTGGTGCTTATTCCTCTGAAATAATTCGAGGAGGTATCCTTTCTGTGTCTAAAAATTTTATAGAAGCATCAGGAGCATTAGGACTGAATAAAATTAAGACATTTCTGCTAATTACACTTCCAATTACCGTAAGACAAGCATTACCAGCTTATGGTAATGAGTTGATATTAATGGTTAAAGCCAGTTCATTGATTTCAATTATCACGCTCATGGAAATTACTGGAATAGCTCGAACTATAATCTCAAAAACCTATGCACCTGTTGAAATATTTTTAGTAGCGGGATCAATATATTTAATTATCAACTTCATTATAGTTTTAGCTGTTGGGTTAGCGGAGAGAAAATTAGGAACAGTGAAAGCTAATTAATTACTTTTTGGAAGGCATATTCAGTTGTATTGCTTATGTCGTTTAACTTTCTTGTTTTTGACATTTTTTTATAATTTAATTTTTTATACATTTTGTGAGCTTCCTTGAATCTAGTATCGGTCCATAACACTATCTTTCTTTTTTTATATTTCTTTGCAATACTCTCAATCCTTATTATTAGTTTTTTTGCCAAGCCCTTCATTCGATAATTTTTATCTATATATAGCTTATGTATTTCTAAGTTATTTTTTTCATGTGGCAGATAACCCATGCATCCAATAATTTTATTTTTATCAACATATACCCAGAACTTTCCTTTTTTATTTTTAAAGTAAGAATAAATATCTCTTAACTCTGGAGAGTCGTTGTCTACATCAAGGTAGCAATTTTTATAATCTTTAAAGCATCTTTTGATTAAGTTGATTATTTGATTTCCGTCTTTATTTCTTGCTAGTCTTAGTTGCATAATGTTAGATTATATAATTCTATGAGCTATTTTCATAATAAAAGAATTTGGGTTACGGGCGCTTCATCCGGTATTGGTCGATCAGTTGCAATTAAGCTATCAAAATTAGGTGCAGAAGTAATATTAACTGCGCGAAATAGAGACAAATTAGAGGAAGTAAAAAAAGAATGTGGAAATGCAAAGGCGCATATTTTTGATCACGATCTCTCAAATTTGGAGTCCATTGACGATTTAGTTAATAGAGTTACTCGTGAGGTTGGTTCAATAGATATACTCTTTAATAATGCTGGAGTATCTGCATATTCTGCAGCGAATGAAACAGATTTTAATGTGTATACACAAGTTATGAATCTAAATTTTCTCTCCGTTGTTAAATTAACTAAGTGTTTACTTCCACAAATGATATCAAATAAAAAAGGTCAGATAGTAACGAACACCAGTTTGTCTGGAAAATTTGGATCAAAAAAAAGAACTGTTTATGCTTCATCAAAACATGCATTGCACGGTTTTATGGACTCGCTTCGAGCTGAAGTTCATGAACATAACATTAAAGTTAACACTGTCGCTCCAGGATTTGTTAACACTGAGATAGGTATGAAAGCCTTAACTGGAGACGGCACTCCTTATGGTGCTAATGATAGAGGCCATGAAAGTCAAGGTATGGATTTGGATAAAGCTTCAGAAATGATTATTAAATCAATAGAGGCAAATAAAAGAGAAGCTTATATTGTTCCTAGAATAAGCTTTCCAAAAATAGCATTATATATATCAAGATATTTCCCTGGTTTAGGGGCTATTATTGCTCGTAATTATAATGAAGAGGATAATGGCTGATTATTGATTTTTTAAATATTCAACAAGAAATTTCATACTGTCAATGCCCCAATACATTTCATCATCGATATAAAATGTTGGTACTCCAAACGCTCCTTTATTAATAGCAAATTCAGTATTCTCTCTTAATTTATTTTTAATTTCATCACTTGAAATTCCTTCAGCAAAACTATTTGCATCCATTCCAGATTCAGTGGCGACTTGGGTCAGAAGTTCCTGATCATTAAGATTCATTGCTTTTGTCCAAATAGACTCAAACATAACTTGCATGTAATTTTCTAAAATATCATTTTTTTGGGCTAAGACCGCCCCTCGCATGTGAGGCACTGTTAATATTGGAAAATAGGGATTCATCTTAAATGGAATATTGAGTGTTTTTGTCCAACGAGTAATATCTTTAAACATATATTCTCCCTTTTTTTGGACAGTTGCAGGCGGTTGATTTCCTGTAGCCTTAAATATGCCTCCCAGCAGAACAGGCATAATTTCAATTTCAGCTCCTTCGTCTTTAATTACTCTAAGATTATTGTAGGCTAGGTAGGAGTAAGGACTTCCAAAATCAAAGCAAAATGTTACGTTTTTAGACATATATAATGGTATAAATATAAACAATTAGATCAAATAGTAAAATGAAGATTGTAGTAATAACCGGTGAAGAGTCTGGCGATAAATTAGCCGCATCAGCCATAAAAGAACTAAAAAAAATTTCATATGAGCCTCTTAAAATTTTCGGTATTGGTGGAAGAGCCCTTGAAAAAGAGGGTATTCAAAAATTTTTTGACATATCTGACATTAACGTGATGGGATTAATTGAAGTTATTCCTAAGATATTTAAAATAAATCTCATAATAAAATCAGTGGTTAATCAAATTATTGAACTTGATCCTGATATTATTTTCACAGTTGATAGTCCGGATTTTACATTGAGAATTGCTGAACGGATAAAAAAACGAAACAATAAATTAAAAATTCTTCATTATGTGGCTCCTAGCGTTTGGGCATGGAGGCCTGGACGTGTCCATACAGTAAAAAAATCAGTAGATCACTTGCTGACAATTCTACCTTTTGAGAAGAAAATATTTGAGAAATATAAAGTGCCGACAACTTTTGTAGGTCATCCGATAACAGAGATAAATATTGAAAACTTTAAAAATAATAAAATTACTAAGGGAGGCAGAGAAGTTTTCTTAATTTTACCGGGAAGTAGAAAAAAGGAAGTTGTGTCTCTTTTACCAATTTACTTAGAAGTAATAAGGGCCATGAAGTTAGATGACAAGTATGAGCTTGTAATGCCACTTACAAAAGAAATGACTTTTTATGTAGAAGATATCTTGAGTCAATTCGGTTTACAAAATAGAATAAAAATAGTTCTAGATGAGTATATTAAATACTCTTATTACTATCATGCAAAACTTGGCATTGTGACCTCAGGGACTGCAGCTCTAGAAGTTTCATATTTTAATACACCATATGTGACAGCATACAAATTCAATCCTGTAACCTATTTTATACTACAATTCCTTATTAAAACTAGAATGGGTAATTTAATTAATATTATACAAGGGAAGTTTATCATTCCTGAGCTGCTACAAAGTAAAAGCAATAAAGATAATATTATGTATTATTTAAAAAAATTTTTAGATGATAATGATTACCTTCAAGAGGTTCTATCAAATGCAAGTGAAGCTACTGCAAAACTCAAATCTCAAAGCACGCCAAGTATAATGGCAGCAGAAAAAATTTTTCAGATAGTTAATGAAAAATAAATCTAATTATACTGAAATTGAATCAAAAGCTTTATGGTACTTACAAAGATACGCATCGAGCTCAGAAAACTTAAGAAATTATCTAAGACGAAAAGTTAAAGATAGCCATTTAAGTATTAACTCAGAAGAAATTATCAATGAAATAATTTTTTCATTAGAAAGACAAAAAATTCTTAATGATCAGCTATTTTCTGAGAGTAAAATCAGAAATTATCTAAATAAGGGTTGGTCACTAAAAAAAATTGAATTCAAACTTAAGGAACTATACGTAAAGGATAATATAATTATTGATGCAATACAGAACATTAGAAATTCACTTAAAAATGTTGATCTTATAGCCGCTTGTAGGTTGGCAAAAAAGAAATCTATAGGACCTTATAGGAAAAATGAACTTACAGAAAAAATAAAAATGAGAGAACTTGGAGTTTTGTCAAGAGCAGGTTTTTCATATAACATCGTAAAGAAGATATTATTTG
The DNA here is from genome assembly GCA_003213515.1 of Pelagibacteraceae bacterium AG-422-N09. GTDB lineage: Bacteria > Pseudomonadota > Alphaproteobacteria > Pelagibacterales > AG-422-B15 > CACNXQ01. The sequence continues at coordinate 24,118 of QCMV01000008.1, read as the reverse complement.
AAATGAGCAAGGAGGAGCTGGAAGATATTTATGATCAAAGATAAAACAATTATTGTTACAGGTGCCGCAAGAGGCTTGGGACAGAAATATGCCCTTGAATTTGCAAAAGCAGAAGCGAATATCATTTTTGCAGATATATCTGATTGTTCTGAGACAGAGAAAAAGGTGAGCGAAGTTACAGATAAATTTTTAAGTCTAAATCTCGATGTGACAGATATAAACTCATGCAACAATATGATGGCGAAGGCTGTTGATAAATTTTCTAAAATAGATGTATTGGTAAATAACGCCGCACTATATGGAGCATTAAAAAGCTCACGATTTGAAGATATTAATCCAGATCAATGGGACAAAGCGATGAATGTTAATGTCAAAGGACTCTGGAATTGCTGCAGAGCAATATCTCCAATAATGAGGGAAAATAAAAGTGGCTCAATAATAAATATCGCATCTCTAGCAGCTAAATTTGGTATGCCTTACGCTGCAGATTACGCTACATCAAAAGCTGCCGTGATTGGACTAACTCGAGTTATGGCGAGAGAAATGGGAAAAGATAACATTCGTGTGAATGCAGTAGCGCCGTCTATGGTAAGAACCGAGTCGGCAAAGGAATTTTTAGGAGAAAAAGCAGAACGTGGTTTTGAGGTTATTTCTAAAGGGCAGATATTACAAAAGACACTTGAAGTTGATGATATATATGGAACTGTTCTTTATCTTGCAAGTGATCAAAGTAAATTCGTTACAGGACAAACCCTAATGGTAGATGGAGGCAGTGTGCTTCTATAAAGAATGAAAAAGAAAAAAAGTAAATTAAAAAGTAATCCTATCGCAAGACAGTTAAGGACAGATAAGTTTAGACCAAAAAAGGTCGCAAATAAAAAAAAACTTCATGAAAAAAAGAGAATAAAAATTAAATTATGACAACCGTTTCAGAAGCCGTAAACAATCGCCAATCAGTCAGAGCTTTTACAAAAAAGCAGGTATCGAATGAAATACTAGAAAGCCTAATTTATAAGTCTTCTAGATCCCCATCGGGAGGCAACTTACAGCCATGGAGAATATTTATAATAAATGGAAACTCGATGAAACGTTTTCTTGAATTTCAGGATAAATGGAAGGGCACAGACACACCTGAGTACCCAATTTATCCTGCAAAACTAAAAGAGCCTTATAGAACTTCACGGTTTGAAGTTGGTGAACAGTTATACGGTTCTATTGGAATTGAAAGATCAAATTCGCAAGCAAGGGTAGATCAAATGCTTAAAAATTTCACTTTTTTTGGTGCACCAGCAGCATTATTCTGTTTTGTAGACCGCCAGATGAACCAACCTCAGTGGTCAGATTTAGGAATGTTCCTACAGACATTTATGCTACTTGCTCAAGAAGAAGGAATCGATACTTGTGCACAGGAATCTTGGTCACTTAGGCAGAAAATGGTATCTGAATTTGTTGAAGCTGACTCTGATCTCATGTTATTCTGTGGCATGGCAATTGGATACAGAGATACTTCCTCGCCATTAAACAATTATAAAACTAATAGAAGATCACCAGAAGATTGGTGTACATTTATAAAAAAATGACAGAAAAAAAATTTTTTACTCATAAAGATAAAAAAATTGCATACGTCGATGTTGGCACAGGTGATCCAATAATCTTCTTTCACGGAAACCCAAGCTCATCCTATTTGTATAGAAATATTATTAAAAACTTAAATAGTGGTTACAGATGTATTGCGGCAGATATGATTGGTATGGGTGACTCTGATAAGTTAGATAATCCCGGTCATATGACTTATACATTTGATACTCATTTTGAATACTTATCTGAATTAATAAAAAGTCTAAATTTAAATGAAAAAATTACCCTGGTAGGACAAGACTGGGGAGGGCCATTAAGTATAAAATGGGCGAGAGAGAATTCAGATAAAGTAAGAGGCATATGTTATTTTGAAACAGTTATTGCGCCGATTAAATCTGAAGAAATGCAAGAACCGCTCAAAAGTTTATTTATGATGCTAAGGTCCGAAAAAGGTGACAAAAAGGTTTTAGAAGAAAATTTCTTTGTTGAAAAAATGTTGGGAACAGACCCAATTACTCCTCTAAGTGAAGAAACTATGGCTGTTTATAGAAAACCGTTTCTTAATCCTGGGGAGGATAGAAGACCAACTTTGGACTGGCCGCGACAAATACCAATTGATAAAGAACCGAAGCACGTCCATGAAGAAGTTAAAAAAAATCTATCTTTCATGATGGAGACAGAAATACCAAAACTTTTAATCATTGCAGAGCCAGGCCGTTTAATGCCAAAGCCTCTAATTGAATTTTGCAGAAAATTTAAAAATCAAACCGAAGCGACTGTAAAAGGCAATCATTTTGTTCAAGAAGATTCACCTGACGAAATAAGTGAAAATATAGATAATTGGTTGAAGTCTATTTAAATTAACCCTCTTCAGCGTCTGGATACAATTCCATAGAAACAGGCGAAGCTCTACTGCTTACAAGTACAGTGCTACCTTGATCCTCTAATGGAACAGCAGTTCTGATCGTCATTCTGTATATCCCAAACAAACCTAGGCTGGTGTGAATTAGGAATAAATATATCCAAAAACCTGAAGCTCCAATTATATCGATTGCCAGCCCTCCCAAGATGGGTCCCATTGTAAGACCTATACCTCCTGCCAGTTGAAGTCCTGAGCTTGCTGCAACCATTTCTCTTTTTGACAAAAAGTCATTTGTATGCGCAATCGAAAGTGCATAAAGAGGAACAGTCAGACCTCCAAATATGAAAGTAATTGCTACGAGGACTGAGAAAGTATTACCAAAAATTAGAGCTAAAATAGAGAAGATGCCTGCTAAAAAAGCAACAATTACGATAATTGTTCTTCTATCATACGTATCTGACAAATAGCCGATAAGGTACTGATTTAGTGCTCCCCCAATAATAAATGTAAACATAAAAATTGATACTTGCTCAATTGATAGTCCACTTTTTAAACCATATATGGTCCCGATTCCCCAAAGAGTTCCATGAGCCAAACCTGTCATCATAGCAGCAATCACTCCAAGAGGTGATGCTTCATAAAGCTGTTTGATATTTAAAAACTCAGTAACACTGAAATCTGGCTGTTTACTGACAACAATTAATATTGGTACTAGAGATATGGAAATTAGAATTGAAACGAGCATGAATAAAGACGCGGTTTCTGGATTTGCTATATTAAGAAATAACTGACCTACCGCACTTCCAGCCATACTAACCATCATATAAATAGATAAAGCTTTACCTCTATTATTATTTTCCGAAAGGTCATTGATCCAACTTTCTGCAACGGTGTACATGCCTACAAAACACATCCCAGATATAAAACGCATTAAAAACCATCCAAAGAAACTTACATGAATTGAATGCAAGAGAATTGAGATAGAAGCAATTGATGCAAGAGCTGCAAACATTCTTACATGTCCAACACTTTTAATGCGACGGGGTATCAAGAGGGCACCAGATAAGAATCCGGCATAATATCCAGTAAGTATAATACCCGCTGATGCTGCAGAGTACCCTTCGATTGATGCCCTGACTCCAATCAAGCTGCCTTGAAGCCCATTCGCAAGCATTATCATTGCAACACCAAAAAATAGGGCCCATGTTCCCTTAAGCAAGCTGTACATATTTAAAATTTATGAAGTTAATTCAAAGCCATCTTCTGACTGACTTCTTGTAGTCTAAGTAAACATTTCCGAATTCTTTTTCAAGATATTTTTCCTCTGGAATTATTACTCCATAAGTCAATAGTGGTATTGATATAGCCGCACTAATTACATACCACCATGAGTTGAATGCAAGTCCGCAACTTAATAGAATTATTACCATTGCTAAGTAAATTGGATTTCTTGAATATTTGAATGTTCCACCAACAAACAATTGATTTTGAACTGATTTTGGGTGAGGGTTTTCTTCATTATCAGAAAATATCTTTAAGGTGTAAATAGCCATTAAAAAAGAGGAAACAGCAATAATTAATCCGATGATTAAAACTATCATACTTCCTTTAAAGAAAGGCAAATGTATAAAAAAACTGTCAAGGAGGCTTGATGCTATCAATCCAATCATTAGGGCATAAGGAGGGAAAAACGTTGTCCTAGCGCCTCGGGCTCTGACAGGTTTTATAGGATCTTTATTGTTTGTCATATTTATGTTTAATTAATTGAATTATTTAATTTTTTAAGTTAAACCCACCCTAAATTATTTGACAAGTATAAATTATGTTTAAGAAAAGACAATCAGTACAGCAGGTTGAAGAGAGCAATGAGCTTGCCCCTAAATTTGATGATAATGGTTTGATAGTTGTTACAACAGTTGACTATAGAACTAATGAAATTTTAATGACAGGTTTTATGAATGAAGAGGCACTTGAAAAAACTATTACAACGAAAGAAGCTTTCTACTTTAGCAGAAGTCGAAATGCCTTATGGCATAAAGGAGCTAAAAGTGGATATACTCAAAAAGTAAAGGAAATCTTAATTGATGATGATCAAGACGCCCTTTGTTTGAAGGTTGATATAGGAGAAAATGGCGCTAGTTGTCATGTTGGTTATAAGACTTGTTTTTACCGCGAAATTGACTTAGAAGATACTGCAAATAAGTCTGGATTAAGGTTCACAACAGAAGAAAAAGTTTTTGATCCTAATGAAGTTTACGGAGATGAACCAAATCCAACTAAATTATAAAGGAAAATAAAATGGCTGTCCCAAAGAGTAAGATATCGAATTCTAAAAGAGGTATGAGAAGATCTCATTTACGTCTAAAGGGAAAAAATTTTATTGAAGATAAAGAGTCTGGTGAAATGAGACTTTCTCATCACGTTGATATGACAACCGGCACTTACAATGGAAAGAAAATCTTTACACCAAAAGCAGAAAAATAATTTAACCCCAACAAAGATCTTCCTTAACTAGCATCATACCGTTTTCATAAATAAGTCCATTTTTTCTATCATTAGCTATAAAGCAAGGTCCATCAAGATCTATAAAATCCGCGTTTTCATATAGCGGCAATAACGGCAACATTGATAAGGAGCTGGAGACCATGCATCCAAGCATGATTTTTAGATCTAACTTTTTTGCCTCTTCGACTATTTTTACTGCTTCTGAAAGACCGCCGGTTTTGTCGAGTTTAATATTTATCGTATTATATTTATGAGCCATTTTTGCCAAATCAGAACTGTCATGAAATGACTCATCTGCACATAAAGAAATAGGAAAATTCAATCCTTTTAGCTCATTATCATTTTCAGATAACAGTGGTTGTTCTATTAAATCAATCTTTGTTTTTACAAATAAATCAGCATTTGATTTTAAGTCATCTATATTGAATGCCTCATTAGCATCAACGATTAATACTTTATTTGGAGAAAGTTCTCTTGTTTTTGTTAAGATTTGGTGAAGATCGTTTTTATTAACTTTTAATTTTAATGTTGGAAATTCTAGATGATTACTTACATCCTCTATCATTTTTTCTGGCTCATCTAATACTACGGTATAGCTACCAGGTAATATAGTTGGCTTTGTTACTCCCATTAATTTCCAAATCGAGGTATTTTTAATCTTACATTCGAGATCCCACATCGCACAGTCAATAGCATTTCTTGCTGCCCCATTTTTTAAGAAATTATCGAGATTAGTTAAGTTGATATTACCTTCTTCAATGTCTGGTTTTAAATTGTTAATTTCCGAAGTTACGCTATCAATGGTTTCATCATACCTTTTATAAGGAACACACTCGCCATAACCATAAAAATTATTACTTTCTATCTTTACTTCAATTGTTTCGGCTGTAGTTTTAGAACCTCTAGAAATATTAAATGATTTATTTAAATCCCAAGATATATGCTTTATCTGAATATTAGACATTAATGTTTCAAATTTTTTCAATAATCTGAATGAATGGATCAAGGCTGTCTTGTAAAGGGTCTAAACATGGTAAGCCATATTCTTTAGATAATCTGTCCTTATGATCACTTGCCTCAGACTGACAATTAGATGTATTAAGTGCAATGCCAATACATTGTATTTTCTTATTAGTAAGCTTACCATTTTGTATTGTCTGTTCGATAACCTCTCTTATGCTCGGCAAAGGTGTATCCACGCCCCTCATATTAGTTCGTGTTGGTTCGTGACATACAACAAATGCATCCGGTTGGCTTCCATGAAGCAATCCTAGTGAAACTCCTGCGAATGAAGGGTGAAACAGAGATCCCTGACCTTCAATAATATCCCAGTGATTATTATCATTGTCAGGCGATAACCATTCGACTGCTCCTGAGATAAAATCAGAGACAATAGCATCAATTGCAATGCCACTTTCTGCAATTAAGATTCCAGTTTGTCCAGTTGCTTTGAAAGATGCATCTATTTGATTACTCTGCATCGCTCTTTCAATTGCGAGTGCTGTATATTTCTTTCCCACAGAACAATCTGTTCCAACAGTAAGTAGTCTTTTGCCTGATCGTTTTATTCCTTTTCCTGTCTGAAATTGTTTTTTGCTAAACCGTAAATCATGAAGTTGAACATTATTTCTTTCAGCCGCTTCTGCAATTTCACTAAACGAGGATAGTTTTGTATGCATTCCACTGGCTACATTCATTCCAGATGATATTGCATTAATTATAATAGATTTCCATTCTTCAGGCATAACGCCCCCGGCATTCACTACACCAATAACAAATGTCTTGGCGCCATTCTTAACAGCTTCTTCTATACTCATTTCCTTTAAACCTAAGCTAGATTTGGCATTTGGAAGGCTTATTTGACCGATACACCAATCTGGACGCCAGTAATTAACTCCTGCAGCAGTCTTTATTGCCAAATCATCTTTTGCGTCTCCAAGAAATAATAAATACGGTTTTGATATCATGTTAATAAGTTAATGTTTGAGTGGGGATAAGTGTGCTTAATTCGTGTGGAAAACTTTTTTGCATAAATAACCCCTTGTTTCAAAAAAAATACCTTCCTAGAATGACCGTTCGCAATGAGACGTTCATGCGTTTCGGGGTTCGACCGGCCCCAGAAAAAGCGCTAAAGTGAGAAAATTCTTGCTTTGGCGCTTTTTTGATGTATTTGATCCCCTTAAGCAATGCATTTTTAAATATTCTTAAAAAAATCTCAATGGCAAAGATCAAATATATCGAATTTAGCGGCGCGGAGCACGAAATTGATGTTAGTAGTGGGCTGACTGTCATGGAGGGTGCAATCAAGAATAAAATACCTGGTATTGATGCAGATTGTGGCGGTGCATGTGCATGTGCTACTTGTCATGTATATGTAGCAAAAGAATGGATAGAAAAACTGCCTCCGAAAGAGGACTCTGAGGAAGATATGCTGGATTTTGCTTTCGACGTTAAAGATAACAGCAGATTAAGTTGTCAAATTACTGTCTCTGATGAGCTAGACGGTTTAGTTGTTAATATGCCTGAGAAGCAGTTTTAAGAACCCTCAAGTTTACAGTCTAAACTATTTTGTATCTCATTTAATTTATCAAGTTTAGAACCATTTCCTATAAATTGTCTCATTAACATAAGGCCTTTATTAGACGGAGAAACAACAATAAACCCATCATTTACCTTTGTTGGCATAGAATTTGGTCCAAACAAATAAATTTTAAGCTTACCAAAGTTGTGCGCATTTTCATTAATTGTAGAAAAGTTGTCAGTGTTTTCTGAAAAGAATGATATCGACCAGTAAGACTCAGGTACTTCAGTTTCTATAACCAATGGAAAGTAAGTAACGTCATAAGCACATCCACCATAAAGTATGTCAGCGCTTGGTCTTATAACTTCAGTAAATTCTGAGTCAGGTAAATCGCGAGCAAATGAATTATTAATCATATTTTGCTCTTCCCAATTTCTACCGATAAACTTCATCATTAAACTAGGTGTGTAGTAAATTATCACTAGATGAAGTGAAAACCCAATGAATACAAGTGCAAATAATTTTTTAACTAAATTACTCATCGCCACACTCCAATTTTTCAATAACTGGCAAATCCACTCTCTTCAATTTTGAGAAATATTCTTCACCTGGTAAATAAATTCTTAATGCGACGGAAAAACTCTTATCACTAGGTGTTCTCATCCAATTTTTATCAGCTACTTTTGAAATAAAATTATTGTCATTAGTAAAAAAAATATCGAACCCGCCATCGATATTGAAATCAATTGTTTCACTATTTAAAGCATATATTTTTTCATTATTTTCAACTAAATAACCGTCCTCATTGTAAACGGTGATACTCCACCATCTAGATTCAATATCATTTCCGAATAAATGATAATTGCAGTTGCCTTGTAATTCTAGTTCTTCAATGTCATTAAATGCATGGAAATATGCAGCTTCAGGCTTTGCCAAAGCAAATGTTCCTCTCATTGCGACAGCGGCCCTTGTGTAAATATCTCTATTTTTATCGCCTGGAGATGGCAAAATTTGCCAATTGTCGTTCTTGATAAATGCAAATTCTTCGTAAAGCTTGGCGGAGGCATAAGTAAAGGCTACAGCAATCAATATTACTGCAATTAAATATAATAGGTATCTGCGCAATAAAATCATTGTATAATCAATAAGTAATATTATTTATTATCATATAACAAGGAATAAATATATGTCTGAAACTATCAAGACAGATTGTCTAATAATTGGAGCAGGCCCTGTGGGTCTGTTTGCGGTATTTGAGTTGGGTATATTAGGACTTGATAGTCACGTTGTAGATAATCTTGACAAAATTGGAGGACAATGTGCTGAGTTATATCCAGACAAACCAATTTACGATATACCTGCGCTTCCAGAGTGTACTGGATTATCATTAATTGAAAATTTACAAAAACAAATCAAGCCATTTAATACGCCGTTTCACCTAAATGAAAGAATTGATGAAATAATAAATACTGGCGACTTATGGAAACTTAAAACTACGGGCAATAAAGTTTTTGAAACTCCTAATATATTTATAGCTGGTGGCGTTGGCTCATTCGAGCCACGAAAACCACCAATTGAAAATGTATCTAAATATGAAAATAAAGGTATTCAATATTCGATACCTGATAAAAACTTTTATAAAGATAAAAAGATTATAATTTTTGGTGGAGGCGATAGCGCGCTTGACTGGACTGTTGAACTTTCAAAAATTGCTTTTCATGTAACATTAGTTCATAGACGTGATGAGTTTAAAGCAGCTAATCACACGGTTAATTTAATGAAACAACTTGTTAAAGAAGGTCAAGTTGACTTGATCACAAAAAATCAGATTAGTGATGTTAAGGGCAGTGATAGAGTTGAAAAAGCAATCATAAAAGATAATGACGGAAATGAAAAAATTATAGATTGCGACGAAATCTTAATTTTTTATGGACTTAAAATGGAGCTAGGACCCATTAATGATTGGGGCCTAAATCTGAATGAAAAACAAATTGAGGTAAATACGGAAAATTTTGAAACGAATTTATCAGGTGTATTTGCAATGGGAGACATTTCTTATTACCCAGGTAAACTAAAGTTAATTCTATCAGGCTTTCATGAAGCCGCCCTAGCAGCACAGAAAGCATTTATACGCGCTAGACCAGATGAAACGCTAACTTTTCGATACACAACTTCATCAAGCGATATTCAAAAAAAATTAGGTGTAAAATAATTGCTGCAAAAACTATACGATAAATATATTTGTCCGCATCTCATTAATTATGCGATGCAAATGAAACCATTCAGAAAACAAAGAGAAAAAGTCATACCCTTTGCGTCTGGTAGAGTATTAGAAATAGGTATTGGTTCAGGATTAAATTTCAATTATTACAATAAAGCAAATGTATCTGAGGTGTTTGCTGTTGAGCCGGATGGCGTATTGTTGAAAAAAGCAAAACAAAATGCAGAATTAAACAATATAGATTTGAATATCCAACAACTTAAGGCTGAGGAGTTACCTTTCGATAATAACTCATTTGATACAGTGATTAGCACTTACACAATGTGTTCCATTCCTGGCCTATACAGTGCTATGTCTGAAATAAACAGAGTTATGAAACCAAACGCTAAATTTCTATTCTCTGAACATGGCAAATCTCCTGACTCAAATGTTTTGAAATGGCAAAAAAGAATGAACGGGATTCAAAAAAGGATAGCGGGCGGTTGTCATCTTGATGTAGATATTCCAAATGAAATAACGAAAGCTAATTTTAAAATAGATAAAATAGACAGCATGTATGTTCCTGGACCAAAATTTTTAAGCTATCATTACTGGGGCGCCGCTAGTCCGCTAAAATAACTTATGTTGATGCGACAAACTTTGGATTATGTTTTTTCAAATGCTGAAAGAAACAATCCGAAATCTATTCTGCAAACAATAGATAATTTTGTGTTAGAGAGTGGTCAGTTCTTAATGAATGTCGGACCAGAGAAAGGAGAAATTTTAAAAAATCATCTTTTAAAGTCAAAACCAAATAATGTAATAGAGTTAGGAACTTTTATTGGATATTCAGCAGTATTAATCTCATCAACTATTGGAGAAAAAAGTCAATTAACTTCGATTGACTCAGACATTCACTCTATAGAAATAGCGAAAGAATTAATTAACTTTGCTGGACTAGATCATAAAGTAAACTTGATGCACGGAAGTGCTGAGGAAATAATACCAAAATTAAACTTCAATGCTGATTTTGTATTTATTGATCATGCGAAGAAAAAGTATGTTTCGGATTTAAAACTTTTGGAATCAAAGGGCATAATTGTCAAAAATTCTGTAGTATTTGCTGATAATGTTGGGATTTTTAAAGATGAAATGGCTGAATATTTCGTCCATGTGAGAGAATCCGGGGAATATCTGTCTCAAAATTTTAGCTCGAAATTAGAGTATAGAAATAATATATATGATGCAGTGGAAATATCGATTAAGAATTAATATCAATGGAAAATAGTAATCATTTTAATGTAATTGTAATTGGCGCTGGAATCTCGGGTATAGGAGCTGGATATTACTTAAAAAAAAATTGTCCTAATAAATCCTTTTGTATTATTGAAGGGAGAGAGAATATAGGCGGTACATGGGACTTATTTAAATATCCAGGAATAAGATCAGACTCCGATATGTTTACACTCGGGTATGCATTTAAGCCATGGAAAGAGCAAAAAACAATTGCAAACGGACCTTCCATCTTAAGTTATTTAGAAGAAACAGTTGAAGAAAATAATTTACGCGAAAAAATAAAATTTAGTCACAAAGTCTTAAGCGCAAACTGGAATTCAGCAGAGCGAAATTGGGAAGTAAGAGCTGCTCATCATGAGCAAGAAATATTATTAACAGCAAATTTTCTATTCATGGGGACAGGATACTATAATTATGATGAAGGATACACACCTGAATTTGATGACCTAGACAAGTACGAAGGTAAATTAATACATCCTCAGAAGTGGCCTGAAGATTTTGACTACACAGATAAGAAAATGGTTGTTATCGGTAGTGGTGCAACAGCAGCAACTATAGTTCCCGAACTATCAAAAAAAGCTAAACACGTAACGATGTTACAACGCTCACCAACATATTATTTTCCAAGTCCAGATGAAGATAGATTTGCAAATTTTTTAAAAAAAGTTTTACCACAAAAAATGTCTTACACTCTTGTTAGGTTACGAAATGTATTCTTTCAGCAGCTTCTCTACAGAATTTGTAGATCATATCCAAAATATGTAAAACGAAAGCTCATAAATGGAGTTAAAGAATTATTGCCTAATCACGATATTTCAAAACATTTTACTCCGCGATATTATCCATGGGAACAGAGAATGTGTCTTATTCCAAATGGCGATTTGTTTGAGTCTATAAGAGACAATAGAGCGTCAGTCGTTACAGATCATATCGATAGGTTTACTAGCAAGGGCATAAAGCTAAAATCAGGGCAAAATATTGAAGCTGATGTTGTCGTAACAGCTACAGGTTTAAACTTACAATCTTTTGGTGGTGTTCAAGTTCATATCGACGGCAAATTGGTCGAGCCTTCTGAAACAATGACTTATAAAAGTATGATGTTCAGCGGTATTCCAAATTTCGTAAATTCTTTTGGTTATATTAATGCATCTTGGACCTTGAAAGCAGATTTAACCTGTGAATATGCTTGTAGATTAATTAACTATCTTGATCAGAATAACTACAGCCATTGTGTACCAAGGGTTCCAGTGGATGTGAAAGCTGAAAAAGATTGGCTCGCGACTGAGTTTTCCTCAGGATACATACATCGAGCTATTCATTTATTCCCCCAACAAGGCAGCAGGTCACCATGGATCAATACACAAAATTATTTTAAAGATTTCTTTGGTATTAAATTTGGCCGACTAAACGATGATTCTATTCATTTTTCTTAAGCGTCGGCGGTTTTAGCCATTTCTCTCAGTTCGTATTTTAATATCTTACCTGTTGAAGTTTTTGGTAGTTCAGTAAAAACGACTTTTTTAGGACACTTAAAGCCAGCAAGAGTTTCTTTACAAAACGAAATAATATCGCCTTCACTCACGCTATCATTTTGATCTTTTAATTCGATAAAAGCACATGGTGTTTCACCCCATTTTTCATCTGGTTTTGCAACCACTGCAGCAAATAATACAGATGGATGTTTATAAAGTGTATTTTCTATTTCAACTGATGAGACATTTTCACCACCAGAGATGATTATATCTTTGCTTCTATCTTTTATTTGAATGTAACCATTAGGATGCATTACAGCCAGATCACCTGAGTGAAACCAGCCTCCTGCCATAGCTTTATCTGTTTCTTCCTTATTTTTTAAATATCCCTTCATTACACAGTTGCCGCGTATCATAATCTCACCTATTTCTTCACCGTCATTCTTAACGTGCTCCATAGTCTCAGGGTTCATAATTGCTAGGCCATCCATCATTGGAAACTTTACGCCCTGCCTTGATCTAAGCTTTGACTGTTCTTCAACTGATAGCTCATTCCATTCATCCTGCCATGCGCATAATGAAATATGTCCGTATGTTTCAGTCAGTCCATAAACATGAGTAACGTCAAAACCCATTTTTTGAACCGCTTCTAATGTGGCTGCGGGTGGAGGAGCTCCTGCTGTGACTACATATACTTGTTGAGAGTATTCTCTTTTTTCCTCAGCTGTTGCTTGTGCTAGAAAATTTAGAACAATTGGTGCGCCACCAAAATGAGTTACTTTATGATCTGCAATAGCATCAAACATATTTTTAGCTGAAACATATCTAAGGCATACACTTGTGCCTGCTAGGGCTGTAAGCGTGTAGGGATTACCCCAACCATTACAATGAAACATTGGAACAACCCACATATAAGTAGGATGCATTGGCATGCTAAAAGCAGTAACAGATCCAAGTGCCATCAAGTATGAGCCTCTATGATGATAAACAACCCCTTTTGGTAATCCTGTAGTGCCAGACGTATAGTTGAGCGCTAATGATTGCCATTCATCATCTGGCAAACTCCATTCGAGATCACTGTCACCTGTTAAAAGAAAATCCTCATAATTAATTTCTCCAAGATTCTCTCCAGCTCCCTCAGGATGATTTGCTAGTTCATCATCAATATCTATTACAAGAATTTTATTTTTTATCTTATCGAGTACTTGTTTTATCGTCGGTGAAAGCTCATTGTCAGTAATCAATGCTTTTGCTTCACCGTGCTCAAGAATATAGCTAATTGTATCTACATCTAATCTGATGTTTATCGTATTTAATACAGCGCCTATCATCGGAACACCAAAATGTGTCTCATATATTTCAGGAGTATTAAAACAAAGAACCGCAACAGTATCTCCCTTTCCTATACCTCTTTTAGAAAGTGCGCTCGCAAGTTGTTTGCTTCTTTTATATGTCTCAGACCATGTAAATTGTTTTTTGCCATGTATAATCGAAGTTCTGTTTGGATAAACTTCCGCTGCCCGTATGAGAAAACTTAAAGGAGACAACGGTGTAAAATTTGCATCGTTTTTGTCTAAATTTGTATCATACATGTGAGCCATTAAAACAATCCTTCTATGTCGCCATTTTTATTTAAGTGTATAGCATTTGCAGCTGGAACTCTAGGCAGACCTGGCATAGTCATAATCTTATCGCATACAACTACAAGAAATTCTGCACCCGCTGCTAGTCTAACTTCTCTGATAGGAACTACATGGTCTTTTGGAGCGCCTCTTAGATTTGGATCAGTTGAGAAGCTGTATTGAGTTTTAGCTACACATATTGGGTAATGGCCATATTTTTCCTCCAAGTCGTCAAACTGCATTCTTATTTTTTGGTCAGCAATAATATCGCTCGCTCCATATATTTCTTGTGCAATTTTTTTCATCTTATCCCACAATTTCATTTCGTCCGGATACAGGTGCTTTATCTTTGGAGCATTTTGCTCAGTAATTTCAACTATGTGCTTTGCTAGGTCCTCTGTGCCTGCACCACCATTGCTCCAATGTGTGCAATTAAATGACTTTACATTTAATGAGTCACAGCAATCGCTGATTGCTGACAATTCTTTATCACTGTCAGATATGAAATGATTAATAGCAACTGTAACAGGCGCCCCATACATTTGCATATTTGCAATGTGCTGCTTCAAATTTGATAAACCTTTTTTTACAGCTTCAACATTTTCATTTTTTAATTCTTTTTTATCCATACCGCCATGCATTTTTAACGCTCGAACTGTTGCAACTATTACTATTGCTGAAGGATTTAATTTTCCTTTACGGCACTTTATGTCTAAAAATTTTTCTGCTCCAAGATCTGCACCAAAGCCTGCTTCTGTTACAACATAATCACTTAATTTAAGAGCAGTTTGAGTAGCAACTAAAGAATTGCATCCATGGGCGATATTTGCAAAAGGACCCCCATGAATGATAGCAGGATTTTTCTCCAGTGTTTGAACAAGATTAGGTAAGAAAGCATCTTTTAGCAAAGTAGTCATCGCGCCGTCTGCATTTAAGTCTCGCGCCGTAATTTCTTTCTTCTCCCTTGTATAACCAACAATGATATTCCCAAGTCTATTTTGTAAATCGTCTAAACTTGTAGATAAACAAAAAATTGCCATCACTTCAGATGCAACAGTAATATCGAATTTATCCTCACGTGGGTATCCGTTGGCTATACCGCCTAAATTAACATTAATATTTCTTAAAGCACGATCATTTAAATCTACAACACGTCCCCAAACCACTCTTCTTGTATCAATTCCTAAATCGTTTCCCCAATAAATATGGTTATCAATCATCGATGCAAGGAGGTTATGTGCTGATGTGATCGCATGGAAATCACCTGTGAAATGTAAATTAATTTTATCCATTGGTACTACTTGGGCGTAACCGCCTCCTGCAGCACCCCCTTTGACACCAAAGCAAGGTCCTAAACTAGGTTCTCTCAAGCATACCAATGACTGTTTTCCAATTTTATTTAAGCCATCACTAAGACCGACTGATGTAGTAGTCTTTCCTTCGCCCGCTGGGGTAGGTGAAATGGCTGTCACTAAAATGAGTTTTCCGTTCTTGTTATTACTTTCTATATTTTGAGTATCAATTTTAGCAATGTGGTGTCCAAATTTTTGGAGATTTTGATCTTTCAAGTCTAATTTTGAAGCAATTTCTTCAATAGGAGCCATGCTATTTTCTCTAGCAATTTCAATATCTGAGAGTACAGCCATAAATAATACTAATATTAAAAACCTAGACAACTTAAGAACTTTACAGATAGGAGTCTACAAAAATGTATTGCTATAGAACAAATTTTTACTTAAATTTTGTTTTAGGAGACTCAAATAGCGCTGCAAAATTAAGCCAAGCAGTGCAATTGAAAATTCGCGTGGCTTAAGCGGTACACTCATTTACAGCATTATGGGAAATGTAAATTTTTCATTGGAAGTTACTACAAGAACAAATCTATCTGATTTGCCTAAACTCAATGACATTTATATTACATTTTTGCCTGGCACAAGTTATCTTGACGTTATTGAACAAACCAAAGCGTTAGCTAGTGCAGGTTATAATCCCATTCCTCACTTTCCAGCTCGCTCAATTACTGACTCAGATATGTTAAAATCATATATAGAGCAAGTTAAAGAAGCTGGAGTTAAACAAGTTTTAATAATTGGTGGGGATCGAGATATTTTAGGAAAATATCATTGTTCACTACAACTTATAGAAACTGGATTGTTTGATGGAATGAAAATAGGTATTGCTGGTCATCCTGAGGGATCTCCAAATATGAGCGATGCAGCTATTGAAGAAGCAATGAAATCAAAGGCCCCATTTGCTGACTATATTGTAACACAGTGGACACAAGATACAGACGCATTATCGTCTTTTATTTCTGGAGCACCACTTCCTGTTCATGTAGGCGTTGCGGGCCCGGCTTCTATGAAGACACTAGTAAAATTCGCTGGATTTGTTGGATTAAAGAATACGCTTAATTTCGCAAAAAAAAATGCATCTAAAATTTTTGATTTATTGACTGTTCAGACACCTGATGATGTAATTCAAGAATTAAAAGAGAACGTTGAACATTTTCACATTTATGCGTTTGGTGGAATAAAAAAAGCAAACGAATGGTTAGAAAAGGAGAACTACTATGTCTAAAAAAATAGAACATAACACTACTGTTGATCAAAGCGACAGACATGTTCCTTACAATTTACGCCAAAGTGGACCAACGAAAGTTGAAATGTTGATTTCAACTCGTGTGAGAAAGTCACCATACTGGCATAAGTCAATGGAAGCAGGTTGCTGGAGAGCAACAGTTTATAACCGTATTTATCATCCCAGGGGTTATGTAAAGCCAGAAGATGGTGGAGCAATGGTTGAATATGAAGCAATTAAAAACCACGTGACTATGTGGAATGTTGCAGTTGAGAGACAAATACGTGTAATTGGTCCAGATGCTGAAAAATTTACAGACTATGTAATTACAAGGGATGCCACAAAGATATCCCCATTAAGAGCTAGGTACGTAATATTATGTAACTATAAGGGTGGAGTCTTAAACGATCCTATTCTCTTAAGAATCTCGAAAGATGAGTTTTGGTTTAGTTTGTCAGACTCTGATATTGGACTTTATTTACAAGGTGTAAACGCTGATAAAAAATTCGATGTGGAAATTGATGAAATTGATGCGTGCCCTGTTCAGATTCAAGGACCAAAAGCCATTGCCTTGATGAAAGACCTAGTGGGTGATCAAGTTGATCTTGATAATATTCCTTTCTATGGTCTAGCAGAAGTTAAAGTTGGTGGAAGAAGTTGTGTGATTTCTCAAACTGGTTTCTCTGGCGAGTCTGGTTATGAAATTTATTTACGAAATGCGACGCTCTATGCCGACGATATGTGGGACGCTGTTTTGGAAGCAGGAAAGAAACATAATCTAATGGTTATAGCGCCTGCTCACCACAGAAGAATACAAGCAGGCATATTATCTT
This sequence comes from Pelagibacteraceae bacterium AG-422-N09, assembly GCA_003213515.1. GTDB lineage: Bacteria > Pseudomonadota > Alphaproteobacteria > Pelagibacterales > AG-422-B15 > CACNXQ01. Next base: position 6,652 of record QCMV01000008.1, on the reverse strand, counting down.
GGGGTCAGGACTTAGATCATGAACACAATCCTTTCCAATGCAATCTTGGCTATCAAGTTTCTTTATCTGGAAAAGGTGAGTGGGAGAAAAAAGGTGATTATATCGGTAAGCAAGCGCTTGAAAAGATGAAGACTGACTTGAAAGATGGTCATAAGCCGTACAAGTTACAATTGGTAGGATTTGAAATTGGTGGCAAACCAATTGATGAGTATGCGCCTGATTTTTGGCTTGTGTCTCCTGGTGAAGGTGGAGACCCATGTGGCTTTATTACTTCACCTTGGTATCATCCTGAAAAAGGAAAAAATATAGCTATGGGTTATATACCTTTTGATGGAACTCTTAATGCAAATGGCTTTCCAAAATGGGAACTAGGTAAAAAATTTAAAGTTCATTTACCTGATATTTATGCTGATGAGCCAGGAGTACCAGTAGACGCTGTAACAGTTGATGTACCGTTTACTGAGTCTTTCAATGCGAATACAAGAGAAGTTGTAAAGGGCTAGCTTATATTAATTGCTCAGCACAAATCAACGTGCTGAGCATTAATAATAATGCAATTTAGGATTTGTGTTGTACGTAAAGTTGGTGATAGCAAACTTTACCATTTTTTTCTATGAAGTCTTGGTGGTATTCTTCAGCAGGCCAAAATTTAGCATTCTCTCTTAATTCTGTTACTACTTTGTTTTGATGTTCGCCTGAGTTATTAATCTCATCAATTTTGCTTTCCGATATTCTTCTTTCTTCATCAGAATTATAAAAAATAACTGACTTGTATTGTTCACCAATGTCTGGACCTTGACGATTCATCTGAGTTGGATCATGAATAAAAAAAAACTTGTCTATCAATTCCTCAAACTTTACTTCACTATTATCATACTCAATCTCAACAACTTCAATGTGCCCTGACTTACCAGTGCAGACCTCTTCATATTTAGGGTTTTCTGTATGTCCACCGGCATACCCTGAAATTACTTTTTTAACGCCAGACATTTCTTCAAAAAGAACTTCTACTCCCCAAAAACATCCTGCGCCTAGTATTAACTTTGAAATCATACCTTAACATAAGGTTTTTTTTATATATGTTAAAGATCAAATTAAATTATATTCCATCTAATATTAATACTAATAATGAATAATCAAAATATAAGCATTGGCAAACTTTCAAGGTTAAAGATCTGGATAACTGATAATCATCTGCCTGATGATCAATGGTCAAATACAAAAAAATTTATCATTATAAAAATAACAACTGAAGATGGAATTGAAGGTTGGGGAGAAGCGTTCTCTATTAATCTTAGAGAAAAGGGTATTGCAATTATTATAAAAGAGCTATTTAGAGAAATTTCGAATATTCCAAATCTATCACTAAAGTCATTTTATAGTAAAGTTTCATTATTAAGTGATGGTCATAGAGGTTTAGACTTCAGCTCTGCTACAAGCGCAATTGAAATTGCATTATGGGACATATCAGGGAAGTGTAAAAATCTTCCTTTAAATTCTTTACTAACAAAAAGCCCCAAAACAAGTGTTCCCATTTATGCTACGTGTTGGAGCGACCTAAAAAAGGACACAAATGATTATTTGAGGCAAATAGAAAAATTTTATGAAAAGAAATATGGGGGGATTAAGATATATCCAATGCTAGATAGCGTATCAATTTCAATTCAGTTTGTTGAAAAAGTTAGAGAAATAGTGGGAGATGAATTACCACTAATGCTTGATTTAGCTGTACCTAAAGATTTAGATCAAACAAAATCTTTTTTAAAAGAAGTATCGTCATTTGATCCTTACTGGATAGAAGAGCCTGTTGACGGTGAGAATATTAGCTTACTTACTGAGATCAAAAATACTTTTAATATGAAAGTTGTAACTGGTGAAAAGCAATCAGGCTTGGTCCATTTCAGAGAATTAATACATAGAAATGCAGCAGATATATTTAATCCTGATATTTCAGGTATGGGCGGACTAATTGATATTATCAAGATATCAAATGAAGCATCAAATAATGGCATTTCTATTTCTCCACATTGCTGGAATTCAATGTCCGTTTCAGCATCTGCGATGCTTCATGTTTGCTCAAGTATTTCTAATTCAGAAAAGGCTGAAATATTTCCAGATTATATAAACTTTTCAAAGAAATTTTGTGAGTTACCTTTTGATATTATCGATAATAAAGCACATTTAAATAAATCAGCTGGACTTGGCATAGTTATTCACGAAGATATTTTAACTCGGTTGAGCATTTATTCATTGGATGAAAATAGTAATGACTGAGTCAAACTATCTATTTGATGAAATATTCAAATCTAATGAAACGAGTCCAAATATTTTTTTGATCAATGAAAATAAAGAGATAACTTACTTAGAATTCAATGAAATTGTAAATCAAATTTCAAATTACTTAATAGATATTAATTTATTACCGGGTGACCGGGTGGCCATACAGGCAGAAAAGAATGTAATTCAACTTGCTACATACGTTGCAACCATTAAAGCTGGAGGTGTTTATCTGCCACTCAATACTGGCTATACCCTAAGTGAATTAGAATATTTCTTCAATGACGCCAAACCTAAGGTGATAATTGTCGATGACAAAATTCAAAATGAAGTAAAAAACTTATTGAGCTATTCTTCGTTTTCAATTTTATCATTAAATTTAGATGAAACTGGTTCATTGATTGAGCAGATAAAAAAATATCCAAAAAAATTTCAATCTATTAAAAGAAACAAAAATGACTTAGCTGCCATTTTATATACATCCGGTACTACTGGAAAATCAAAAGGAGCAATGCTATCGCATAGAAATTTGGTTTCAAATTCTGAAGTTTTAAGAAAATTTTGGAAATTTACAGAAAATGATGTGCTTTTACATATGCTACCTATTTACCATACGCACGGTCTTTTTGTTGCATGTAATCTTCTTGCAATTGTTGGAGGATCAATGATCTTCTTGGAAAAATTTGATGCTGAAAAAGCCTTGCTTTGGATGAAAAGAGCCACATCCATGATGGGCGTGCCAACTTTTTATACAAGATTGTTGGCAAATGAAAAATTAAATTATGAGTCAGCAAAACACATGAGACTATTTATTTCTGGTTCAGCACCTTTACTATCAGAAACTCACATTGAATTTGAAGAAAGAACTGGTAAAAAAATTCTTGAGAGATATGGCATGACAGAAACAAATATGAATATTTCAAATCCATATGACGAATTACGAAAAGCAGGCACAGTGGGCATACCTCTTCCAGGTATTGAAATAAGAATAGTCAATGAAGAAGGTAAGGAAGTAGAAGTGGGTCAAATAGGAACTATTGAACTTAAGGGCGAAAATATTTTCAAGGGGTACTGGGGAATGGAAGAAAAGACCAAAGAATCATTTAAAGATGATGGTTTCTTCATAACAGGTGATCTCGCAAAGAAAGATGAAAATGGCTACTTTACTATTGTTGGTAGAGATAAAGATATGATTATAAGCGGTGGACTAAATGTTTATCCCAAGGAAATAGAAGATGTGATAAACGAGTTGCCAAATATTACCGAGTCAGCAGTTTTTGGTGTTCAACATGATGATTTTGGTGAAGCAGTTGTTGCGGCAGTAGTTGCAACAGATGATAAAAATGATGGTAGTCAAATATTGGATTATGTAAAAGATAAAATTGCTAAATATAAACAGCCAAAAAAAATAATATTTATGTCGAATTTACCTAGAAATTCTATGGGTAAAGTTCAAAAAAATAAATTGAGAGAAAATAATAAAAGTTTATTTAAGAGTTAACTTCTATCCAGTTGTTGATTTCCTCAACAAAGAAATCATCTTGTGGGGAGTTTAGAATTCCAATAATATCATGATAATTAAAGCCTCCTAAATTAGTATCGTTATTAATTAATTTCTTAGGTCCTTTCCATTTTTCAAATATTTTTTTTACTCCTTCAGCATTTACTACTTTATCTTTTTCTTCATAAAATACTAAAAGTGGAATCTTAGTCTCTTGAAATTCAAGTTTCCTTCCAGAAAATGCCGCCACCCAAAGCTGTCTTGGAAGTTCCCTGTGAAATTCGTTGACCCAAAAAGGATCCCATTCTTCATTTGGCAAGTCAAACATTCTAGGAAAATTAAACTTGTATTGGCTTTTAAAAAATAACCCAGTCGCCGCTAAGAAATAAGGAGGAGATAGCTTGGGAGTCCATGGTGCCACAAGTACCAAATGATCAATTTTTTCACTTAATTTCTGATCTTTTGCAGCCATTAATGCAAATGAACCCCCAGCTGAAAAACCCATTAATATAACTTTGTTTCCGATTTTACTGCCTACTGCAACAGCTTCGGCTGCATCTTCGAGAAAATTTTTGGCTTCCAGAGATTTTGTAGATTCAAAACCAGAGCCATGGCCAGCTAGTCTTGATATAAATAAATTGGCCTTTAATTTTTTGGCAATCTTTACCAAAACTTCTTCTTGTTGACGCCCCGTCGCAAAACTTCCATGAAGATAAACAATTGAATATTCAGTTTTAATTTTCTCATCATCATGCCATATGATTTTTTTCTTTGCTCGGGGATCAGTATTCTCAAAAAGCAGTTCTTTTTCAGCAATATAGCTTTCAACATCTTTATCAATGACAATATCAGGAAAAGTTATTTTTATTGTATTAAATAAATAGGGCAGAGTAATTCCTACAACAAAGATGACTGGTACTATTAAAACAATAGCAACTATAAGCAATGCTCGATATAATTTTAACCTGGTAGCTCTAGACATTTACACTTGTATATGAGCAAATTTTGTTACCATCAGGGTCTCTGATGTAAGCATAATAAACATTACTGTCGCTTGGTCTAAAACCTGGATCCCCTTCATTTTGTGCTCCAAGTCCTAAAGCAGTTTTGTGAAACTTATCAACTTGTTCTTTTGACTCGGTCAAAAAGGATATCTGTGTACCATTTCCAAATGTAACAGGCTTTCTATTTGCCGGTTTGGTTATATAGAACTCAACATCTTGTTTCCCCTCTCGAGCATAACCTACACACACCTCATCCTCATAAATTGAGATTATTCCAATTACTGCAAGGACAACATCATAGAATGCTTTAGATTTTTTTAAATCACTCGACCCAACCATTACGTATCCTCTCATTATCTATCCTTTCTATGAATATTGCTTTGATGTTACTTCCTCAAGCATCAGAATCATTTTGGCTTTATAGTCTTCATCAGTTGCTGAGTCGGTTTCTAAAACAGAAAAAAAACTTGCAACAACATTTGTTTCTAAGTTAATCATTAAAAATTGCCCACCATATCCAGAATGCCCAATCCAATTATTAGATTTCATGGTTTGATTTGCATAATAAACATATTTTTCATCTTTTAAGTGCATATATATTGGACCTTTTTCAGAAACTGTATCATCAATAAATTTACTAGAGCCAGCTATTCTATTTCTGATCCCAAGACCTTTTCTTGAGAAAAGTAGTCCCATACGTAGCAAATCTCTTGCAACAAGACAACCACCACCGGACAGCCATGGCATCCCACCTCTATCCGTTGCCATATACAAACCATCTTCAAGACCCATTGCTTCTACTGACGAGAGAAGCCACTCTCGCAGCTCTCTCCCACTTAATTTTTCAATCAGTAGAGCAATTACGTCGCTGTTTGCTGACTTATAAAATGCTTTATCAGAATTGTTTATTACAGAATTAGCTCCATCTGTTTGAATACTATTCAAGAAATCTTCTTGAAACTTTTCATCTTTATCTTCATCTGGTATTCGCCAGCCACCAACAGTTTCATGCATAAATGATGATGAATACGGGTCAGTATAATCTTCGGTAAAAGCATTAATAATGTTCATATTTAATACGTTTTGAACCGTCGCTTTTGAATATCCTTCTCCAATATCTGGCAAATAATAAGAAATAGGTTTTTCTAGTTGCAACTTGCCTTTCTCAACTAATTCACCAACAAATAGATTTAAAAACATCTTTGAAATTGACATTATTGTATGCGGTGTTTCAGGAGAGAAATCTTTTGCATATTTCTCAAAAAATATTTCTTGCCCTCTCCCAACTACTAAAGAACAAAAAGATTTATGGCTCGTCATTTCCCTTACTGAGTTTATCTTATCTATTTCATCTTTACTGTTTTCATTAAGCAAAAGAATGTAATCTGATCTTAACAAAAGACCATATCTGTTTATTTTGTGAAGACTCCTATAGCCAGTTCTTCTATATTCCGGAAGGTTCCATTTAGCTTTATTGTCGCGTAATGTCACAAGAGTTGGGTTTGGAGTATCGACTAACTTATTAACCATTAATTATATTAGGTTTTATTTTTGAATGATTAAAGATTTCTTCATAATAGTTTCCAATTTGTATTACTTTTTCATCTGATTTATTTTTCCCCATTAATTGCATACCCATTGGTAGCCCCTTATCATTAAAGCCAACTGGTACTGAGAGGGTAGGTAATTGAAACATACTTGCAAATACCGTGACTTCCATCCAGCGATGGTATGTGTCCATCTGGGTTTTTGAAATACTTTTTGGAAAATCTATTTCTTTGTTAAATGGAAACAATTGTGCTGATGGTAAAGCAATAAAATCATATTTTTCAAATATACTGTCGACATACTTTTTATAATTATGATACCA
>QCMV01000007.1 GCA_003213515.1 Pelagibacteraceae bacterium AG-422-N09 | reverse complement strand
TATGGTACTCTTACTCTTAATGCTGATGGAAGCTATAGTTATGTTGCTGATCAAGCTGCAGCAGATAGGCTTAAACGAGGAGAGAGCGCAATAGAATATTTCAACTACACTGTAACCGATGGAACTAATGAGGACATTGGTGTGCTTGCAATTACTGTTACTGGTAAAAGTGACCCACCAGAGCCAAACGCTGATACTCTTGCAATCGATGCTGGAGCAACTGGAACAAAAAATGCTTCAAAAGGTGTATTAAGCAATGATACTGATCCAGATGGTGATACCTTATCTGTACATTCTATAAGAACAGGTGAGGAGTCTGGCACTGGTACAAGTGGAACAGTAAATACACCTACACCTGGAGAAACTGGTACCGCCTTATCAGGAACATATGGTGATTTAACAATGTATTCTGATGGAAGCTATGAGTACAAAGCCAACAATGCAAAGTCTCTAAATCCAGGCGAAACTGCAACGGAATACTTTACTTATGAAGTAACAGATGGGGAAACTCCTGTTAAGGAACAGATCGCCATTACCGTCACTGGAGTGAATGATCCTCCTGAAGTTATTAATCCAGTATCGGTACCAACTTTAGTTACTGGACAAAAACTTGTAATAAGACACAAACAAATTTTTGATGACCCTGATAGAGGAATTTACGACATAGCTGAATACAAAATTATTGATCCTGAAACAGAAGCAGAAACAAGTCTGCCGGATGGGCTTTCATTAAGAGAAAATAAACTTACTGGAAGACTAACTACACCAGGCACATACACTATTACAATCAGAGCAATCGATGGCGCGGGACTCTATGCAGATCATACATTCACCATCACTGTTATGCCTAATGTAATTATGGAAGCAGATGATAATATACCAGACCTGCCACCTGAACCTCCTAAGCCTATTAAAATTAAGCCTGCAAAAATTCAAGAAGTAGCTAATGAAGTGAATATTGTTGTCGATGATGAAGGCTTCACTCTTGATACTATTTCAATTGCAGATACTGCATCTCTAACTAAACCACTCAAGTTTAATGGTGGTCTTCGATTGATGGATGCAGTTGCAAATGAGACAACTAGCAGCGAAGATACAGATCTAAGAGTAGGTGTTAAATTAAATGACGATAACCAGAAAAATGTTGAATTGTATTCTGGTCAACTTTCAAACGGTGATGCATTACCTGAATGGATCAAGGTAAATCCTGAAACTGGTGAGACAACTGCAGAAATGCCTGACGGTGTTGAAGAAGTTGAAGTTCAGTTAGTAGCTTTAGATAAAGATGGTAACACGCGTGATATCAATATTGTCTTAGATAAAGCAAAGATTAAGGGTGACCAAGAGTTTACTAGAGGCCTTGGTGATCAGACAAGGGTTGTTGTCGATAATGATGCAAATGTAAATCTGATCAGAGAGAATAATAATTCATCTAGCAATACAGCAAATAATAATTTGAACGCCCAAACAGATTTTGAAGGCACAATGAAATTAAGCAGTCTTCAAATGGATGCAGGTCAATTTACAGTCGATGTGATTGATGACAATCAATCAAATGTAAAAATGTATAAAGCAGAGCTCAAAGGTGGTGGCGCACTGCCTGATTGGATTACAATTAATCCTGAAACTGGAAAAATTGCAGCTGATCCTTCAAAAGGTAGAACAGGCTCAGCAGCTCCAGCATTCTTAACGGAAAGCCTTCAAGTTCTTGAACTAAAGATAATTGCTGAAGATGAAGATGGAAAAGAAAGAGTTATTGAAGTTGAGATTGATCTCAATGAAATAACAGGAACTGAGTCTGGTGAAGAAAACTCAGAAGCAAATGATGAAATTTCCTTCATTCCTCTTGATGAACAATTAAAGCATCATGCTAAAGCAGCAGATAGCTATGGCGAAAAGATTGTATCTCTAGTAAGTTAATAAATACCTTTATGAACAAAATTGTAACATTTGCGGTAACAGCGTGCTGCATATTATTGCCTTATAATTTGTCAGCAGAAGAATATTCCACACGTGTTTTAGTAACTGCAACCGAAGAAGCAACACTATCAAGTGAACTTGCCGCAAAAGTTGATTCAATTCCAATTGATGAAGGGACTGAATTTAAAGAGTCTGATATTTTAATTAAGTTTGACTGTTCATTTTTTGAAGAACAAAGAAAAGTTGTTGAAGCACAATTAGAGAGTGCTAGAGTAACTCTAAAGAGCAATCAAGACCTTGCCTTGATGAGATCCATTGGAGAATATGAGGTTCAGTTATCAGAAATCGATGTAAAGCGTGCAGAAGCTGAATTACAGATTGCTAAACTCAATACAGATCGATGTATAATTAAAGCCCCTTACGATGGCAAAGTATCCAAAGTGTTTGTAAATGAGTTTGAGAGCATTGAAAGGCAGCAGCCATTGGTTGAAATCATTGGTTCAGGAATTCTTGAGGCAAAACTGATTGTTTCAAGCAAATGGTTGGCTTGGATTGATGAGGGTTATCCAATGAAAATCAACATTGATGAAAACGGTCAAACATATAGTGCCAAAATTCATACTATCGGCGTTGATATTGATCCTGTTAGCCAAACCATCGACATTACTGCAAAATTTGATGAAAATTATGATACATTACTGCCAGGCATGAGTGGGACAGCAACGTTTTGAATGATAATACTTCAATAAAAATAGCAAGATTAATTACTCTTGAGAAAAAATTTCGGACTGCAGAAAGCTTATCCGAACTCGGCTTCGTTTGTGCAAATGAGTTAAGAAGTGTTGTTGATTATAATTTTTTATTTTTTCTTACTAAATCTGCTACGGGCCGACAGAAAGTCCAAACGATCTCGGATATTTCAGTCGTTGATAGAACAGCGCCGACAGTTACGTTTGTTGAAAGATTAATAAATAAAAAGAAGGTTGAAACGGGAGTCTTTTCAGAAGTTTCAATTAGTGATTTAAGAGAAGATGGATCAAATTTAGACTTACCTGAAAATTTTCCAAACGAGTTAATGGTTGTTCCATTAATTTCAAGAACAAAGGGTGATTTAGGTTCTCTAGTAATTGTACGATCTGCTAAAGTTTCAGATACAGAAAAAGAACTGCTGCAGCACATTGCTGAAACATTCAGCCATGCATTGGACTCATTTTTATCAAGAATATCGATTTTATCCTTTTTTGGTAGAATTTTCTCAGGTTGGCTAAAGTGGCTAATATTATCAGCAATCGCATTTGCAATGTTTATGCCAATTAATATATCCGCTGTTGCGCCGGTTGAAGTTATTGCTAAAAATCCGTCAGTTGTTACATCACCTGTGAATGGTGTAGTGAAAAAAGTATTAGTTAACACAAATGATGCTGTTGATATTGGTATGGAACTTGTAAAATTAGACGATCTCAATTTTAAATCTCAATACGAAATAAACTTACAAGAATTAGAAGTCGCCGAAGCAGAATTACTCAGGGCTAAACAATCCTCATTTACAAATGATGAGGCAAAAGCAAAGCTCGTTGAACTATCAACTGAAGTTGCGTTGAAGAAAAAGCAAGTTGCTTATGCCGAGGAACAATTAAAATATTCTGTCATAAAAGCGGAGGTTTCGGGAGTTGCTGTTGTTGAAGATTTTATTGATTGGCAAGGTCGTCCTGTAAATATAGGTGAAAAGATATTAACGATTGCCAATTCAAATGATATTGAGTTCTTAATCTACCTACCAACAAAAGACTCACTTTTTATTGAAAAATCAGCAAGAGTTAAGGTTTTTTTAGACAGCAGTCCACTAAGCTCAATTGAAGGAAAAATATTAAGAACATCTTACAAACCTGAATTAACAGCTGAAAATATTTTAGCTTATAAAATACACGCTAGCCTCGAGGATAATATTGAGCCGCCGCGTATTGGATTACGAGGATCAGCAAAAATTTACGGAGATCGGACATCTCTTTTTTATTATATCTTCAGAGTTCCAATCAATATCAGCAGACAGTTTTTAGGAATATAAATGATTGTACCGTCTATCCGACAAGATTTGAAACTCAGTGAGGGACCAAAGAAAGAAGACGGATCAGCATCGTGGCTTCTTTATGACTCATTAAGAAATAAATACTTTTCAATAAACAAAAAAGCATTTGATCTCCTTAAAAATTGGTCAGGTGGAATTGAGACAACAGAATTTATTGAAAAAATTAAAAAAAGTAATTTGTCTATTACACAAGAAGAAATTGAAGAATTTATCAGTTTTCTAAATCTCAATAATTTAACTATAAAAAAAACAGGTGATGAAGTTAAATCTTTAGTTGTTCAAAAAGAGAAACTTAACAAGCATTGGCTGTTAAAAATTATTCATAATTATTTGTTCTTTAAAGTCCCATTATTCAAACCAGGAAATGGTCTAGAAAACAGTTTACCTTTTGCGTTGTTTATTGGATCGCAAACCAGCAGACTAATAATTTATATTTTGGGGATCATTGGTATTTTTTTAACAATCCAAAACTATGAAACCTTTTTAACAACATTTTCTTATTTCTTTAATGTTAATGGACTGATTTTGTTTGGTATAACGATTGTTTTTGTAAAAGCCTTGCACGAACTTGGGCATGCATATGTTGCCACTTATTATAAATGCAAAGTTTCTTCAATTGGGCTTGCAATGCTGGTTTTTTTCCCCTTCTTATACACAGATACAACTGATGCTTATAAATTAACTGATCATAGAAAACGCTTACTGATTAATTTTGCTGGTATGCTGACTGAATTGCATCTTGCCCTTCTTGCTACATTTGTTTGGGCTGTAAGCCCTGATGGCGTTATCAAAAGTGCTTCATTTTTTATTGCGACTTCAAGCTGGATATCATCACTTCTTATTAATATTAGCCCGTTTATGAGATTTGACGGATACTATGTGCTCTCAGATTTTCTTAAAGCGGAAAATCTTCAACCGCGTTCCTTTGCTTTAGGTCGATGGCAGATTAGAGAATGGATCTTTGGATTTAAATTCCAACCACCGGAACAACTCATGAGTCGAAGACGGTGGACTTTCATCATTTACGCGTGGATGACATGGATATATCGCTTCTTTATATTTATTGGGATTGCCTTATTAGTTTATTATTTAACATTCAAAATTCTTGGTATAATCCTGTTCATTATTGAGATTGTTTGGTTCATTTTACTTCCAATTTGGAGAGAAATTAGACAGTGGTGGGGACTTAGAAGGTACATGCGTTTTAATTGGACTTCTTTGAGATCAATTTTTATTTTCTCAGTATTTTTGGCAGCAATGTTAATGCCATGGCGAAGTTCACTCAGCCTTCCTGCAGTGATTGATCGAGGTGAAGTAGTCGATATCTACCCAACAGAAGATTCTGAGATAAAAGAAATTTATGTTGTCTCAGATCAACAAGTCGAAAAGGGTGACTTATTAATTACAATGATGAGTCCGTCTCTATCAAACAAAGTTGATAAAGCCATTGAGCGCGTAAAGATGATACAGCAAAAACTAGATCGTCGAATTGGATCAGAAGCTGATATGAGTAACCTAATGGTATTAGAAAACCAATTGAAAGTAGAATTTGAAATTCTTAAAAGTCTTAAAGAGGAAAATGAAAATCTTTCAATCTATGCACCAATGAGCGGGGTAATAAAAGATCTAAAGTATTTAAATAATGGACAGTGGGTGAATATAAAAGAAAAATTATTTTCTATTGTTCAATTCAATGACACAAAAGTAGTCGCATTTATAAGTGAGAATGATTTAGACAAACTTGAAGGTAATACAAGTGGTTATTTTGTTCCAAAAAATAATGAATTTGATGAAACAGAAGTTATCTTAGTCTCGCAAAATAATACATCGACAGAAGAACTTCCTTACTTATCACTAGTATCTACTTTTGGTGGATCAATTGCATCACGTGAAGTAAAGGGAGATGAAAAAGTTATTTATCGACCCGAAGAAGCTTTATACCAGCTGAATTTTTCTACAAGTACAGAAGTTGAGACTGTTCAATGGCAAACAGCAGGTAAAGTAAAAATTCAGACTGAAAACTATAATATTTTTCAAAATTTATTTAATTTGGTTTCATCAACATTAATCAGAGAAAGTGGATTTTAGTGGTGCCCCTAGCTGGTTACGCTCCAGCGGCTGATCATTACCAATGACCTGCTTTACTATTAAGCGATAGGGGCTTAATAGAAATTACTCTTTTGTACCATAGCCTTTTGTGATAGCAATTGCCACGCCAGCAACACAGATGCTTAGGAAAGCAACTAGAGAGATTACACTGACCCAAATATTAATATCAGATGCCCCGTAAAAGGACCATCTCATGCCATTCACAAGATATAAAACTGGATTAAAGTAAGTTACGTTTTGCCAAAATTCTGGAAGCATTTCTACGGTGTAAAGACTACCACCTAAAAAAACTAAAGGGGTGACGATGATAAGTGGTACAACTTGCAACTGTTCAAAATTTTCACTGAGCAGTCCAATAAGAAATCCAAAAAGACTAAATGTAAGACATGTTAATACCAGAAGAAAAAACATTAATAAGGGATATTGAATTTCTAGTTCAACAAAGAAAGTTGCAGTAATGAGTATAATGACGCCAACAATAAGTGATTTGGTTGCACTGGCGCCGACAAAACCAATGATAATTTCTAAAGAGGAAACAGGTGCCGCAAGAACTTCATAAATAGATCCAGTAAATTTAGGAAAGAATATTCCAAATGATGAGTTTGAAATGCTTTGAGTCAACAAAGTCAGCATCAATAAACCAGGTACAATAAATGACCCATAACTAACTCCTTCAATTTGAGGAATCATGCCTCCAATAACTGAACCGAATACAATGAAATATAAAGAAGTTGAAAGTACAGGTGAAAGCACGCTTTGAAAAAGAGTTCTTCTCATTCGATCCATTTCATGAAAATAAATTGCTCTAATAGCGTAGAAATTCATTATTTTTCCTTTACCAATTCTACAAAGATTTTTTCAAGTGAACTTTGTTCTGTATTTAAATCTTTTAGTTTTAATCCAGCTTCTTTCATATCTTGCAAGAGAGAGGTTATTCCAGTTTGTTTGCTTTGTGTATCGTATTGGTAATCAATTGATAAACCTTCATTAACTATAGTAAGTTTATAATTTTTAAGTGATTCAGGTAATGTCTTAACTGTTTCATGTAAATCAATTGTTAGAGTTTTCTGGCCTAAACTTTTTATTAAATTTGAAGTCTCATCAACTATTATCATCTCACCTTTATTAATTACTGCTACCCGGTCAGCAATTGCCTCTGCTTCTTCTATATAATGAGTTGTTAAAATTATTGTAACACCTTTATTTCTTAAATTCTTAATGACTTCCCACATGTCTTTTCTTAATTCGACATCAACCCCGGCTGTTGGCTCATCAAGAAATAAGACCGAAGGTTCATGAGAAAGAGCTTTTGCAATCAAGACTCTTCTTTTCATTCCACCAGAAAGCTCGTTAATTTTGGAGTCTTTTTTATCCCACAAACTTAAATCTTTTAGTATTTTTTCAATATGCTGAGGATTAGGAGGTTTGCCGTATAAGCCTCTCGTGTAGGATACATTGTTATAAACAATTTCAAATTGTTCTAAGGTTAGCTCCTGAGGGACGAGTCCAATTTGTGACCTAGTTTTTCTATAATCTTTTATAATATCGTAGTTACCAACCTCAACTGTCCCAATACTTGGTGTTACAATTCCGCAAATAATACTAATTAAAGTTGTTTTACCTGCACCATTAGGTCCAAGAAGTGCAAATATTTCATTCTGTTTGATATCTAAATTAATATTATTAAGTGCCTGAAATTGATTACTGTAAGTTTTAGATAAATTTTTTACTGAGACGACATTTTGCATCGGTCTCTTATATCAGCAAATTTTTGAAAATAAACACTTCTATCTTGTTTTGAACATATTTTTATCAAAATTAAGCCTTGCTTTTTAGGTATATTTTTATCAAACATGAAAAAGTCAAAGATGAAACCTCAGTACATAAGAAGACAATCCTACAACGGTGAGTCGACTCTTGTGATTATTCCTTCAACCACAAAGCTTAAACTTTCTAGAACCCCTAAACTTTTATCAAGCTTTGTGATCGCGACAGGTTTTCTTGGCTTGATGTTTTTCTCCATTAGTGGCTAAAATCCTTTCGGTGCGGTTGTACTGGCACCGAAAAGATTAAAAATTTTCTTCACGTTTTAATGTCTCAACGTCTTCTCTCTTTATCTGATTTAGAGGTTTATGAATGCGTAAGTTAGAAGTAATTCCTTTAGCTTTATGAATCGTAATAATTGTTTCTTTTGGTGGGCAATTTGGTTCATGACAGCTTAGTTCAGCAATGCTTACAGTAGTATCTTCATTTAATCTAAATTTCTCTATGATTAGATTTTTTAAATTTTGAGTAGCACTTTTATTTGATTTTTTTTTCTGAAACATACCCTCCATTTTACTGCTCCCAAAGAGGTGACCATAAAATTTGGCCTTTTGAGTCTCCGACTAATATATGTGATCGATCGGGTGAAATACTAATATTTGATACTTCTGATCCTGTAGGATTTTGAATGAGGACGTCATTTGGATGTTCTGATAATTCTGAGAGAAGAACCATGCCATTTCGAAATCCAGCAAAAACTGCTTTCTCCCCTGGCAATGATTCAACAAAAGTTGCGTTTTGTTGACCACCACTTGCAATGCAAAGGGGCTTACGTCCTTTTGGACCCTCCTTACCATCGAATGGCCAGCATATAGCTTCTTTTGCACCCGCTGTTACTAGATAAGGGTTGTCCCCGGCCCATGTAAAACTTTTTACTTTTGACGGGTAACCTGACATTGCAAAACTTGCTTTATCTCGAATTCGCCAAGCATGAAGTTCATTTTCTTGCATTGTTGTCACCAGATACTTCCCATCTGGACTAAACCCAACTTTACCGTGTGAACCTTTCCAAGCAAATTTTGATGATTTCCATTTGTTTTTTTCTAATCTCCACAAAGTTACTCCTCCATAACATGAGACAGCAATTCTCCTTCCATTTTGATCAATTGCGATACCACCTATCGTACTTTGATGCTCTAGTATTTTTGGCTTATCATTTTCATCTGACCAGATGTAGACATTTTTTCCAGACGAACATAAAACCATACTTTCAAATGCCGCTACATTATCTACCCAACGCGTTCCAAAATTGTAAATTTCCTCGACCTCAGCATTTGTCGATATTTTTAAAAAACGACCATCTTGCCCGCCTGTTATGACCCCATCATTACTTGAAGCTATGCTTAGTATTGCGCCAGAGTGAGCTTGAACTTCTATGGGATCATTATCTGGCCAAAAAAACCTTATTGATCCGTCTCCAAATCCAACTGCAACAGCATTCTCTATTGAAACTGCACCTGTAACAGGAGCGCCTGTTTCAAAGACCTTTCCATTTTCTTCAAAGCGGGATTTTATTACAGATTCTTTATTCATCTAAAGCAGAACTAATCTGATTTACAACTTTCGAAGCCCTCTTTCAAATTCATTGTCTCTAATTTGCGACCAATAAATACAACCCGGGAATTTCGAATACTTTTCTCAGGCCATGGACCCATAGGAGATGCATCCATGAGCATATGAACTCCTTGAAATACGTAGCGATCTTTTTCATTCTTAAAATCAAGAATGCCCTTTGATCTAAGAATATTTTGACCATGCGTCTGTAATAGGTTTCCAAACCACTTCTCAAATTTTTCTAAGTCAAGCGGAGTGTCAGAAACAAAAGAAACACTGGTCACATCGTCATCATGTTCATGATCATGATCAGAGTCCAAAAAATCAGGTTCAACCTCTAAGACGCGATCAAGACTAAAAGCATTAAGACCAAGAACTTCATCAAGAGGAGCCGCACATCTGTTTGTTTCAATTATTTTTGTATAAGGATTAATTTTTCGAATGCGATCCTTAACGCCAGTAATCTGACTTTGATCAACTAAATCAATCTTATTGAGCAGTACTACATCTGCAAAAGCAATTTGCTCTTCAGCCTCATGATGTTCTCCTAGTTGAGAACTAAGGTGGACAGCATCTGCGACAGTGACAATAGCGTCTAATTTAGTTTGGTCTGCAACATCTTGATCGACAAAAAATGTTTGAGCAACAGGCGCAGGGTCAGCAAGTCCAGTTGTCTCTACAATTATTGCATCCAGCTGATCTGCACGCTTCATCAGACCTCCAAGTATACGTATTAAATCACCCCTAACTGTGCAACATATACATCCATTGTTCATTTCAAAAACTTCTTCATCAGCATCAACTACGAGATCATTGTCTATTCCTTGCTCACCAAACTCATTAACAATTACAGCATAACGACGACCGTGTTGCTCAGTTAAAATACGATTTAATAAAGTAGTTTTACCTGCTCCTAAAAAACCTGTTAATACAGTGACTGGTACTTGCGATGAACTATTTTCCATATTTTACAAAATTAGTTTTTCTTAAACATACCTTGTAATTAAAAAAAAAGCATTATACAAGTTGTTATATTATAACATTAAATTTAGCAATTTATGAGCAACACTAAACCTGTTTTATCGATCTGTTTAACTTGTCGAGATGGACGAGAAGAAAAATATAATTCTCGAGGAGGCGAGCGTTTTGCAAAAAAAATTGTGAACAGTTTCAAAAGACAAGATGACGTTATCATCAGAGGTGTAAATTGTATGAGTTGCTGCAAGCGGTCTTGTGCAATCTCTCTGTCTGCCGATAAGCGTTTTACTTACGTTTTTGGGGATATAGACCCAAAAAAACCATTATATATTTCATCTCTAAAAAAGTTAGTATCATCGTATACAAAAGCTAAAGATGGGTTTCTCAGAAGAAGAGATAGACCAAGGAACTATCAATCAAATATTATTGGAAGGTTCCCACCTCTTGATTATAAATCAGATATAATTGAGTACTTTAAGGATAAGTAAATAGACTCGTAAAATCCTACCAATCAAAGAATCCGTGAACCCCTGTTTCACCACGATAATATTCGATATTGTTTGCAGCTAATTCATAGCCTACGATTGCAAGGTCTTCAATATTTTGATTTTCAATTTTAATTTTTCCAGTTACGTAAACAGGTTCCCACCAGGCTAGACCTTCCCAAGGATTCTCCGCTTCTACATAAACGATTTGATTAGGCGCTGGTGGAGGGACATGGATGCATGCTCCAATGTATGGAACTAACAAAAAGGTGTTAATACCTCGGCCGTACATATCCAATGGCAAAACATATCCAGGGATCTTAACTTCCTTATCTTCGAGATTTTTATTAAACTTTACCTCGCCGGGGCTAAAAACGGATGTCCATGGTATTAGGTCATCCCAGTCTATTTCTTTTGGCGCTGAGTAAGCAGAAAGCGGAATAAAAATAAAAATAATTAATAAGATTTTTAATTTTTTAATCATAATTTAATCGTCATACCATCATTAATAGAAAACCAGTAAGCTCTTATTGCTGGTAATAAACTGACTGTTATTGAGGCAATGATAAACACAGCAAAAACATACATATCTTTTATAGCTAACATTTCAATGTTTACTAAGATGCCATAATTGTAATCAATCCATGGTTGTAATAAATTTAACACACAAAATAATAAAACTACACTGAATGTAATACTTAGAATTGAAATAAATATTGCTTCAAGCATTAATAAACCAATCACCGTGAAAGGAGATGCACCCATAGCTCTCCAGATCGCCATTTCTCGTCTTCTCTCACTTAAACTTGAAAACATAATCGCTGCCATCCCAACGAGTGTTGTGAATATTACAACCACCGATATCCCTAATAATAAGTTTTCAATCACTCCAACTACTCGCCATAGCTCCTGCAGTGCAGCGCCAGGAAGAATTGCAGTCATCGCTTCTTCAGGATACTCATTGATCCAGCGCTGAAGTTGAAAGATAGTTAATTTTGATTTAACACCTACTAGTGCAGCAGTGATATTTTTAGGAGTTAGATCCATTTCGCGTATCTCATCAATAGGTGTTAGTTGTCCTGGTATTTTAGCTCCAGTTGACCAATCAACATGAATTGCTTCAATAGCAGCCAGGCTGACGATTACAGTATTATCTACAGGTGTTCCTGTCTTTTTAAGTATCCCTGATACTCTAAAAGGTTGATCATCGTGATCTGAAAAAGACTGTAATCCATGGGAAACTACAAGTGAAGTACCGATTTTATATCCTAGTTTTTCAGCAACCCCAGCACCCAAAACGACGTCGTATAGATCCTCAAATAAATAACCTTTATCAATACTTACAGACTGACTACCTCTATATTTATATCGAGAAAAAAATTCTTTGTTGGTACCCATTACTCTAAATCCCTTATGGCTATCTCCCAACGAAATTGGAACTGTCCAATCAACTTCTTCTTTACTCACTAAGTCTAAATAACTCTCCCATGTTATATTATTCGTAGCGTTTCCAATTCTAAAAACTGAATATAACAACAGTTGCACTGAACTAGCTCTTGCGCCAACAATTAAATCAGTCTGTGAGATTGTATCGGTAAAACTTGTATATGCTGAAGTTCTTAACTTTTCTACACTCATATAAAGCATAAGGGATACTGAAATTGCAAGAATTGTCATACCCACAGTAACTAAGCGCGCATAAAGAGAGCTGAACGAAAGTTTTAATAACATGACTTATCTTCCCTTATGAGTATTTCGTTTATGTCAATTAATCGATCAAATTGATTAGAGAGCGATTTATCATGTGAAACCATTAATAACGTAGAGTTATTCTCTGAAATTTGTTCAAACATCAAATTTAAAAAAATCTTTTGCGCATCTGCATCAAGTGAGGAAGTTGGTTCGTCAGCAATGATCAGCGATGGGTTCCCAATTAGTGCCCGAGCCACTGCCACTCTTTGTTGCTGACCCATGCTTAAACTACTTGCCCTAAATTGTGCAATATCATCTGGTAATCTCAATTGTTTAAAAAGTTCAATTACCTTTTCTTTTTTGTTGGAAACGTTGTTTGATCTTACTTTTGAAAAATATAAAGGTAGTAAAACATTATCAACAACATTCGCATAAGGCAGCAAGTTAAATTGTTGGAAAATAATTCCTATATTATCAGCACGATACTCATCCCTAGTTTTAGATGAAAGTTGGTTAATAGTGTTACCGTTAATACTTATATTTCCAGATAATGGATTAAGAAAACCACACATTAGGGAAAGGAGTGTGGTTTTGCCTGAGCCGCTTTCTCCCAATAAGAGAACTTTTTCACCTTTTTTAATTTCTAGGTTTGGAACAAATATCTTGAAATTACTTTTTTTTGACCAATAAAATCTTACTGAATCAATTTTAATTATACTTTCATCCAATTAGATTTTTCCTTTTAAGTCTATGAAAGGCTCATCTCCCTCCACCTCAAAACTTGTCGAACCAATCTCTGATACAAATTGTACCTCAAGTTCTCCAGAGTTTGGAAAAGTAGTAAAATATGGAAAGCTAATTCTGTCAATTTCTTTTATATTTCCGCAATTAAATGAGTAGTGTGCAACAAACTCGTTATGAGCTTCTTCATCATGCTCATCATGCTCATCGTGATCATCATGCTCATCATGGTCATCGTGATCATCATGGTCATCGTGATCATCATGGTCATCGTCTTGATTGACCCCAATTTCAGAATTTACTAAATTACAATTTGAGGACTCGGGAAGACTAAAAATATTATCAAAATTTCCAAATTTTTCTAAAGCTGCATTTACAAGAGCAATATCAGACTCAGTTTTAGCTTCATATTCAAAACCTACAATATCAGCTCCAGGAATAAAAAATTCAAAATCTATGGCATTTCCCTCAATAGCAATATTTAATTCACCAACACCATGCTCATGTTTATCAACTTGTCTTGTTTCTTCAGCCGCCGAAACTGATACCATTGCAGATATTAGTAGCGAATAGTAAATATTTTTTTTCATCCATGCTCCCTTTTTAATTTAAAAAATTTTATTGAAAAAAATTTTGTGTGTCTAGAAAAATGTTATTTTATAACATTGTATAATCTATTGATTCATATTTTGAAGATGTTTTTGATTACATGTCTTACAAGTGCCGAATAACTCTAAATTATATCTACTTAATTTAAGACCATTCATATCTCTTACTTCAGACAAATATTTATAGAGTTTTTTATCACTTATCTCATCTATTTGATCACAGCTTTTACAAATTGAAAAAATTGTTCCATGCGGTTCCACACATTTTGAATTGCAAGCAACAAATGCATTTTGACTTTCAATTTTATGTATTTCCCCAATTTTTATTAACTTTTCTAGGGCTCTATAGACTTGAGGAGGGGCTTTGATTCCTCGTTTATTGACATTGTTTAGAATAGAGTAAGCTTTAACGGGTCTATTAGATTTTTGTACGAACTCGAGTACAATTCTTTGGTTTTTTGTTAACTTTTTACTATTTTCATTCATAATTTTTTTTTCTGATTCTCATTAATGATAGGATAAATAAAATTAAAGCAACTACAACAATTGATGGTCCTGATGAAGTGTTTATTTCAAAAGAAGCATACAGTCCGATCAAAACCGATAATAGACCGCCAATAATAGATAGTATTACCATTTGTCTTGGATTATCAGATAGATTACGAGCCATTGCAGTTGGTATAATTAGTAAACCAGTTATAAGAAGTACACCGATCATCTTAATAGATATTGCAATCAGGGCTGCAAGTAAAATTGTGAATATGGCATTTACTCTTTCTGGCTTCATACCTTCAGCTTCAGCTAACTCATAATTTACTGTTGATGCAAAAAGAGGTTTCCAAATATAGCTTAAAACAACAAGTATCAAAGCCCCTCCAATCCATATTACTAGCAAGTCATTCGAATTAACTGAGAGAATATCTCCAAACAAAACACCCATAACATCAAATCTTATAAAGGATAAAAAACCAAGTATTACCAACCCAATCGCTAGTGATGAGTGTGATATCAGGCCTAGGAGTGAGTCCCCTGCTAGATTGGTTGTTCTTTCAAGCCTTAATAAAAGTATTGCAACCAGAGATGCAACAACAAAGATAGTTAAGGAAACATTTATATCTAATGTTATTGAAATTAAAACACCTAGTAATGCTGAATGAGCTAACGTGTCACCAAAAAAAGATAATCTCCTCCAAACCACAAAACAACCTAACGGTCCAGTAACAAGGGCAATCCCAATACCTGCTATTATAGCTCTTACGATAAAATCATCCAACATAGCTACTCAACTTCCTTAATGATATTACCATCTGATGAATGAATATGATCATGGTTGTGTTCATATATCGATAACAGTTTTGCAGATTTCTCTCCAAATAATTGTTTATAAGGATTACTTTCTGCAACATCTCTTGGCGTTCCACAGCAACATACATGACCATTCAAACAAACAACGTAGTCAGTTGCAGACATTACCACATGCAAATCATGAGAGATAAGGAGTATCCCACAGTTTAGATTTTCAGAGATAGTTTTTATTAGGGAGTACAAGGCAACTTCTCCAGTAAAATCTACACCCTGTACTGGCTCATCAAGAACTAAGAGCTCAGGTTTTTTTGCTATTGCGCGCGCTAACAAAACTCTTTGAAACTCACCTCCAGACAAATCTCTAAGATTGCTATCTTTTAAATGCTGCACACCAGTTAAATTGAGAGCACTATCAATATCATCTACTTTTAAGTTTTGAGTTAAAACCATGAAGTCAGCAACCCTTAAAGGCAATGTCCAATCAATCGACACTTTTTGGGGTACATAGGATATTTTTGTTGTATTTCTCTCAACTCTACCACTAATAGTCTTATATAAACCTAGAGCTATTTTAGCGGTTGTCGTTTTACCAGAACCATTGGGACCAATTAACGTTACAATTTGCCCTCGTTTTATTTCTAAATCAACATCTCGAACAAGCCATTTTTTATTTTTAAAAATTCCTGCATTAGTCAATCTAATTAGAGTTTCACTATCGTTCATAAATAATGCTTGATAAATTTTTTTGTTATATTATAACACTATATTTATTTAACCATGAAAGCAATAAATCTATGAAATTACAACTCAAATTTGGACTTTTATTATCAATTATTTCAATTCTGTCATATTCATCTTTTGCTAATGCAGAAACAAAAGTTGTTGTTTCAATCAAACCAGTTCATTCGTTAGTTAGCTATGTGATGGACGGAGTGGGCAAGCCTAGTTTATTAGTCGATGGTAATGCCTCACCTCATACATTCCAATTAAAGCCTTCTCATGCAACAATGTTACAAGAAGCTGATGTAGTTTTTTGGATTGGGGAAGATTTAGAGTCTTTTCTAGAAGACCCTCTAGACTCAATTGCTAATGATGCCAGAAAAGTAACCTTAATGGAGTCAGATCAGATAGATTTACTAAAATTTAGAGAAAAAAACGTATTTGAAGATCACCACGATGATCATGATGAACACGAAGATCATGCTGATGGACACGACGAACATGATGAACATGACGAACACGACGAACACGACGAACATGATGAACATGACGAACACGACGAACACGACGAACACGACGAACATGATGAACATGACGAACACGACGAACATGACGAACACGAGGGTCACGACGATCATGAAGAACACGCTGACGGACATGACGATCATGATGAACACGAAGGACATGATGATCACGGTCACCATCACGGTGAGCACGATATACATTTTTGGCTAGATCCAGAAATAGCAAAAACAATTGTAAGTATTGCTTCAGAAGAATTATCTGAAATTGATCCTGCCAATAAATCAATTTATTCATCCAATGCTGCGAATGCTATTAATGACCTTGACCAGTTAATAGACAATACAAGATCAAAAATAAATAGTGATGCAACATACATTGTGTTTCATGATGCCTATCAATATTTTGAGCAGAGATTTGGTATTGAAGTAATTGGTGCTCTTACTGTAAATCCTGAGGTGTTGCCTGGTGCGAAGCAACTTGCAGAAATAAGAGAAGTAATTGAGCATGAGAGTGTTAATTGTTTATTTTCAGAGCCTCAATTTAACCCAAGTATTGCAGAAACAATTGCAAGTGATACTGGTATAAAGTCTGCCGTTTTAGATCCATTAGGAGCTGAATTGGAGCCAGGAAAAGATCTTTATTTTGATCTAATAGGTGACATGGCATCTTCATTTGAAAATTGCTAACTCTACAAAATATTTTTCATGAGCTTATTTAAAGCTGACAATCTAGAATCTTTAAAAGAATTCAAGGATACTGACTATAAATTAGGTATACTGGAGCGTGAACAACCTGAGGGTGCAGGTTCTTTCTTTCAAAAATTAATGAAAAATGACTTTGGAATTGAGGGCACTCTTAGTTCAATTAATTTGAAAGAAGATTTAAAAAATTTGGTCCAGGAAATAATTCCTAACCAGTTAAGTTCAACTGAGTTTTATAATTATTGGCTTGCAGATATGGAAACCGTTTGCAGAACATTCTTACTGATTGAAAAAACTGATACACTTTGCTTTTGGCTTGGGACAAAACGAGAGTGCAGACGTTATCATGTTGATAACGTACCAAGACGTCTTTTGGTCACTTATGCTGGACAAGGTACAGAATGGATACAAAATCAGGATGCTGACCGTCTAGCCTATGAGGCAGGTGAACCAAATGAAAAGATCGTTAGAGATAAAAGTAAATTACATTTCATTGATAAATGGAACATTGCAATATTTACCGGTGGTAGCAATGGTATACTTCATCGCACACCTGATTCTGCTCTAAATGGTCCTTCAATATTAATGAAACTTGATCATCCGGAGTATTTAAATTCTGTATATTCTTCAGAAGTTCTTAAATTAAATTAGACTAAATTAAATCAAACTTTTTTTTCTCAAAGTCATACGTCTCTATAGATCCAGATCCAATATCATTCCAAACCCCATAAAGCATAATTTCATCTGACTTTACTTCAGTATTTATAAAGGGATATTTACTTAAATTCTCTAATGATACGATAATGCTTTCTTTCTCCATGTACTTAACTTTCTCATCTTTTCCTTCGCCTGAAATGTTATCGTACACTGGTTTTAGTAACTTAAGCCAATTAGAAATTGATGAGTTATCATCAAAATTATTTTCATGACACATATGATACCCATTCTTTATACCTCCACATCCTGAGTGCCCAATGATAATAATATTTTTAATATTTAATGCCGTTACACCAAATTCGATAGCTGCAATTGTTCCGCTATGTTCCGTTAATTGACTATAGGGTGGTACTATATTAGCAATATTTCTATGAACTAGCATTTCACCAGCTTTTGATTTGAATATAGCATTCGGATCAACCCTTGAGTCTACGCACGATATGATCATGTATTTAGGTGACTGACCTTCTTTTGCAAGTCTTTCAAAGTGATCTTTTTCTTTCGCGAAAGAGCTTTCTTTCCAGTCTCTGTATTTATTGATGAGATCTTTTGGTAACATTCACTTATTTATTTTTTATCCAAATAGGTGAAGACCATGCCATCTCACGCGTAATTTTTGGATAATTTTTAGCAGGTTTTTCATCAATTCTAATACTATCATAAGTTGACCAACGACAAGTAGGATTTTCGATAGCTCTTGCATAATAAAATGTATTTTGATCAGGTGTATACTCAGTATCAGTCCAAATTACTTCTAATCGATCAGATCCATAGTTTTCATCGAAAGAACAATTTTCAAAATTTACACTTGCTTTAGTTTCCCTACATTTGTTGTTTCTATTATTTATTTCTCTATCATCGCTACAAATCACATCGTAAACAACTTCATTTATTTTTCCATTCTCAGACCACCCTTTGATAATTTGAATTTTGTCTAAAGGTGCACTCAACGTATCTCTCTCAGCAGTGATATAAAATTTAGGTTGCTGCATCGAACCATTCATTACCGTACTTCCCATTGGATGCCCATTTTTATAAGATTCAGCTATTGGGTCTAATGAGTTTAGTAATTCTTCGGTACCATTGAAATTTAGAAAAAATCTTAATTTTATTCGCGTACCACTGGTCGCATACACTTCTTTTTTTTGCATTGCCTCAAACAATGTATCTCTATTATTTTCCTCAGCCCAAATTGCGGCTAGTCCGCCTGGATTATTTACTAGTTGAGTTAAAAGTAAACCATCCTTCACTCTCACTTTAGATGGTCCAACAAAACTAGTGCGACCTCTGTAATCCCATTCCTCAGTATCCCCAGGATTTGAATTATGTGAATCAGAACTACCAATCATACCAAAATCAAGTGGATTAAAGCCTATTTCATCTTCGAGGGTCAGTCCAATTTTTAGACCATCGCGCGCCATAGAAGTTTCCTGAATACAAAGAGTATCATTTTCCTTTTTACACTTTGGATAAAACTGCTCAATATCACATTCTTCATCTGTACTTCCAAAAAAAGTACTGCACTCAGAGCTTCCTTTATCTTGAAAAATTTCAACTAACGGTTCGTTATCATTTCTGAGCTTCCAATCATCAATTGTATATTTATCATTGTCTATGGTGTGATTTGCAAAAGCATATCCCCATGATCTATTACCGTTGTGCGGTATAGTCATAAATTCACATGGATGATTGCAGTTTTCTATTAATTTTTTCCACAAATCAATGGCTGTATGTGCATCAAACAGCGAATAAGCTTTTTCTGGAACTGTATTATTTTTAAATATCACGTTCCTGTGATTGTATCCACCATCAGGTAACGTAGGTGAATATTCGTATGCAACGAAAGTTGTAAATTTTCCAGGTTCATAATGAAGATCTGCGGCTTTTATAATTTTATCCCATGTTGATCTTACAAACCGCTCTTCTTTTTCCTCATCTCCTATTGCTTCGGACATGATACTGACCGGTGGTCGCGCAACGGAAGTTTCACGCAGACCATAAAAAAAACGATAGCTAGGGGACTCCAGTCTTTCACATGTAAGTCGTGACTCATCAGTAATTTCTGGGTCAGCACAACTTTCTTGAAGGCCAAATGTTTCTGCGTGATCAGTAACAGCTGCAAAGTCAAGTGGTCTTGAAATTTGCATTGTTTCACCAAACATATTCTGCATTGGTTTACCTTTTGCAAAATTATAAGTCTCTTCTAGGCCATAACGATTTCCAAAAATATATGAGTCGAATGATAAACTGGAGTGAACATGAAGATCACCAAAGTATACATTTTTATTTTTGCTTGACTTTTTAAACTCAAATGGTTCAAAAACGGTTTGCTTAGTAATATTCTCTCTTTGCTCTTTTGCCTCTTCGGATAGTTTTTGAATATCTTCCTTTGATAAGACAGGTACATTGTATAAGTTGTATAGATAAAGAGAACCAATTAAAATCAAAAAACCTAATGTAGTGAGTAGAATAATCCAATGAATTTTTCTCATAATATCTAGTCATAGACAATATAAGGGTATAAAATTTTTACAAGCATGTCAGAAGGATATATTTTAAAAAAAACTGAAAAATCTCTACCTTTAAATTGGTATTTCAATCAAAAGCAATTTGATAAAGAGATTTCAAAAGTTTTGTCTAAAGAATGGTTATATGTTTGCCACGTGGATACTATTTCAAAACCTTTATCTTTTCACACAGTTGAAATTAGCAAATTTAATATACTTATTGTTCGTGATAAAGAAGGAGAAATAAATGCTTTTTATAATTCATGTAGTCATCGAGGTTCAATTTTAAAAAAAGAAAAAAGTGGCAAACTAAAATCAAATTTATTGATTTGCCCATACCATCAATGGTCATATAACGCCAGCAATGGAAATTTAGTTAGAACTACATCTATTATTGATCCTAAAAATTTTAGAAAAGATGAAAATTGTCTAATAAAAGTAAAAATTAAAGTTTGGAATGGGTTGGTTTTTATTAACATGAATAAAAACGCTAAATGGAATGCAAAAAAAGTTTTTCCAGATTACAGCGATGCTTTTTCTCAACTCAATGTCAGTGACTATAAAATAGGCCATACCTGGAAGAAGCAAATTAAGTGTAATTGGAAAATATTTTGGGAAAATTATAGCGAATGTTTACATTGTCCCAACCTTCATCCTGAACTATCTGATCTAGTCCCTATTTATGGAAGAAGGTTAGTAGATATTAAAGATGATCCAAACTGGAAACGTTTTACTCATCATGATGATCCAAAGTATAAAGGTGGAATGAAAAAGGGTACTGAAACTTGGTCAATGAATGGAAGTGCACAAGGTCATCGAGTAGAGTACTTAGAAAATCAAACCGATTTTCCTGGTTATATTTACATGACTACTTGGCCTTCTATGTTTTTAGCAATATTTACTGACCATATAAGAATGGTTCGTATTCTTCCTCTATCAGAGGAACTTACAGAAGTTACAGCTGAGTGGGTATTCCGAAAAGAAACTTTGAAGGATAAAAAATATTCAATGAAAAATGTTGTTGATTTTGCTGTATTAGTCATGAAACAAGATGCAGAAGCTTGTGAACTTAATCAAAAAGGCATACATAATCCAACAAGAAAAAACGGGACATTAATGCCTGAGGAGTATGAAATTAAAAGATTTCATAGCTGGCTAAGAAAAAAATTATAAATTATTTCATATGAATTCAGTTACACAAATTTATGAGAAGGAAATGCTTGAGTGGCGACATGATTTTCATGCGCATCCTGAGCTAAATTTTGACTTAGATATAACTTCCTCGAAAGTTGCAGATATTTTAAAGAGTTTTGGACTGGAAGTGCATGAAGGTATTGGTAAGACCGGAATTGTTGCCGTTCTCAAAAATGGAAATAGCAGTAAAAGTATTGGTATTCGCGCAGATATGGACGCTTTGCCAGTAACAGAAGAAAATAACTGCGCGTATAAGTCTACTCACGAAGGTAAAATGCATGCGTGCGGTCATGATGGCCATACAGCGATGGCTTTGGGTGCTGCTAAGTATCTATGTAACACAAAAAATTTTGATGGAACTGTTTATTTTATTTTTCAACCTGATGAAGAAAAAACTCAGGGAGCTCAAGCAATGATAGATGATGGGCTGTTTGAAAAGTTCCCAATGGATGAGATATATGCTTTTCATAATTTGCCTGGTATGGAACTTGGAACCTTTGCAACAAGAGCAGGAACTATCACTGCAAGCGAAAGTTTATTTAAAATTGAATTAAGAGGTCATGGAGGTCATTCAGCCTTGCCACACATGGGTGTTGATACTATTACAGTAGGCACTCAAATAATAACAGCTCTTCAATCAATTGTTTCGAGAAAAATTAATCCAGCTATGAATGGTGTTGTTTCAGTCACAAAATTTGAGTCTGATGGCAATGAAAATATACTACCCGGTCATTCTATCATTTCAGGTGATGCACGTGCGTTGTCACCAGAAGCCAATCAAATTATTGAACGCAGCATGAAAGATATTGTAGATGGAACGGCGAAAGCACATGGTGTCGATTATGATTTTAACTACCTCACAAGAACAAACATGACAATTAATTCTAAAGATCAAGCGGCTTTTGCAAGTAAGGTTGCCGCTGACCTATTTGGAGAGGATAAAGTAGATGGAAATTGTGATCCAAAATTATTTTCTGAGGATTTTGCCCAGATGCTGATGGTTAAGCCTGGATGCTATATTTTAATTGGAAATGGAACAGAAGGAACGCATGGACAATCTTTACATTCTTCAAATTATGATTTTAACGACAAGCTTCTTGTTATTGGTTCATCATTTTGGTCTAAACTTGTTGAAGAAAGACTTAATGATTAATGATATTTTCTAAAAGTGAGTATATTGAAAGACTAAATAAAGTAAAAAAATCAATGCAAGAAAAAGGTATTGATTTATTAGTCTCTCAAGATACAGCAAACATAAATTACCTTACCGGTTATGATGCATGGTCTTTTTATTATGCTCAATGTGTAATTATACATATAGATTCAGAAGAACCTTTACTTTTCGTGCGTGATCAAGATGCTGGAGGGGCATTCCTTCAAAACTGCTGGTCACAAGAAAATATCATTGTTTACGCTGAAAAATATATACACACATGGCCAAATCATCCTTATGATTATTTGATTGAAATAATTAAAAATAAAAATTGGGACAAACTTTCAATTGGACTTGAAATGGACAGTCATTATTTCACGGCATTTTGTTATAAAAAATTATTAGATGGGCTTCCTGATGCCACGCTGAAAGATTGTGAGCGCCTTGTGAATTGGGTACGATTTGTGAAATCAGATGCAGAAATTGATCTAATGAAAAACGCCGCTTTAATTACTGATAAATCAATGCAAACTGCAATTGATGTTATCAATCCAGGTGTTAGACAATGTGATGCAGTTGGAGAGATACAAAAAGCAATGTTTTATGGAACTCCAGAGTATGGAGGAGAATATTCAAGTATAGCAACTTTACTTCCAACTGGAGCTGGGACTTCTGCCTCACATCTAACGGCTACGCAGGAAAGATTTATTAAGGGCGAAGCAACAATAATTGAAATTGCCGGTGTTTATAAAAGGTATCATGCACCACTTGCAAGAACAGTTCTGCTTGGAAAAGCAGAACAAAAAAAAATTGACGCCATAAATGCAACTAATGAGGCGCTAAATGAGGGTATATCAGCCATAAAGCCAGGCAATACAGCAGATGATGTTGCGCAAAAATTTTGGGCAGTATTAGATAAATACGATATCAAAAAGGAATCTCGGACTGGATACTCCATTGGAATTGGTTATCCACCTGATTGGGGTGAGCACACAATAAACATATCAAAAGGTGATCCAACTATTTTACAACCAAATGTAACCTTTCATATGATAGCTGTTATGCAATTTGGTGATTGGGGAGTAGAGGCAAGTCACTCATTACGTGTTACAGAAAGTGGCTCAGAAAAGTTTTCAGATTTCTCAAGCGATTTATTCATAAAAGAGTAGCAGATAACTGGGAATGAGCGTCCCTTGTTTTTACTAGAGAATCCATTAAATATTGTATAAAGTAGCGCAATTCATGGAGTTAATTATGGGTATTCATCACGATTATAAATCAAAACGTGGGGAGAGAGCAATGGCCAAGCAACAGAAACGTGAGGCTAAGTTTTCCGATAACACGGATAAAAAAGAAGAAGAAAAGCTCATCAAAGAATTAAAAAAAGCAGGGTTAAATAAAGATGAAATCAAACAATTCCTCGAAGGAAGAGCAAAAGGATAAAAAGCTCGACAGCACAGAAAGGCTTGCTGAGGCACTAAGGCAAAATTTAAGAAAAAGAAAAGAGTTTCAAAGAAGGCAAAAGAAAGAAGATTAATATGACAATCATGTCGGATAACTGGATAAAGAAAAAAGCCTTAGAAGAAGGAATGATTGAACCGTTCGTTGATGGACAAAAAAAAGAAGGCACAATTTCATTTGGTCTTTCATCATATGGATACGATGCAAGAGTTTCAGAAGAATTTAAAATTTTTACCAATGTAGATTCTGCTTTAGTCGATCCAAAAAACTTTGATGATAAAGGGTTTGTAGATCGGCCAGGTAAAGAGTGCATAATTCCACCTAACTCATTTGCATTAGCAAGAACCGTTGAGTATTTTAGAATTCCTCGCGATGTGCTTGTAATTTGTTTGGGAAAATCAACTTATGCAAGATGTGGTATTATCGTAAATGTTACTCCTCTCGAGCCAGAGTGGGAGGGTCATGTAACTTTAGAATTTTCTAACACAACTCCATTACCTGCAAAAATTTATGCTAATGAGGGAGCCTGCCAGTTTTTATTCTATAAGGGAGAAGCGCCACCAGAAGTTTCATATAAAGATCGTAAAGGTAAATATATGATGCAAAAAGGGGTTACTTTACCTAAGCTTTAAATCGTTCATGCAAAAAATATTGATAAATGGAGGAAACCTTCTCCAGGGTTCTGTTCCTGTGAGTGGATCAAAAAATGCATCTCTCCCAATAATGGCCGCAAGTATTCTTACTAATGAAAATTTAGAACTCGAAAACGTACCAGATTTAGTTGATGTAAATACAATGTCAGCGGTTTTATCATCGCTTGGTGTTAATGTTACAAAAAAAGATGCTAAAACAAATTGTCTTACACTTTGTTATTCAGACTCTGAAAGTACAATAGCGGAGTACGATTTAGTTAGAAAGATGAGGGCTAGTATATTAGTTCTTGGACCATTACTTGCACGCAAAAGACACGCTAGCGTATCTCTTCCAGGGGGGTGCGCAATAGGTGCTCGACCAGTAGATTTGCACATAGATGCATTGACGAAACTTGGCGCAGCATTTGAATTAGATGGTGGATATATTAAATGTAGCGCTCCTAATGGCTTAAAAGGAAATAAAATTAATTTTTCAAAAGTATCAGTAGGAGCTACTGAAAACATAATTATGGCTGCATCGCTTGCTAGAGGAGAAAGTGAAATTAGAAATATCGCAGTTGAGCCTGAGGTTATGGACCTTATAGACTGTCTTAATAAAATGGGTGCTAAAATCGAATTAGGAGAAAATAGAAATGTTCATATTCAAGGTGTTGACCAACTCCAAGGCACTGTCCACTCGATTATCCCTGATCGCATAGAGGCAATCACATATATAATTGGAGGAACTATAATTGGTAACGATCTCAAGATTACAAATCTGAACCTTGAGCATATCAGCAATGTATTGGAATTATTGAATGAGCTGTCTATTAATTACTCAATGGGTGAAAATAGCATTGTTGTTAATCAATCTGAGATCTCTGATGGTATTGATATTAATACAATGGAATATCCAGGGTTCCCAACTGATGTTCAGGCACAAATGATGGTCTTATTATCTCTTGGAAAATCCAAATCACAAATAACTGAAAATATTTTTGAAAACAGATTCATGCACGTTCCAGAATTAAACCGCATGGGCGCTAATATTGAAATCAATGGTAAAACAGCAATTATTAATCCATGTAAAGAGTTTATTTCAGCTCAAGTCATGGCAACTGATTTACGGGCTTCGGTAAGTTTAATTTTAGCTGGATTGGTTGCTAAAGGTGAAACAATACTTAACCGAATTTATCATCTTGATCGAGGTTATGAAAAAATAGAGCAAAAATTGCAAGCTTGTGGTGCAGATATTCGGAGAATAAATTAGGATAAATGAATCTTAATGCAATTGATACTGATGAGCTAAAAATTATATCGACCATACTTCAGGACGGACTCATTGAAGTTAATGATATTAAATATTTACCTTCAATTAGGTCATTTTTTCTTATGATTACTAGATTTATGTGGGAGGAAAAAATAGTAAATAAAGTAGATCAAAGAATAAAAGCAGTACTAAGCTTTGAGGATGTTTTATCGGTTTACTCAAAAAATATAGATCAATTGAACAAAAATAAGACACTTGAGCTCGTAACTTTTAATTATTATCCTAACAATTCTAAAAATATAGAAATTGAATTGCTTTTCAAAAATGATGCAATTATAAAGCTCGAAACCGAAATAATAAGATGCAAGTTAGAAGATCAGGGTGAACCCTGGAATATTGAAAAAATAGAAAATGACAAAAATAATTAATTCTGCAGAACAAAATTTTGAGAATGATTTTAATAATCTTCTTACAATGAACAGATCAAGTGACTCGGATGTTACTCAGACTGTGGCAGCAATCATCGATGATATTAGAAAAAATGGAGATGAAGCACTTTTGAAATATACTCATCAATTTGATAAGAATAGCCTTGATATTAACAACATACTGCTTGGAGAAGATGAAATTGAAAAGCAATCACGTGATGTACCGAGTGATCTTTGTGATGCGCTTAAAGTATCAATGGATCGTGTTCGCACTTATCATGAAAAACAATTACCAAATGATTTAGTTTACGAAGATAATCTTAACTCAAAATTAGGATATGTTTGGCGTCCAGTAGAGTCAGTGGGTATTTATGTCCCAGGCGGTACTGCAAGTTATCCAAGTACAGTAATAATGAATGCAATACCAGCGGTTGTAGCCGGTGTTGAAGATATCACCATGGTTACACCAATGACTAATACCGCTATAAGTCCTTCAGTGTTATATGCGGCAAAAATTTGTGGAATAAAAAAAATATACTGTATAGGAGGTGCCCAGGCTGTTGCTGCTCTGGCATATGGAACCAAGACCATAAAATCTGTTAATAAAATTGTTGGACCAGGCAATGTTTATGTTGCTGAAGCAAAAAGACAAGTTTCAGGTTTCATAGGCATCGATATGTTTGCCGGCCCATCAGAGGTAGTCATTATTGCTGATGAAAAAAATGATCCAAAAATTGTTGCAGCCGACCTCATCGCTCAAGCTGAACATGACCAAAGCGCACAAAGTATTCTTTTAACAACCGATCAGAAATTAGGAGATGCAGTAAATAAAGAAGTCGAGAACCAGATAGAGTCACTACCTCGAAAGGATATAGCGGCTTCAAGCTGGAAAAATAATGGAAAGATAATTATCACTCAAAATCTTGAAGAAGCTGTTTTATTATCTAATAAATTAGCACCAGAACACTTGGAATTATTAGTTGATAATCCGGATGATATTCTTAAAAGAATAAAAAATGCTGGAGCAGTTTTTATGGGTCGCAATACACCTGAGGCACTTGGAGACTATTTAGCAGGCCCAAGCCACGTACTTCCCACTTCTAGAAGTGCTAAATTTTCTTCTGGACTATCTGTTTATGATTTTCTCAAAAAAATATCACTTGTTGAATTTTCAAAAGAAGGTATTGAACAAGTAGGAGATAGTGCTATTAAAATTGCAGACAACGAAGGTCTTGACGGACATTCAAGATCAATAGAGTATAGACTTACAAAAAAATAATTTATGTCAAAAGAAGAAATATTAGAATTTAAGGGTAAGGTTACAGATTTACTTCCCAACGCAATGTTTAAAGTAGAGTTAGAAAATGGCCATGAAGTATTAGCTCATACAGCAGGAAGAATGAGAAAAAATAGAATCAGAGTACTTGCCGGAGATGAGGTTCTTGTTCAGGTTACACCTTACGATCTAACCAAAGGCAGAATAATATTTCGATATAAGTAGTTTGAGATTATTTTGAAGCTAATTCTAGGCAGCGCATCTCCACGAAGACTTGAGTTATTAGCAAAACTTAACATTCATCCAAGCGAGATAGTTTCCCCAAATATTGATGAATCCATTAAAAGTAAGGAGCTGCCTCTTCACTATTGTAAACGCATAGCACATGAGAAACTAAAACAATTTCAAAATAAGTATAAAGACTCAGTAATTTTAACTGCTGATACGATTGCCTATACTGGTAGGAAACTCATAGATAAAACAGATGACGAAAATATTGCTTATAAAAACTTACTTCGACTATCGGGAAAAAGACATAGAGTCAGCACTTCCATTTGTATAAGAAATCTAGAAAATAGAATATTTAAAAAAACTGTTACGACAGTTGTTAGTTTTAAAGTTTTAAGCGGTCAAGATATAGAAGATTATATGAAAACTAATGACTGGCAAGGTGTTGCAGGGTCATATAAAATTCAAGGTATGGCAGAGTCTTTTATCAAAGCTCTAAATGGATCTTACTCAAATGTAGTCGGTTTACCCTTATTTGAAGTGAAAAACCTCCTTATTTCAGCTGGATATAAATGACGGAATTAATTTTTATTTATAATGCAAAAAGTGGTATCGGAAATGCGTTTATAGATTGGGCACATAAAATAATATCGCCAAAAACTTATGACTGCAACTTATGCTCAATTACATACAATAATTTAGGCAAAGAAATAAAGTGGAAAGAATTTCTTAATAATATAAATCTACATAGCCGATTTTACTATATTGATCATCTAAAAGAACTTGATTTTGTTGATGAGAAAACAGAGCTACCATGTGTTTTTATTAATGAGAAGGATGAATTTAAATTAATAATTAATTCCCATGAGATGAATTCATTTGATAATGTTGACCAATTAATCAGTAGATTAAAGGTTTTTCTGGATTAACTGTATTCAGAATATTTTCTTTGCACGAATTAATGTTATAGAATAAAAGACTAGGATCACTAATTAAATGGCTCGATAGCTCAGTTGGTAGAGCAAAGGACTGAAAATCCTTGTGTCGGTGGTTCAATTCCACCTCGAGCCACCACTTATGCAGCTGTAGCTCAGTTGGTTAGAGCGCCTGGTTGTGGT
This sequence comes from Pelagibacteraceae bacterium AG-422-N09, assembly GCA_003213515.1. Classification (GTDB taxonomy): domain Bacteria; phylum Pseudomonadota; class Alphaproteobacteria; order Pelagibacterales; family AG-422-B15; genus CACNXQ01. The sequence goes on along the minus strand of QCMV01000007.1, from coordinate 44,782 downwards.
TCAGGAGGTCGGTAGTTCGAATCTACCCAGCTGTACCAGTAATTACTTTTTTTACAGGTAGAGTTAATACAATCAGAAACATAATTATCATCACAAACCCAAAAGCTAAGTAGAGTACACCAAATTCACCAGTTAAATCATAGCTTCTCGAAATCATGATCAGTGCAATAGGACCAACTGTAAATGATACAATAAATTTAATACCGTAGACTAGGCTTTGATATTTTTCAGGTGAAAATTTTGCAAGTAACAAATTTTCTGCAGGCAGTATACTTGAATTAAAAGCAACGATTGCAAGACTTATTGCAATTAACCAGTAATTTGAAAGACTAACAATTAAGAGCAAGAGGACACCTTGGCCAACTATTCCAATTGAATAAATCAGCTTTTCAGAATATTTATCTGTTAAAATACCTCCAACATAATTCATTAAACCACTTACAATATATATAGCAGCAACTATGTAACCGATATCTGAAGTAGATAAATCAAGACTATCAGTAAGTCTGATATCAATTGCCTTTGGAAGACTTGTCTGAAGAATTTGATAAACAAAGCTCAAACATGTAATACTTAACAGCATAATAATTGCAATTTTTAGCATCTGATTTTTTTCAGGATTATCTTTAAACTGCTCTGAAGATATATTCTTTAATGATATCTTTCCTGATTTAAGATGATAGGTTAGACTTAGTCCAACTACTAATGAGATCAATCCTGGCAGCATAAAGGCAGCTTGCCAATTAATTTGTTCAATTAATACTCCTGCAAAAAAGGCACCTAATCCAATACCTACTCCCCCAAAAATATTATTAAAGCCAAGCGCTTTACCAGTTTCCTTTGAAGTGTTAACAACCCATGAAATTCCAGCAGGATGATAGATAGCGCAAAACAATCCAAGTAATGATAAACTGATAAATAAAGAAACTTTATTTCCGCTCAAGCCACATAATAATGAACTAATTCCCAAGCCAATGAACATAATTGCAATCATTCCAGAACGACTCCATTTATCACTGATCCATCCTGCAGGAAGGGCTCCCAAACCCACAAGTAAAGATCCTAAAAACCAAAGATTTAGTAATTCATCGTAGCTAAGCTTCCAGTCGTCTTCAATTGCTAGAACTATAACAAAATAGAATGCAGCAAACATATGCATTAGTAAGTGACCTAAGGCGGCATACGTGACTGTCAATTTGCTATCATTTTCCATAACTACTTTCGATAAAAATAGTGCAATTATTATAAACTTTAAGAAAAATTTAAAATTATTTGACTTTTATTAATAAATAAGGCATTTCAGCTTCATGTTTAAATTTAAACATCATCACTATCATATCTAAGTTCGCTGAAAAAAACAATCAGCGGGCAATAACCCCTTTTTATATTAAATAAACACACTTTGTAGTATCTTACTTACAGTGGGAGTAAAATGAGTAAAATTAAAAATAATCCAAAGGCAATTTTGCCGAAGGGTTTTAAAGACAGTGCTATTGAAATTTTAAATCTTAGAAAAAAAGTATCTAAGATAATAGAGAAGAAATGTCTAAAGTATGGATTTATTGAATTAGATACGTCCACAATTGAATATACTGAGAGCATTGGAAAGTTTCTTCCTGATGTAGACAGGCCTAGTGGAGGTGTATTTTCATTTCAAGACGATGATAAGAAATGGCTATCACTGAGGTATGACTTAACGGCCCCCTTAGCAAGATACGTAGCTCAAAATTATCAAGACCTCGTTAAGCCATTTAAACGTTATCAATCAGGACTAGTTTGGAGAAATGAAAAACCAGGACCAGGTAGATACAGAGAATTTTTTCAGTTTGATGCTGACGTGGTGGGAGTTGATTCAACACTAATTGATGCAGAGTTGTGTGTAATGGTATGTGATATTTTAATTGAGCTTGGCCTAAATACTTCACAATTTGAAATAAAATTTTCAAATAGGGAAATTTGGACAGAACTTTTTTCGAACTTAGATGTTAAAGAGGACGATTTACCGAAAATTCTTAGAGCAGTAGATAAAAAAGATCGATTAGGTATAGAGGGCGTGAATGAGTTGCTTCAAAAAGGAAGAAAAGATGACTCTGGTGACTTTATGGAGGGCGTGGGCTTAAGCGAGACAGATGCTGATAAAATTATTTCTTTTATAACCAATTCAAATCAATCAAACGCCCAGATGGAAGAATTCAACTCCTATACAAAAAATTTCCCAGATTATCCAATTCGTTTTGACTCATCAGTTGTTCGCGGTCTCGACTATTACACTGGAATGATTTTTGAAGCAGAGCTTCTTGTTGATATTAAAAATCAGAAAGGTGAAAAAATTGTATTTGGATCAGTTGCTGGAGGCGGAAGATATGACAGACTTATTTCAAGATTTGGGAAAGAGGATGTTCCAGCTACTGGTATATCTATAGGTGTTGATAGATTAATTGTAGCGTTAAAGCAATTAGACCTCTTAGATGATAAGAAAAATCCATTAGTGGTAATTGCAAATTTAAATGATCAAAATATGCCGGATTATATTTCAATGGCTAAAGAAATTAGAAATGAAGGTATTGTATGCGAAATATCATTTGGATCTAAAAACCTTGGAAAGCAATTAAAGTATTGTGATCGCAAAGGTGCAGATATTGTGATCATTGCTGGCGATGAAGAGTTAAAAAAGGGTGAAATATCAATTAAGGATTTAAATAAAGGTAAAGAGGTTTCAAAAGATATTGTCGATAGAGAAAAATGGAAAGAGGCAAAGGCTGGACAACAAACAATTAATCGCTCTGACCTGATGACAGCATTAAATGAAATTTTGAATTAAAATAAAATGTCACTTCAAGAATTAAATATCAATTTAAAGAATTATTTTATTAAGTCTGGATTTAATTATATTGAACTTCCACTGCTGTTTGATGCGGATATATTTTTTGAAACTTCAGGTGAAGAAATTAGAAGAAAGATGTATTCGTTTACTGATACTTCAGGAAAAGAAAAATGTTTGAGACCAGACATGACTGTACCAACATGTCAAAATTTTATTGCAAGTAATAATAAATCCAGTGAGTCAAAGTTATGTTACAGCGGTCCTGTATTCAGATCATCCAATGAGTTATCAAATAATTCCATTGAATTAAATCAGTCTGGTATTGAGATCATTTTTTCTGAAAAAAATTTAAATAATATACATGAGATGGATGTGTACATTTTAAAGACAGCTGAAGATACAATGTGTCAATTAAATATTGATAACTATAAAATTAAAATTGGTAGCATTAAATTATTTAATCAGTTTATCAACAAATTAGAGTTGCCAATTAGATGGAAACAGAGATTAGTAAGACATTTTTTTAGAAGAAAATATTTCGGGAGTTTACTTGATAGATTAGGTGAAGGTGTAGGGTATGATAATGAAAAAAAGCATAGCATGCTTCAAGAGAAATTTAATATAGATGACGTATCTGACAAAGGCTTGACTGATTTAATTAATAAACAAAATGCTCGAGGTTTAGGTACACGAACTGTTGAGGAAATTGTTGATCGATTTCAATTAAAAAGCCTTAATGTAATAAGTCAGAAAGATGGAAAAAAAATTGTTGATTTAATAAATAATTTTTTAAAATTAAGTTGTAACCTTTCGGAATTTCCATCACTGCTTCGCGAATTTACTAAATCAAATAATGTTTCTTCATTTGAGAGTGAAGTAGAGGAAATGGAGAATTTTGTGAATGCTGTATCAGAAAAAAGTAATATAGAAAAATATTATTTTGATAATGACTTTGGTCATTCAATTGAATTTTATGACGGCATGATGTTTGAAATTTATAATCCTGATAATCAAAGTGAATTAATTAGTGGAGGGCGGTACGATAAATTGCTTATTGATTTAGGCTCTAAATCGAACTTATCAGCAGTTGGGTTTGCAACTAATAATAACAATATAATTGAGCTGATTTAGGAATGAATATACAAAATAAACTTCGGATTGCATTGCCAAGTAAAGGTAGATTGAGAATTGACATGGAGTCTTTGTTTGAAGAAAAAAAAATAATTTTTAGTAATCTTGAAAATGATAGAGAGTATATTGCAGCAATAGAGGGTCTTGATAATGTAATTGTTTATTTCTTAAGTGCTAAAGAAATTACAAATCGACTTGATGAAGGATCTATTCATGTTGGTTTAACTGGTGACGATTTAGTACAAGAAAAAATAACTAATCATAACCAGAAGGTTTCAAAAAAACTTAAGTTAAATTTTGGTAAAGCAAATTTAGTTGTTGCTATACCAGAAATATGGATTGACGTAATGACAATGGCCGACTTAGAAGAAATCTGTTATTTACACAGAACTAAATTCTCTAAAAGACTTAGAGTTGCAACAAAGTATAAGAATTTAACAAATGAATACTTTTCAAATTGTGGGGTTGTTGATTATAGGACGGTAGAAAGTGATGGATCAACCGAGAGCGCTCCATTTAATGGCTTTGCAGAAATAATTACTGACATCACATCATCAGGAGAAACATTAAGAGCTAACAATCTAAGAGTACTTGATGATGGGCTTATACTAGAGTCGTCTGCAAACATTTTTACTTCAAATGTAGCTGAGTGGAATACAAATTTAGAAAATACACTCAATTATTTTATAGATAGAATTTCATAAAAAAAAACCCGGCTGGGCCGGGTTTTTTTAGATTAGCTTTAATGAGCTCAACTTACATCATGCCGCCCATTCCACCCATTCCACCCATGTCAGGCATTGCAGGAGCCGCTGCAGCTTTGTCTTCAGGTGCATCAGCTACCATTGCTTCCGTAGTGATTAAAACACCAGCTATCGATGCTGCATTTTGTAAGCTAGTTCTTACAACTTTAGTAGGGTCGATAATTCCTGCTTTAAACATGTCCACAAACTTATCGGTTTGCGCATCATAACCTTCTGAAGCAGATTTACCTTCTTTAATTTTTCCAACAATTACCGAACCATCAACACCAGCGTTATTTGCAATAGTTCTAATTGGTGTTTCTAAAGCACGACGAACAATATCAACACCTGCTTTTTGGTCGGCATTTGCTGTTTTAACTTTATCAAGAGCACTTGCGGCTTTTATCAATGCAAGTCCACCACCGGCTACGATACCTTCTTCAACAGCAGCTCTGGTTGCATTTAATGCATCGTCAACTCTGTCTTTCCTCTCTTTAACTTCAACCTCAGTCGCACCGCCAACTTTGATGACAGCTACACCACCAGCAAGTTTAGCTAGACGCTCTTGAAGTTTTTCTCTGTCATAATCAGAAGTAGTCTCTTCAATTTGTTTTCTGATCTGAGAACATCTGCCTTGAATGTCAGCTTTTGTGCCAGCACCGTTAACAATTGTAGTATTTTCCTTGTCAATGCTAATTCTTTTTGCAGTGCCTAGGTCATTAACAGTTACATTTTCTAATTTAATTCCAAGGTCTTCAGAGATGACTTGACCGCCAGTTAAAATTGAAATGTCTTCCATCATCGCTTTTCTTCTATCACCGAAACCAGGTGCTTTCACAGCAGCAATCTTCAAGCCGCCTCTTAATTTATTAACAACTAATGTAGCTAGAGCTTCGCCCTCTACATCCTCTGCAATAATTAAAAGTGGTCTTCCTGCTTGCACTACCGCTTCTAGAAGAGGAAGCATTGGCTGTAAATTTGTTAGTTTTTTCTCATGCAAAAGAATATATGCATTTTCTAAATCAGCAGTCATTTTTTCCGCGTTAGTTACAAAGTATGGAGATAGATAACCTCTATCAAATTGCATACCTTCAACGACATCTAATTCAGTTTCTAAACCTTTTGCTTCTTCAACAGTAATGACGCCTTCGTTACCAACTTTGTCCATTGCTTTTGCAATCATATCTCCGACCTCTGCTTCGCCATTTGCTGAAATAGAGCCAACCTGAGCAACTTCCGCGCTTGTTTTAACTTTTTTAGAAGAGTCTTTAATTGCATCGCTTGCAGCTTCAATTGCAGAGTCAACACCTCTTCTTAAATCCATAGGATTCATACCTGCAGCAACAAATTTTAAACCTTCAGTAACAATTGCTCTTGTAAGTACGGTTGCTGTTGTCGTACCATCACCTGCAACATCATTGGTTTTACTTGCAGCTTCACGTACCATTTGAGCACCCATATTTTCAAATTTGTCTTTGAGCTCAACTTCTTTAGCAACAGAAACACCGTCCTTTGTACTTTTTGGTGCACCAAAAGATTTGTCCATAACAACGTTTCTACCTTTTGGGCCTAAAGTAACAGCCACTGCATCTGCTAATACATTGACACCTTTGAGCATTTTATTTCTAGCCTCTGTGCCAAAATGAATATCTTTACCCGCCATTTTTTTTCTCCTTAGTTAATATTTATTTTTTCTTTTTTGATTTAGATTTTGTATCTATAACACCCATGATATCTGACTCTTTCATAATACAGAGTTCTTCACCATCAACCTTTACTTCTGTTCCAGACCATTTACCAAAAAGAACGATATCGCCAACCTTTAGATCAAGCGGTGTTACTTTACCATCCTCACTTTTAGTTCCATTTCCGACGGCTACAATTTGGCCTTCTTGAGGTTTTTCCTGAGCAGTGTCCGGTATGATAATACCGCCTGCTGTTTTCTCTTCAGTATCCAGTCTTCTAACGAGTACACGATCGTGTAAAGGTCTAAAATTCATGTCTTAATCTCCTAAATATGTTTGCACAAAGCTTAATTACCTAGGCATATAGTGATCTAGGGCAAGTGTGTCAAGGGGTGGAAAAAATTTCGATTTTATTGGAATTAGCGAAAAAACCAGTATTTTCAATAATTTGCTATTGTTCTGATTCACCGCCATCAATTACGATGTTTTGACCAGTCATAAAAGATCCAGCTTCAGAAGCCAAATATACTGCAGCGCCTGCAATTTCGTCAGGCATTCCTATCCTTTTTAAGGCTGCTTTGGCAGTCATAGATTTTAAAATACTCTCGTTCTCCCATAAAGCTCTGGCAAAATCAGTTTTTATTAAACCAGGTGAGATACAATTTGCACGAATATTATCTCTTCCATATTCCACTGATATATTTCTTGCCAACTGGGAATCTGCAGCTTTTGATATAGCATAAGCACCCAACATGCTGTTGCCGCGCAAACCTGCGATCGAGGAAATAATTATAATTGAACCATTTTTCATTTTGATCATATCTGGGAGCACCTCATTACAGAGCCAAAAATTACTTTGCACGTTTGACTTCATTATTTTTTCAAACGCCTCGTCAGGTATATTATTTGATGGTCCAAAATATGGATTGATTGCAGCATTACATACAAGAGTGGAAATATTGCCACAGAAGTCTAACGATTTTTTGTAAAGATTTTTTAATTGCTCTTTGTCCGAAATATTACATGAAATTGCCGTTGCATGTCCCTCTCCAAATGTATCATTTATCTCTTTAGCGACTGCTTCACATGCATCAAGCTTTCGACTTGTAATAATGACTTTTGCACCATGCTCTGCCATTCTGTAGGCTATAGCTTTGCCTATTCCTCTCGAAGATCCTGTGATTATAGCATTTTTATCTTTTAAGTTAAAAAGTGTCATTTAATAAAATATCATAATAATTTATAAGAAGATTATAAATTTATAGGATAATTTCAATATAATTATGGAAATTAAAAAAATCGTAAGCGCTACTGAATTTTCACTTTCTTATAGAATCATACTTTGTGATCTTTGGGGCGTTATTCATAATGGTGTTGAAGTATTCTCTAATGCAAAATCCTATCTTGAGGCAATGAAGGAAAATAATATTGATGTTTATTTGATTTCTAATGCCCCGAGACCTGAAGCAGTAGTAAGAAATGGATTAATAAATAAACTTAATCTCAATCCCGAATTATTTAAAAAAATTTATACTTCAGGCGATACAGGCACACAGTACATAAATTCTAAAGTTCATGGACAATCATATTATCATTTGGGACCAGAAAAAGATTATGATTTGTTAGAAAATATAAATATTCAAAAAACTAATGACATAGAGACCTCAGAATTTGTTGTCTGCACAGGCTTATATAATGACAACGATGAACACCCAGAGGACTATAAAAATATTTTTGAGGATTTTCTCAAACAAAATTTAGAAATAGTATGTGTTAATCCAGATGAAATAGTCTACCGGGGTCAGGCACGCATATATTGTGCAGGTGCTCTTGGAAAATATTACGAAAAACTAGGAGGTAAAGTAACTTACTACGGAAAACCTTATCCAGAAATATATGATTTTGTAATGACTGATTTATTGTCTAAAGATACAACAAATAAAAACGAAATATTAGCTATAGGCGATAGCCTAAAAACAGATTGCTTAGGGGCACACAACTCGGATTTAGATTTTTTATTTATAAAAAATGGTATTCATAAAACTGAAATTGCAAATGATGACGATTTAGTGAGAATATCAAAAGCTAATTTACCTGAAACTTGCAAAACTCTAATGTATACTGAAATTTTAAATTAATTAAAAAATGAAAGTTTTTAAAAGTTTAAATAGAAGATCATTAAATTATACAAAGAATTCTGTATTAATTATTGGAAATCTTGATGGAGTTCATAAAGGGCACCAATCAATAATTAATTCAGCAAAAAAAATTGCAAATAAACAAAAAACAAAAATAGGTGTATTACTTTTTGATCCGCATCCACGGAAATATTTTAACAAAAATATTAAAAGTTTTTTATTAACAGAGTTAAATGAACGTCTCGAAATCTTAAAATCTTACGGTATCGATTATGCAATAATAATAAAATTTAATAAAAGAATATCCTCTATGACACCTAATGACTTTTGTAAAAAAATATTACTTAGAGGAATATCAATGAAATACATTTTAGTTGGTAAAAATTTTAAATTTGGTAATAAACGATCAGGCGACTATAAGTTTCTTCTGAATTTTGGTAAGGAAAATCAATTTTATGTAAACCCAGTGAAATTATTAAAAACACCAAATCATCTTTTTAATAAAACAAAGATGAAAATATATTCGTCTACAAATATTAGAAAACTTATTTCAAACGGTAATGTAAGATTGGCAAAAAATTTTCTGGGAAACTATTTTAGTATAACGTCAAAAGTTATAAAAGGAGATCAACGAGGCCGAAAAATTGGCGTTCCAACTGCTAATCTAAATATAAATGAATACGTGGCACCAAAATATGGAGTATATGCTATTGAAGCCTCATTCCTGAAAAATTCAAAGAAAAGAACTCTTAAAGGAATTGCGAATTTTGGTATCAGACCAACATTTCATAAGAACACTGAAATTTTGGAAGTTCATCTATTTAGATTTAAATTGAATATTTATAATTCTTTGCTAAAAGTCGACTTTGTTGAATTTATAAGGCATGAAAAGAAATTTTCAGGAGTAGAGGCCTTAAAAAAACAACTAAAATCAGATATATCTAAAGCACAAAAAATTCTAAATTAAGCAAAATGAACACTAAAAATGATAAATTAGACTTTAGTGAAACTCTATTTTTACCAAAGACATCCTTTGCGATGCGTGCTGGCCTGCCCGAGCAAGAGCCAAAAATTCTAGATGGCTGGTCAAAGGATAATATTTATGAAAAATTAAGGGAAAAATCAAAAAGTAGAAAAAAATTCGTATTACATGATGGCCCACCTTACGCTAACGGCCATTTACACATGGGGCACGCCCTGAATAAAATACTAAAAGACTTTGTTGTAAGATCACAACAAATGCTTGGAAATGATAGTTCTTACATTCCTGGCTGGGATTGTCATGGCTTGCCAATTGAGTGGAAAATAGAAGAGCAATATAGAGAACAGGGAAAGAATAAAGATGATGTCGATATTATAAAATTTAGAAAAGAATGCAGAGAATTTGCTGAAAAATGGATTGATATACAAAGAGAAGAATTTATTCGCTTAGGAATAAATGGAGATTGGTACTCTCCCTATACTACAATGTCATATGAGGCAGAGTCTATAATTGTAAGAGAATTTTTTAAGTTTCTTGAGAACGAAAGTTTATATCGTGGGTCAAAGCCCGTTATGTGGTCAACTGTTGAAAAGACTGCATTAGCTGAAGCTGAGATTGAATATAAAGAACATAAATCAACAACTATCTGCGTAAAGTTCCCTGTAAAAGAGAGTTCAGATGCAAATTGTCAAGATGCATCCGTAATTATATGGACTACAACTCCATGGACAATTCCAGGAAACAGAGCAATTGCTTACAGTAAATCAATAACGTATTCAATGTTTGAAGTAGTAAGTTTAGAAGAACACAGTACTTTACAAGATGGTGATAAAATTATAATTGCAGATGAACTTTTAGATAATGTAAAAGTTCAATGCAAAATTAGAGAATTAAAAAAAATATCAGAAGTAAAAAACTTAGACAAAATTATTTGTAATCACCCTTTTAAAAAATCTGGTTATGATTTTGAGGTAAGAATTTTTGATGCAGATTTTGTTACTTTGGAGCAAGGCACGGGTTTTGTTCATATAGCACCTGGCCATGGAGCTGATGACTATAATTTGGGTATTACAAATGGTATCGAAGTACCTGATACAGTAGACGAAAATGGTGAATACTTTCCCCACGTACCATTATTTAATGGTAAAAAGATTTTTAATGAAGATGGATCAGATGCTGATGCAAACGTTGCAGTTATCATTGAGCTAAAAAAGCATGAAAATTTAGCAGGCAAGGGTTCATTGCGTCATAGCTACCCTCATTCATGGAGATCAAAAGCTCCTGTCATATTTAGAAATACTCCACAATGGTTCATCAGTATGGAAAAAAATCAATTGAGAGAAAAAGCGTTGAACGAAATTGAAAAGGTTAAATGGTATCCAAAACAGGGAAAAAATAGAATTTATTCAATGATTGAAGAAAGACCTGATTGGGTAGTGTCAAGACAACGGGCATGGGGCGTACCTTTATCTATCTTTTACAATATTAAAACAGGAAAGCCGCTGGTTGATAAAGAAATAAATGAAAAAATTATTAAACTTTATGAAAAAGAAGGCTCAGATGCGTGGTTTAAATATTCAAAAGAAGAATTATTAGGTTCAAATTATAATCCGGAAGAATATAAAAAAGTTAATGATATTTTAGATGTATGGTTTGACTCAGGCTGTACACATGCATTTGTTTTAGATGGAAAAAATGATCAAATCTGGCCAGCATCTATTTATCTTGAAGGAACAGATCAACACAGAGGTTGGTTTCATTCATCACTGTTAGAATCATGTGGCACAAGAGGAGTTGCGCCTTATGAGTCCGTTTTAACTCATGGATTTATACTTCATGAAGATGGCCTAAAGATGAGTAAATCATCATCCAATACTGTCTCGCCAGCAGAGGTCATTGAAAAATCAGGCGCTGACATACTAAGGCTCTGGGTAGCAAGCAGTGATTACTCTGAGGATTTGAAGATCGGGCCTGAAATCATAAAAAGCAACATTGATAGCTATAGAAGACTTCGCAATACACTTCGTTTTATTTTAGGTAATTTATCAGATTTTGATCAAGACGAGAAAGTATCTGTGGATGAACTTGATGAATTAGATTTATATATTTTATCAGAATTAGAGAGTTTAAAAAAAGAAGTTATCTCAAACTACAAAATATTTGAGTATCAAAAAGTTTTTTCTGCGATATTTAATTTTTGTACAAATGACTTATCATCTTTCTATTTTGATGTAAGAAAAGATACTCTTTACTGTGATTCAAAAAATAACAAAGTAAGAAAATCTACTCGCACTGTTCTAGATATTTTATTTCACGATTTATTAAGTTTGCTTGCACCAATACTCTGTTTTACCACTGAAGAAGCCTGGCAAAGTCGATTTGGATTTGAAAACAGCATACATGAAAAAGATTTTCCAAAATTAAATGATACTTTAATAAATAAAAATTTATCAACTAAATGGACAGTGTATAAAAAATTAAGAAAGGTCATTAACGGAGCAATCGAAGTGAAGAGAAAAGAAAAAGTTCTTGGATCCAGCCTTGAAGCCTCTGTTAAACTTTACATATCTAAAGATGAAATCGAAAAGATTGACCAGAAAGTATTAGAAAATATTTCAATTATTAGTGAATTAGAAATTGTAAATGAAAAGCCCTCAAGTGACAGCTTTATATCTGAACTAGATAAAAACATCGGAGTGCATGTAAGTAAAACTGATGGTGAAAAATGTGAGCGGTGTTGGAAATATTTTTTTAATTTAAAAGATAATCTTTGCGATAGATGTCAAGAAGTGCTTTGTAAATGATACAAACCATTGGAAGATTTATATTTTTAATACTGGTTATTTTTGCAGCCGATCAACTCTCAAAGTTTTATGTAATCAATGTTTATAACATTGATGTATCAAATCTAAGTTCACAATATTTAACATCAATAAATAAATATCTTAATTTTCATTTGATATGGAATAAGGGCTTTGCATTTGGGATATTGCAAAATGAAATTTCGATGGTTAATTATATTTATATGTTTGTTATGGCGATAATTGCTATGGCAGTATTCTTTTATGCAATAAGTATTAATAAAAAAATTTATTATTATGGATTTAGTTTAATTATAGGAGGAGCGTTGGGTAACTTGCTCGACAGATATCAATATTCTGCTGTATTAGACTTTATAGATTTACATTATAACAATTATCATTGGTATGTATTCAATATAGCTGATATAAGTATCACGCTTGGATGTATTTTGATTATTTTACTTGAGTTGTTCTCAAAAAAGGAAAATGATAAAACCGTTAAAAATGATACGTAACTACTTAATTATATTTTTTTTATTAATTTTTGCTGCTTGTACTAACAATACAGTCAGAGATTACACATCATTAAAGCAAAAAGCACTAGAGATACCTCCTGATTTTCAACTAACCCCACCAGTTGTTGGTGAAGAGGAAGTAGAGGAGGCCGCGCCTACAGGTGAGTCAGCCGAAGATATTCAAGATATCATTACACAAGACTCATCCAACAGCGTGCCTAGTAATGCTGATACATCATCCTTAGACGAATTTATTGATAATAATTTTGGAAACGAAGATCAAAATATAAATAATTCAACTTTACCTGAGGATCCTATTAATGAGGTAATTGAAGATTCACTTGTTGAAAGTAATGAATTAGACGATTTAACAAATGAATTAGACGATTTAACAAATGAATTAGACGATTTAACAAATGACGATAGTATTTTAGATACAACTGATAAAATTGGTTTAAGCGAGGAAGAGTTTTTGGAAGGAATATCAAACACAGAAGAAATTACAACACTTCCTGAAGAAGATCAGCTTAAACCAGAAATAATTGATGAAACAATGTATGATGATGCTCCTAGTTTTGATGAAAACGAAGATTTGAATGATCTTCTTAACAGGGTGGACGACTTACTTAACTCATATTCAAATTAATTATTCTATAAATGTTTAAGTTTTTTAGAGATCCAAAATGGTTTTTATGGGCATACATCGGTTCAGCTATTATCTTATCATCTCTGTGGGTTCAGGTTCAAATTGATGTAAAAATTAATGAATGGTTTGGTGAGTTTTACGACATGATACAGGAAGCATTGTCTGCTCCTAACGCCATTACAATTGAAGAATATTGGGCAAGTTTATTATCCTTTATAACACTAGCGGGAATGTATGTAGCAGTTGCAGTCCTTGTAAGTTATTTTACTAATCACTTTTTATTTAGATGGAGAACTGCCATGGTTGAGTGGTATCACTCTGTCTATGATAAGGCGCGTAAGATTGAGGGCGCGTCACAAAGAGTTCAAGAGGATACCATAAAGTTTTCAAGAATTATGGAGTCTCTTGGTACAAGTTTGATTGAAGCTTTAATGATCCTGGTAGAATTTATGCCAATACTGTTTGGCTTGAGTATTGGAATTCCAATATTTTTTTTTGGTGAATGGGAGTATGGTCTAGTCGTTGGTGCATTATTATGGTCTATAGGAGGAACATTATTTTTAATTGGACTTGGTTTAATTTTAAGGCTTGTTGGTATTGAATACGATTTACAAAAACAAGAAGCGGCATACAGAAAAATGTTAGTAATTGCTGAAGATGATGAAACAGTAAGACCAAAAACCCTTGAGGAATTATTTGATGATGTAAGGCAAATTCATTTTTTAAGTTATATAAGATATCTATATTTCGATATTGGTCGTATTGCATTTTTACAGGCAAATGTATTATCAGCTTATGTATTTTTAGCCCCTGCAATTGTTGCCGGGGTAGTTACTCTTGGTGTAATGCAGCAAATAATCAGGGCATTTGGTAGAGTTGAGGGGTCAATGCAATATCTTCTTAAAGCTTGGCCAACAATTATTGAACTCGCAAGTGTTTATAAAAGATTGAGAGAGTTTGAAAGACAAATAGATCAAGCAACTGTAACAGCTGGTCAGGAAGTGCGAAGATGAGTTATCCATTTCTTGATTTTGACAAGCTTGAAAACTCATATTCCGAGTCGTTAGGGATACTAGATAAAAGTTTTAATAAAATTTTTGTAGTTGGTATAGGCGGCTCTTCTCAGGGATCAAAAGCAATTAATCATTTTTTAAATGAAAAACGTGTCCAATATGTTGATCATTTAAATTCTGTTAAGATTAATGATTTGTTAAACAATACTCAATTAGATGAGACTGGTTTCATTTTCGTATCAAAATCTGGACAAACATCAGAAACACTAACCATTTTTGAATATATGATCAAAAAACTAGACGGAAATATTGATTTTTCAAAAAATTTTTATTCGTTTACAGAAAATGCATCTTCTCCACTACGAGACTTATCCATACAAAAATCAATAAAAACTATTGAACTAAACAACGAAATTGTAGGTAGATTTTCAATTTTTAGTAACAATAGCCTTATCCCAAGTTTTTACTTTAATAGAGATCTGTTCACTGAGTTTTTTAATGGAGGAAGAAGAGCATTAGAAGATAAAGACCAAATAAAGAACATGGCTGATGAAGATTTTAAAAGAATCAAAAATGGAAAGAATATATTTGCTTATTTGATTTATGGTGACGAACTAATTGAAATTGGCAATTGGCGAAAACAATTATATGCGGAGTCATTGGGTAAAAACGCAAAAGGTGTATTACCTGTAGTATCTGAAATGCCAAAAGACCAGCACAGTCTTTTACAGTTATATCTAGATGGACCCAAAAATATTTTTTTTGAAATTATGGGTATGGAATACTCAAAAATGAATTTGATTAATATCACACTTTCAAATCATCTTGATGCAATGAGTAAATCTATATCAAAGATAAATGGGAATACTAATAAATATATTTTTAAAGATAAAGATATGAGTAAGATTGGCTATTTTTTTGGATCAGAAATGTTAAGGGTTATCTATCTTGCTGAATTATTAGAAGTTGACCCCTTTACTCAAGATGCAGTTGAACTTCAAAAAGGTTATTTAAACTAATTTAAAAAAACAAAATTTTGAATTACCAAGTTCTTTTTCACGTAAAAGTACTATTTCTGAAAGTTCAAAATCTTTAGATTTTTTTTCTTCCTCTAAGATGATTATACTGTCTTTTTCTAGTAAGTTTTTTTTAATAATATTTTTAATAGCTCTGAGTCCAAGATTTTTTCCATACGGTGGATCTATATAAGCAAGGTTGAACTTTGTAGATTCAGAATACTCTTCAAATGAACAAGCATTTTCAGAAATAACAGCAATCTTTTCTAAATACCCTAGCTTGTTTGCACTTTTAAAAATTATATCTATCATTTGTTGATTGTTCTCTACCATGGTTGCGTGTTTAGCACCACGTGACAATGCTTCAAAGCTAAATGAGCCGGTACCAGCGAAAAGATCAATTACTTTTGCTTCTTCAAGACTAAAGTTAATTTTTACCAATTCTTTTCCATGCGTTAAAAGATTAAAAATGGTTTCCCTATTTTTGTCTGAAAGTGGTCTTACATCTTTACTTTTAAAGCTAAATATTGAATGACCTTTTCTTTCTCCACTAATAATTCTCATTTTAAGTAACTTTTTTTATTTCTCCTTTTTTCAAACTACCAAGCTTAAATTCCCCATAAGTTATTCTAATTAATCTTGTGACTGTAATATTCAAAGAATCAAAAATATTTCTAATTTCTTTATTTTTACCTTCAGTAAGTGTCATTTTAATCCATGAGTAAGTTTTAGTTTTGCTAATGAATGATGCTTTTATAGGTTTATATTTAACTTTTTTATACGTATAACCCCTTAATAAGGTATTAATAAATTTATTATCGATAAAGCCTTGTATTTTTACCTTATAAACCCTCTCAAAATTATTTTTGGGTAATTCCATCTTTCTTTTGAAGCTACCGCTGTTAGTCAATAGTAACAGCCCCTCTGAATTATAATCAAGTCGTCCAATTGAAATTAAATTATGGTTTTTTTTAGGTATGTATTCATAAATAGTTTTGCGATTTTTTGGGTCTGATTTTGTTACTAAGCATCCTCTTGGCTTGTTGAAAATATATATATCATTTAATTGCTGATCAGATTTTAGGTTAATAGGTTTATTGTCTATTTTTACAATACTGTTGATACTTATTTGTACTCCTTGTTTTGTCACCAATTCGTTATCAACAACAACTCTTTGCTCATCGATGAGTTTATCTATTTCTCTTCTCGAAAAGTTAGTTGACTGTGCTAATAATTTATTAATTCTTACTAATTTTTGTTGTCTCAAAGTAGGCATGAATTAGGATTGCTTATATTAATTAAATATTTATGACACAAAATAAATTCATGGCAATGGCAATTGAGGAGGCAAAAAAAGGCTTAAAAATTGGAGAAATACCAATTGGATGCGTTATAACTAATAAGGAAGATAAAGTTTTAGCCCGGTCGCATAATTCAGTGGTTAGCAGAAAAGACCCAGTAGGCCATGCTGAACTAAACGCTATAAGAGAGGCGTGTGAAATGATTAACTCTGATAGATTGGTTGATTGTAATATTTATGTGACTTTAGAGCCATGTATTATGTGTGCCAGCGCTATATCAAAAGCTAAGCTTAAGAGGTTGTATTATGGTGCAGATGATTTAAAATATGGTTCGATAAATGGTAACTTAAATTTTTTTATATCAAAAAATTGTAATCATTTGCCAGAAATTTATGATAATATTTCAAAAACTGACTGTGAAAACTTAATAAATAATTTTTTTAAAGGTAAAAGATAATGAACATATCGCCAAAAGCAAAAGAAACTACGGATAGATTGAATAATTTTATGGATAAGCACGTTTATCCAAACAACGAAACATATCATAGTCAGATCGAAAATTTTGGAGCTGACAGATGGCAGGTGGTGCCGGTGATTGAAGATCTTAAAAAGGAAGCAAAAAAAGAAGACCTTTGGAATTTATTTTTACCTGAAAGTGACTATGGGCATGGCCTTACAAACGCAGAGTATGCACCAATGTGTGAAATCATGGGGAGAGCAATGTGGTCTGCAGAAGTTTTCAATTGTTCTGCTCCTGATACCGGTAATATGGAAGTTTTAGTTCGATATGGAACAGATGAACAAAAAGAAAAGTACTTAAAGCCATTATTAGAAGGTGAGATACGCTCTGCTTTTGCCATGACAGAGCCTGCAGTCGCTTCATCAGATGCAACAAATATTGAAAGTGAAATAAAAAAAGAAGGAAATCAATATGTCCTTAATGGAACAAAATGGTGGACTTCTGGTGCAATGGATCCAAGGTGCCAATTTTTTATCTTCATGGGAAAAACAGATCCAGATAATCCTGACAGACATAAGCAACAATCCATGATACTGGTTGATAAGGACACACCAGGTATCAAAATAAAGAGACATTTGCCTGTTTTTGGTTTTGACGACGCCCCTCATGGACATGCTGAGGTTGAATTTAAAGACGTCAAAGTTCCTCCAGAAAATATGCTTTTAGGCGAAGGCAGAGGATTTGAAATTGCACAGGGTAGGTTGGGACCTGGAAGAATTCACCATTGTATGAGAACTATTGGTCTTGCTGAAGTTGCACTTGAAGCAATGTGTAAAAGACTAATGAGCAGAAAGGCCTTTGGCAAAGAAGTGGTAAGGCACTCTGTTTGGCAAGAGAGAATTGCTGATGCTAGAATTAATATTGAGATGACTAGACTACTAACATTAAAAGCCGCAACTATGATGGATGAAGTAGGAAACAAAGTTGCAAAAAATGAAATAGCCATGATTAAAGTAGCTGCACCAAATATGGCATTAAAAATTATTGATGATGCAATTCAAGCATTTGGAGGAGCTGGAGTAACAACAGACCCACACCTAGCACAAGCTTACGCAGGAATGAGAACTCTGCGCTTAGCGGATGGGCCAGACGAAGTGCATAGACTTTCTATTGCAAGAAATGAATTAAAAAAATACTTATAATTTTGATAAAAAAGAAGAAAACCTACCAGAAAGATAATTACGGAAGATACGTTAAGTCACACGAATTTGATCGCTATTGGGATGAGTACCACAATCTGGAAGATATTTCGATGAAAGAGTCAATAAGACAGCGGAAAGAGCGAGAAAAAAATATAAAAAACTCTAAATAGTTTTATCCAAAAATCCTATTAATTTTCTTACCTCTTCTATGCTATTGTAATGAACCATAGAGACTCTAACTACCCCATCATCTGGCTCAATGCCCAAACCCTGCAAGCATCTCCAGGCATAAAATTCACCATTTCTAATGCCAATATTATTTCTTCCAGCCTCCTGGGCTACATGCAATGAGCTTTTATCTTTAACAGTGAATGATACAGTTGGCATACGATCACATCTAGCATGTGTTTGTTTGCCAATCATTCTTATATTTTTTTTTGTTTTGAGGAAATCAACCAGTTCTTTCATTAATACCTCTTCATGTTTGGATACCAATTCAAAAACTTTTTTACCTTTGCGATGAAGATCTAAATTATTTTCGCCAAAATGATGATCATATAAAGTTTCGTAGTAGTCAGTTATACCTGACAAACATCCTAGTTCCTCATGATTAGGACCACCTGGATTAAGAGTATATGGAACACTTCCTTCCAAGAATTCATGATTAAGATTTTTTGTTTCAAGTAATAAATCTCTCTTACCATATAATAGTGCTAAATGTGGTCCATAAGTTTTGTATAGGCTAAAACCATAGAAATCTATATCGAGATCTTTTAAATCCGCAATATCATGTGCCATGTAAGCTACACCGTCTCCAACAACTTTGATATTATTCTGATGCGCCAATGTAATGATATCTTTTAGATTATTAATTGACGCAACAACATTAGATGTATGACAGACACAAATAAATTTTGTTTTTTCTGTTATGAGATTTTTTAATTCGTCCAATTCTAGTTCAGCAGAGTCAGGGTTAAACTTCCATTCATTTATTTTGATACCGTGTTCTGATAATTTTCTCCATGCACCAATATTTGCCTCATGATCTTGATTTGTGACTATGATTTCATCCCCATTGTTAAGCCACGATCTCACAGCATTAGATAGTAAAAACATATTCATAGTTGTAGATGGTCCAATCATAAATTCATCATTATTGATATTTAGGAGTTCAGCAATTTTGCTTATGCTATTATCCATTTCATTACCTGCTTCAATCGATGGACCAAAGTCGCCATACGGTTGTACTTTTTTAGTCGTCATAAAATCATTTAACTTTTCAATAACCTGTTTTGGCACATATGTGCCACCAGCATTCTCAAAAAATGCAAAGTTTGAAGTTTTAGGGTTTTGAAAAACAGGGAATTGTTCTCTTACAAAATTTATATCCAGCTCTGTCATATTAATTATTTTGCTGCCTCTTCCACAATATTCCATCCTAATTTTCCTAATATTGGAACAAAGCTCTCATAGTTTTTAGCCTCCGAACTTGAGGCTGTCCCATCTCTAACTCTTCCAACAATTCCTTGCGCAATTCCAGCCAGGCGGAAAATGTTATATGCCATATAAAAATCCCAGTTTTCAATTTTACTCCTGCCTGTTTTTTTGTAATACATTTCAGCGTACTCATGTTCAGAGGGAATATTAAGCTCTTCTAAGTTTGATCCCATCATTCCAAGACCCTTCGCTGCAGCAGGCAATCGCCATGACATCATGTGATAAGTAAAATCTGCTATTGGATTGCCGAGTGTAGATAGCTCCCAATCCAGTATAGCCATAACTTTATTATTTTGTTTATCAAATATCATATTATCAAGACGAAAGTCTCCATGTACAATTGCAGTTTCATTATCTTCAGGAATATTTATTGGCAACCATTCTATTAAATTATCCATTTCATTGATTTTTTGTGTTTCAGAGTCTTTATACTGTTTGGTCCAACGATGAATTTGCCTTGCCATGTAATTTTCGTGTTTTCCATAATCACTTAGCCCAATTTTTTGAAAATCAACGTTATGAAGTTTTGCAATCGTATCATTCATGGATAGGTAAATTTCACGGCGTTGATTGTTATCTGAGTCTGGCAATAAAAGTTCCCAGTATATGTTTCCATCAACATGATCCATTAAAAAAAATTGTGTTCCAATGACGTTTTCATCTTCACAAAAACAATAAGTTTCAGGAACTGGCACATCAGTCTTGCCAAGAGCAGTAATGACTTTATATTCTCTATCTACCGCATGTGCAGATTTTAGTAATTTACCAGGTGGTTTACGCCTTAACACATAGTTTTTTGTTTTATCCTCAATCAAATAAGTAGGATTGGATTGCCCCCCCTTTAAATTGCTTTATACTTACAATATCAAAATAACTTCCAAATACTTTTTTTAAGTAATCATTGAGATTACCACTATTAAAAACTAACTTTTCATCAACCTCCTTAGTACCAGAAAATATTTCATCACGAGTAGTCATTTAATTGCCTTTTTTCCTATATCTCTTCTGTAATAACCATCCGCCCAATCGAGCTGACCGATGTAAGCATAAATCATATTAAGAGCATCTCTTAGATTTTTATTTTTTGCTGTTACGGAAAGAACTCTGCCTCCGTTAGCTAGAAGGTTATTTCCATCATGTTTTGTTCCTGCGTGGAATACTTGAAATAGATCATTACTCTCAAAATTTTCATAGCCAATAATTTTTGTATTTTTTTTATAGTCACCTGGATAACCTTTTGCTGCCACAACCACAGTAGCACTATTATCATCTTCCCATTCCAATTTAGTTTTACTTAGACTGCCTTCCAAGCAATCAAGAACTAATTTAATTAAATCATTTTTCATTCTAAGCATTAATACCTGACACTCTGGATCACCAAATCTAATATTATATTCAACCAATCGGGCATAACCATCTTTAATCATTAATCCAGCATAGAGAATACCTTTATAAGGATGTCCATTTTTTTTAAGGGCCTTTAGAGTGGGTGTAATAATTTCTCTGTCTACTTGCTCTTTTATTCTAGGTGTAAAAATTGGTGCAGGTGAATATGCCCCCATTCCTCCAGTGTTAGGCCCTGTATCATTTTCACCAATTCTTTTATGATCTTGGGCACTTTCTAATGAAACAAAATCTTCACCATCACAACAAACAAAATAACTCGCTTCTTCACCATCCATAAATTCTTCAATAACTACATCCATATTTGCCCCAAACTTCTCATCAAAAATGTCATTTATTGCTTGTTCTGCCATTTTCTTTGTGTCTGCAACAGTAACGCCTTTCCCGGCAGCTAGACCATCAGCTTTTATTACAATAGGTAAAGACTGTGCATTTAAATAGTTTATAGCTTCTTCTTTATTATCAAATCGAGCATAATCAGCTGTTGGTATCCTATTTTGTTTGCAAAGATCTTTCATAAAGCCTTTGGATCCTTCTAATTGCGATGCATACTTATCAGGTCCAAAGATTTTTATTTCTTTATCTCTGAAAAAATCAACAATCCCTGCAACCAATGGCACTTCAGGGCCGACAATGACTAATTCTATCATTTTACTTTTACAGAAGTCATATATTTTCACAAAATCTGTTTGATCAATTTGTTCACATTCAGCAAGTTGACTTATTCCGTAGTTTCCAGGTATTGCATAAATAGACGAAACCAGAGAGCTCTTAGATATCAAGTAACATAACGCATGCTCACGAGCCCCACTGCCAATCACTAAAATTTTCATAAAGTATATTTTTGATTTTCTTGTTATATTAGCACATTAATATTTAAATTAAATGGTAAGAGAGAACATCAAAGAATATACAGTAACTGAAATTTCAGCCTCAATTAAAGAGACCCTTGAGGATAACTTTGGCTATGTGAAAGTTCGTGGAGAAGTATCTGGTTTAAGCAAGCCAGCATCAGGCCATGTATATCTTAACCTTAAAGATGAAAATGCAATTATAAAAGCGATTGCATGGAGAAGCACTGTTGCAAAACTAAGCTTTATGCCAGATGAAGGCCTTGAAGTAATTTGCTCTGGGAGACTTACAACTGGGTACTCTGATAGATACCCTGGAAGATCGGATTATTCAATTATTATAGACTCAATTGTACCAGCGGGAGAGGGTGCACTAATGGCATTGCTTGAACAAAGAAAGAAAAAATTAATGTCAGAAGGTATTTTTGATCAAGATCACAAAAAGCCTCTTCCATTGTATCCTGAAACAATTGGTATTATTACTTCACCAACTGGAGCAGTTATAAAAGATATTATTCATAGACTTGAAGATAGATTTCCGTGTGATGTTATACTTTGGCCAGTTCCTGTACAAGGAGATGATGCTGCACATTTAATAGCAGATGCTTTAAATGGATTTAACAATTCTCTAAAAGATAGCGAAATTAAAGTTCCAGACTTAATTATTGTAGCCCGAGGTGGAGGGAGCATTGAAGATCTCTGGGCATTTAATGAGGAAATTCTTATAAGAGCTGTATTTGCTAGTGAAATACCTGTTTTGTCAGCTGTTGGACATGAAACAGATACGACACTTATTGATTTTGTGTCCGATCTCAGAGCGCCAACTCCTACAGCAGCAGCGGAGTTGTGTACACCTAATAAAGATGAGCTTCTAATCAATTTAAAAGACCTTCAAAAAGACCTTCGTGATTCAATTAATAGTAATTTAGAAAATAAATTAAGTTCATTTAAAAATCTAAGTGATAAATTGCCAATCTCTTTAAAATTATTTATAAAAAGTCTGTTATCAGAATTTAAAGAAATTACTCAGTCACTTAACTATCGTATTTTAGAGGAACAAGTAAATAATTTTCAACAAAAACTGATTTCAAAATTTGATAAATTAAATAGCTCTACAAACTTATTTTTAGAAAATATGCGCAATCAAATTAATTATAATGAAAAGTTATTAGAAAGTATGAGCTATAAATCAGTTATAAATCGAGGGTACTCTGTTACAAAAAACTTTAAAAATAAGGTTATAAAGTCAAAAAAAGATATAGAACACGATACAGATATAATTATTGAAACAAGCTTTGCAAAAATTTCTGCTGAAGTGAAGGAAATTAAAGATGAATAATTTTGAGAAAAAAGCTGAAATTGTTCTTAATCATGGTCATTTTCAAGTTAAGACACCTGGTGATTTTGTGGAATGTTCAATAACGGGAGAAAAAATTACACTCGAAAATCTTAAATATTGGAACGTAGAACTTCAAGAAGTTTATGCATCACCTGAAGTGGCACTAAACAGATATAAAGAGCTTAATGGTCTTAGTAAATAGGGTTTTTCTTCTTTTATTTTATTTTAACGTATGCGCGTTTTCATCTGAACTTTCTAAAAGTTTTCCACAAGGAAGTCTTGTTATAGGTCAAAACAATGAAGCAAATGAAATCTTTGTTGATGGAGAACCGATTAAAATAAGTCACGATGGATACTATGTTTTCCCAATATCTCGAGAGCAGATAGAACCAATAAATGTTACATACAGTAATAGTGATGGTATTTTCTTAATCCACCAAATATCTATCGAAGAACAAGATTATGATATTCAAAGAATTGACGGTCTACCTGAACAGATGGTTACACCTCTTGATGATGAAATCATAAAGCGAATTATTGCTGAAAATGAAGTAATAAAAGAAGCGAAGAAATTAAACATGGATTTGACTTATTTTAAGGATGAATTTATTCAACCAACAACTGGAATTATAAGTGGAGTTTTTGGCAGCCAAAGAATTCTTAATGGTAAAGCAAAAAGCCCTCATAGAGGTATTGATATTGCTGCTGATGAAGGAACACCTGTAATGTCTTGTAATGAAGGAATAGTCATTCATGCTGAAAGTGATTTATATTATACCGGAGGCACAATAATCATTGATCATGGTCATGGAGTAAAATCTATCTATGCCCACTTGTCTTCTGTAAATGTTGCAGTGAATCAAAAAGTTAGCAAAAAAGATATAATAGGCAAAGTAGGATCAACAGGTAGGTCAACTGGACCACATCTACATTGGGGTGTGATGGTTTTTAATACTTATGTTGATCCACTATTTTTATTAGAAAATTAAATAAAATCAGTCCAGTTTCCACCTATTATGAAACCAAAAATATTGTTCCGGGTATTTCTTAATCATACTTTCATAATAATCAATAATTATCTCCGATATTTTCTCTACGTTATCTGAAGTATCTTTATAATCGCTGGCATGTATTGATTGATGAATTTCAAATTCAAATTTTCCATCATTTTTTCTTATAGGCCATCCTAAAAATATTTTACATCCAGATTTTAGGGCAAGTTGTGCGGGTAAAGATGAAAACTTCATTCTCTTTCCAAAGAAATTAAGGTTAATACCTGACGATAACTGAAGATCAGCTAACAGAGCAATTGACTCACCATTTTTAAAATTATTAAGTAATTGTTTTGTACCTATTCTGTTTTTACTCAAACATCTAAGACTATATTTGTCTCTAAGATTCTTTAAAACAAAATTAATTAGAGGATTGTTAGGTTCTCTAACAATCGCAGATGTTCGATGCATCGTTTTTCTTATGGACATTCCTGGTATTTCCCAATTTGAATTATGAGCAGATATGATGATTGATCTTTCGCTACCCGAGAAGGCTTCTCTGTAAAGATCATTTTCAATTACATTAATTTTATCTTTTAATATTTTTTTGAGATGTGAATATTCAGCTATTGTATACCCTAAATTTTCCCATACTTTTTTTGCTTTAGTATTAATCCATTTTTCATCTTGATCCTTAAAAGCAATTCTTAAATTTTTTTTTACTAATTTATTAATTGAAAATAAGGGGCCTAAGCTTGTTGTTATGCTTACCCCTAGTTTTCTAGCAATAGAGAGAGGTAGTAATTTAAATAAAAGATAGAGAAAAACAAATAGAATAAATTCGGAAGGATATCGAATATATCTTTTTAGAAAAATCTTCATGAGAGTTAGTTAACCAGTTTATGCATAAATTTGTCCATGTTGTGTAATTTTATCTTCACTTTTAAACATTCAATTCCATCTCTTTTTTCTTTTGGAATTCTAACAAAATCTTTTTCAGTTGTAATAAGTGAAAGATTATTATCTGATGCTGTTTTTTTAAGTTTGTTAAGATCATTTTCTGAAAAAAAATGATGATCCGGAAATTCAACTGTTTTAAGTACAGTGCAATTATTATCGATAAGAGTATCAAAGAAGCTTTGATTGTTTCCAATACCGCTAAAAGCTAAGTATTTTTTATTTTTGTCGATATATAATGGTTTTATCGAAGCGGTAAGGGTATCAATATTTATATTTTTATACATACTTTTTATTTTTGTTTTATCATCGCCAACAATAATTAAAAATTGGGCTTTTTTTAACGCAGGCTTAATTAGTTCTCTTAATGGTCCAGCTGGCAAACATAATCCGTTTCCAAAACCACGTGCCCCATTTACCATCAAAATGTTTTTATCTTTAAAAAGAGACTTATCTTGGAAACCATCATCAAGTAAAATAAAATCAGGATTAACATCATCTAAAATTTTTTTCACAGCTAACCTCCGGTTCGTTGAAATATAAGTAGGTACATGATTTGAATAGAGAATTGCCTCATCACCCACTTGGATCGCTGACTCGTCTGGTGATACTTTTTTAAAAATAGTTTTTTTACCACCATATCCTTTTAACAATACACAAATATTTTTGTTATTAATTTTGAAATGATTAATAATTTCTAAAAGCGTTGAGGTCTTTCCTGTGCCGCCTAAGTTTATATTGCCTATACATATGATTGGAATATCAATTTTGTATTCAGTTTTGAATATTCTGATTAAGTAAAAAATTAATAAATATAGTAAAGATATTGGAATAAGTACGTACGAAACCAATCTATAAAAAATTTGATTGGAATACCATATATTCAATATTATTTTTTCCATGCGCAACTATAAATATTGGTAAATAACTTCCAGTACTTTACTTACTGTATCATCACCCTCTTTTTTTAGTCTATTTATATTAATATCCTTATTTATAGACTTTGGGTTAGCTAATGCTTCTTTAACGTAATGCTCTAGCTGGCGTTCATTTTCTACTTGTTGAGTAAATTTTAATTGATTAAGAACGTCGTAAACATCAATGAAATTCTGAATATTTTTGCCATGATATATTTTTTTACCTAAATAAGCAGCTTCTATGGGATTTTGTCCACCATGTGGCACTAAACTGCCACCAATAAAAACTATATTTGCTAAACTATAAAATATGTTCAATTCTCCTATTGTATCAGCAAGATATAAATATGTTCGATCATTGATCTTTTCTTTCTTTGACCTGATAGATAAACCAAGTCCTTTAGATGATGAAAAAAATGATTTTCTAGTTACGTGTCTGGGTACAATAATTGTTAGAAGGTCTTTTACGGTTTTTTTTAAATTAAGTGTAATGTTTTTAATTATTTCTTCCTCTCCAGGATGTGTACTGGCTGCAAGAAATATTTTACGTTTCTTTGTAAGGGATCTCAGTTTTTTTAGTTCATCTGAAATAATTTCGTCAGGTTTATAAGCAAATTTAAGATTTCCTGTATTAATAGTATTTTTAATACCTAACTTCTCATAAAAAAAAGCACTATCACTGTTTTGAGTACAGCATGCAGTAATCTTAGAAAATAGATTTTTTGATGATCCACTGAGCATTGACCATCTCTTAAAACTTTTAATTGTCATTCTTCCATTAACAATTAGAGAACATACATTTCTTTTTTTAAGCTCAGTTAGAAAGTTAGGCCAAATTTCAGACTCAACAAATACAGCCAAAGAGGGGTTCCAGTGATTTAGAAACTTATGTATATAAGATGGAACATCAAATGGAATAAATTGATGAATAATTTTTTTTGATAACTTATCTTTGAGTATATTTGCAGAAGTAAGTGTCCCGGTAGTAAGAATTATTTGATCAATGGATTTATCAGAGTTTAATTTTTTTAGTAAAGGTAAAATTGATAAACTTTCTCCAATACTAGCGGCATGAAACCAAATGACTTTGCCGTCTTTTCTCTTAATATCACTTGTTCCATATCTTTCTGTTACCCTTAATCTATCTTCTTTGCCCTTTAAAATTCTAATAAGAATATAAAAATCAATAAATGGTCTTATGAGTGTCGTAATTAACCTATAACTATAATAAGGTAGCATTATTAATTATTTTTATTAGCTCTTTTAGTTAAATTTTCCATTTTACTTTCTAGTTTATTCTTAGTCTGATTAATACTTTTTTCATCTTTTATGGCTGGAATTGCTTCACCCCAGATTATCGTGATTTGATTAAATGGTTTTGGTATAATAAATTTATCCCAAGTATTCAGTACCCATTTTTTTTTAAAACCTATACCTACAGGAAGTATTGATGAATTACTCAGACGGGAGATGCTCAGGATGCCGTCGCTGACCTTGTGGCGTGGTCCTTTAGGACCGTCGGGCGAGATTCCAATTGAAATACCGTTTTTAAGAGATTTTATCATTTGGCGCGCTGATGTCAGCCCACCTTTATTCTTAGTTTTGCCAGATTTATGGGTAGATCCTCTAATAGCCTTAAATCCAAGTTTTGATATTAATCTAGCGATTATATCGCCGTCTCTGTGTTTAGAGATTAATACTTTTATTTCAAATTCACTTTGCCATGTAAGAGGGCAAATTAATAGTTGATCATGCCAAAATGCATAAATGAAAGATTCTTTTTTTTTAAATAACCTATCAATATTTTTTCTATTCTTTAAATCAATCGTAGATGTCTTATAAACAAATAATACGTACAGTGATCCAAGCAAGGATATTAATAATTGGGTTAATTTAAATCCAGCAATGTATTTTACCATCAGCTTTTAAAATTCACGCTCATATAATTTTTTATAAACGCCATCTTTATTTAATAATTCTTCATGAGTACCAGTTTCTACAACCTTACCTGAGTCTAAAACAATTATTTGATCTGAATTTATAATCGTACTAAGTCTATGAGCGATTACGAGAGTAGTTCTATCCTTCATGAGAACACTTATCGCTTTTTGTACAAGATGTTCAGACTCTGTATCAAGACTTGAAGTAGCCTCATCAAGTAAAAGTATTGGTGCGTCTTTAAGAAAGGCTCTTGCAATTGAAATCCTCTGTTTTTGCCCACCTGATAAACTATAACCTTTTTCACCTACTACAGTTTTATATTTATCTGGAAGCTCATTAATAAATTCGTCTGCCGCAGCTGCTTTTGCAGCTTTTATGACTTCATTATCGGGAGAGTCTGGTTTACCATATAGAATATTATCGTGAATAGACATATCGAATAAAATTGGCTCTTGACTAACTAATGCGATTGAAGATCTTACCGATGCAATTGATAATTCTTTTATATCTTGGTTATCAATTTTAACACTTCCTGTATCAGGGTCATAAAACCTTGGTATAAGATTTAGAATTGATGATTTGCCTGATCCGCTTGGGCCAACTAAAGCGGTTGTTTTACCGTGCGGGACCTTTAAGCTAATTTCTTTCAAAGCTGAGTTTTTTTGCCCTTCATAGGATAAAGTTACATTTTCAAAAGATATATCTGATTTACTGAGAGATAGATCAGATGCTCTGGGCTTCTCATTAATATAGCTTTTTTGGTCAAGTAATCCGAACACTCTAATTGCTGCTGCAAATCCCTCTTGTAAAGTTGCATTTATTTGAGCTAAGCGTCTTAGAGGTTGAAAAGCGAGCATCATCGCTCCCAAAAATGATACAAATTCGTTTAAAGCCAATTCACCTTGCAGTCCTCTTAAACCTGCATAGTAGAGTGCTCCAGCGATACCGAAACCTGCTAGAAATTCTGCAAATGGGGATGCAGCACCTCTTGCATTAATACCTTTCAAAATTTTTTGCATTCTTCGAAATACGGATTTACTAAGCTTTTCTATTTCCTGCGTTTCCTGTTGATAGGCTTTTACAATTCTTGTTCCATCTAGATTTTCAGACAATATAGAAGCAAGGACACCAGTTTCCTCTTGTGTTTCTGTTGAGGCTTTTTTTATTCTTTTTCCTAAACGTCTAGTGAGTACCCCGACCAACGGAAAAGCAATTATTGAGATTGTTGCTAGCTGCCAATCTTGATAATACATTACACCAACCAGACAAATCAATGTGAGTATATCTTTTACTCCATTTGCTAAACTACTACTTACAGAATCTTGTAACAATGTAACATCGTATAAGAAATTTGATATTATTTTGGCTGAATGAATTTTATGCAACCAGGCAAGATCTGCATTAATAATTTTCTTAAAAAGTTTTATTTGTGTATCAGCAATAATATTCTGAGCAACTCCATTCAATAATATTATTTGTATGTAAGTTGCTACACTCTTAATAAATAGTGTTAATATTATTGCAATCGGAATTAATAAGAGCATTGACTCATCTTTATCCAGAAAAATTTTATCAATTGCAGGATCCAAAAGCCAAGCAGTCGCTCCAGTTGCAAGCGCGATGATGACCATAAAAAATAGAGAACTAAAAAGTCTAACTGTATAGGGTTTAATACTATCCTTAAACAGCCTGATTAGTATTTGCGATCCTGTCATGAAGAGGTATTCATAATACTATTATCAAAAATTTAAATCTAAATATTGATAAATGGCTAAAAATCTTATTTTCCAGCTAAAGTCATGCTCTCGATGAGCACTGTTGGGGCATTGGTACGGTATTTGAATTCTAAATCATTAGCTGCTGATAAATTCATAAATATTTCTTTTAGATTTGAAGCAATCGTTACTTCGCTTACTGCATGCGTTATTTCGCCTTTTTCAATAAGCATACCGCTCGCCCCCATGCTGTAATCGCCAGTGACTAAATTAACTCCCATACCAATTAATTCAGTCGCATAAAAACCATAACTTATGGAGGATAAAATATCATCGTAACTTTTTAATCCGTTTGTCATGTATAAATTAGAGGTAGATACACCTGGTGGAGAACTAACTGATCTTGATGCGTTTCCAGTAGTTTTTAATCCTAATTTTTTTGCAGTTGATGTATTTAAGATCCAAGTATTGAGTTTGCCGTTTGTAACTAACTCTCTTTTCTTAACTTTAATACCCTCACCATCAAATGGTTTTGATCCAAGTCCTCTATTAATCGCTGGATCATCTATAATTGTTACGTCTTTATTAAATATTTGTTTTCCTAAACTATCTTTTAGAAAACTTGTACCTCTAGCTATTGAAGTGCCCGATATTGAACTTGCTAGATAGCCCAATAAGTCATTACTTATTCGTTTATCAAAAACAACAGGCAATTTTGTTGAACTGATTTTTTTGGCATTAAGCCTTTTTAGGGTTTTTTTTGCAGCAGATAATCCAATTCCCTTTGCACTTGGCAAATCAGTTGAGTGTCTTTTCACAGCATATTCGTAATCTCTTTCCATGTCCTGACCCTGTCCAGCGAGAACCGAACAAGATACCGAACTGCTTGATGATTGATATCCACCTTGAAAGCCATTACTTGTAGCAAGATAAAACTCTCCCTTGGAAGTAGAAGCCCCAGCTCCCTCTGAATTTGTAATACCTTTTACCGACAAAGCTGCATCTTCACATTCTTTTACAGCATCAATAAGTTTTTCAGTATCTACTTCGTCTTTCTCAAATAAATCTAAATCAATTGCATCGTGTTCAAACATCGAGCTGTCTCCAAGTACAGCAGTGTCATCAATTGGAGCCAATTTTGCCATTTCAACACATTTTGAAACAAGTTTATCAATATTGTCAGACTCAATATCTGACGATGAAACAAATGCTTGGCGTTGATCAACTAATGCTCTAATGCCTATTGTTTTTTCATTAGACTCATCTAAGTCTTCTATCTTTTGAAATCTACAACTTATTGACTTACCATAGGATTTAGCAAGAACAACATCACAATCTGATGCGCCTGCTTTGAGAGTTAAATCTATTATATTTTGAGCAGTTTCTTCAAAGTTCATTATTATAAAATACCTATAAATAAAGTCAGGGCAACCATCAAACCTAAGTATTGGTTACTTTTAAAAATACTTAAACATTTGCCTTTATTTTCTATATCTAGTCTCTTTATCTGGGAAAACAAATGGGCACTAACGAATATCAATAAAATAAAATAGTAGATATTTTGATCATGCAATAAACCAAATAATATCAAGCATAACACCATCAAGCTATAGAAAATAATGATCCATTGTTTCGTATTATTTCCAAATAAAATTGCAGTTGATTTTATTCCAATATTTAAGTCATCCTCACGATCCTGATGAGCATATATTGTGTCATAACCTAAAGTCCAAAAAATACCAGAGAGATATAATATTATAATTTGAAAATTTAATTGATTTTCAATTGCAGCATATCCTATCAAACAGCCAATATTAAAAGTTATACCTAAAAAAAGTTGAGGCCAATAAGTTATTCTTTTCATTAAAGGATAAAAAATAAATAACACAAAAGAAATTAAACCAATAATAATGGCGAGCAAATTTAGAGATAGTAATATAGCCAGACCAATCAAATTAAGTATTGAAAAAATTATGAAGGCTTCAAAAGAAGAAATTGCACCACTAGCAAGTGGTCTTTGAGATGTTCTTGTTACATGTTTGTCTAGATCTTTATCAAAAAAATCATTTATGATACATCCAGCCGATCTCATGACAATTGATCCGATTGCAAAAATAAGAAATAAGTAGCTATTGCTCCATAAGTGTTGGTAGGAATTTGAGGCAGCGAGCACACCCCAAAAACACGGCAACATTAGCAGAAAAAAACCAACGGGCTGCTCTAGACGCAATAATTGTGAATATTTTTTCAACTTATCTTTATAAAATAAATAATGTTATAACCAATATATATATGAAAAAAATTAAAAACAGAATTTTTGTAGATAAAAAAATAAATTCAAACGATCAAATTATTCTTGATGCTAACCAGATACATTATTTAAAGAGTGTTTTGAGAACAAAAAAAAGTGACTATGTTACAGTTTTCAATCGTGAGTTTCTTTGTTTAACAAAAGTTATTAATATTACAAAAAATACATGTGAATTAGAAATAATTGATCAAAAAAAAATCGAAAGTGAAGATCATAATATAACTCTATTTTTTTCCCCTATAAAACGTACACCTCTAGAAATCATGATACAAAAGTGCTCAGAAATTGGAATTTCAATTTTTCAACCAGTAATTATGGAAAGAACTAATATGAAGAATGTGAATTTTGAAAGACTGAGACTTATTGCTGTTGAAGCGTGTGAGCAGTCTAATCGAAATAAGATACCGGAAATTAATAATCCTATATCATTTGCAACAATGATTAATGATAACTCTTTAGCAGGTTATTTATATTGCTCGTTAGATAATAATGAAGAAAAAATAAAGAATAGAAAACTGACCAAAAATGAAGCAATTGGTATAATCATAGGACCTGAAGGAGATTTTTCAGCTAAAGAGTATGAAAGTTTAAAATCAAAGAAAAAATCTATAGGCGTTACACTTGGGCCAAATATTTTAAAATCAGAAACTGCTGCAATTACTGCGAGTTCAATTATTATGGACAAAATTTATAATGCTTAAAAAAAGTGATCTAATAAAATATTTTGAAAACGGTATTAAGAATACATCTGAAATTAAAATAGGTACCGAACATGAGAAATTTATTTATCACAAAAGTGATCTTAGTTTAGTTCCCTATAGCGGAGATGTAAGTATTAACTCAATTTTTGACGACTTTATAAAGGATGGCTGGACACCAATAAAAGAGAATGAAAATATTATTGCGCTCAATAAAGATAGGGCAAGTATAACACTTGAACCTGGCGGTCAATTTGAATTATCTGGAGCACCTCTTAAAACGATTCACGAAACTTGTAAGGAAATAAATAATCACCTCGAATTTACAAAAAAATTAGAAGAAAAGTATAATATTGGCTTTTTAGGACTCGGCTTCTTTCCAATTGGTGAGCTAAAAGATGTACCAATGGTTCCAAAGAAAAGATATTCAGAGATTATGACTCCTTATATGAAATCGCTTTCTGGTTTAGGTCTAGAAATGATGTATCAGTCAGCAACAGTTCAAGCAAATTTCGACTATATTTCAGAAAGTGATATGCAAAGAAAAATTAATGTATCAGCATTCGTTCAGCCAATAGTGACAGGTTTATTTTCAAACTCCCCATTCAAAAATTCAAAGCTTTCAGGCTATGAAACTTATAGAGGTTATGTTTGGACAAAAACTGATACAGAGAGAACTGGTATTCCGAAGTTTTTGACTGAAAAAACTTTGAGCTTTGAGGAATACATTGATTATGCCTTACAAGTTCCCGTATACGCAATTATCAGAGATAATAATTATCATAATTGTACCAAATATACATTCCAAGACCTGTTAGATGGAAAAAATAATCAATTTGCGCCTGATGATATTTTAATTGAAGATTGGATAAATCATATCTCGACCATCTTTACTGAGGTGAGGTTAAAAACTTTTATTGAAATGAGAGGTGCTGATGCAGGAAGTTACGACACACTCTGCGCTTTACCAGCTTTTTGGTCAGGCATTTTATATCAAGAAGAAGCATTAGAAGAAACTATCAAATTGATTAGTGAATTTGAATATGATGATTTAATTAAATTTAGAAGTGATGTCCTATCAAACGGACTTAATTCTTTGTACAAAAATAAAACGGGATGGCAATTAGCAGAGAAACTTATAAACATCTCGTTTGAGGGACTCAAAAAACGGAGTAAGAAAAATTTATACGGAGATGATGAAACCGTACACTTAGATTATTTGTTTGAAGTGATCGACAAAAAAGAAACTGCATCAGAAAAAGCTAAAAAACTGTATTTTCAAAATAATGAATTGAATATCCAGAAACTCTTTGAGGGCGAGTCTTTTTAATTTTTTTCGATATAAATTGATTGAGAAGGAAAAGCAAAGCCAGCACCATTTTTCTCGACAATTTCTTTTATTTCTAAAGCTAATTTTTCTTTGATCTCTAACCACTCTCCCCAATTTGTAGTTGTTGCAAAACAGTAAATTAACAAATCAATTGAGCTATCTGAAAATTTTTCAATTCTTACAAACAATGGCTGTTCGGAAGATTTAACAAAATTACCATCGCTTGTGATGTAGTCATCTATCTCGTCTCTAATTTTTCTTAACTGGTCACGTGTAGTCCTATATTCTAAGCCAATATTCCAATATATACGCCTACTTTTCATATTGCTAAAATTTGTGACAGCATTTTCTGCAAAATTAAAATTTGGAACCATAACAGGTGAAGAATCAAACCTTCTAACTAATGTTGATCGAAAACCTATTTTTTCTACTACCCCTTCAACAATGTTTTCAACTTTAATCCAATCTCCATTTTGAAATCGTTTCTCTAATAAAATTAAAATTCCTGATATCAGATTTTTAAATAAATCTTGCGCACCCAAAGCCACAGCCACACTTAAAAGTCCTAGTCCAGCTAGAATTGGTCCAACCTTGATTCCCCATATTTCTAAAACCGCAGCTGCCCCGATAACAAATATGAAGAATTTTAAAATTCTTACACCCCAATCTATAAGATCATTTGTTAGCAATTCTCCCAATTTGTGAACAAATGATGAAATCGGATCAATAATTTTGTATAAAAACCAAAATATTTGAATTGTTATGAGTGAACGATTTAAATTTGCAGCAAACAGTTCAAGAGTTGTATTTAAATTTAAATACTGAGAGCTTATGTATACACCGATTACTACAGGAAAAAATCTGAGAGGGCCATCAAAAGCCTCAAGCATCGCATCATCTATCTTAGTCTTAGATTTTTTTACAAGAACTTTTAATCTACCAATCACAATTTTTGAAAAAACTGATCTTAAAATTATGAAAATTAAGAGTATTACTATTGCAACTAAAATATTGTTTAGATCGATACCAAAAACCCCTTGGCTCCATACAGATAGCACTAAATTTACAAAATTTTCCATTTGCTAAACATACCTTATTTGTTTTGTTAAGAACAGATTTAGTTAGGTGAGAAAATTATTAATTTCACTTGCAACATCCTCAGTTTTTTCAAGTGGAAGCATATGCGATGTTTCATCAATAAAACAAATCTCAGTTTGAGGATTTAATTTTTTAATTCTATTTTGACTTGTCACATTACAGACAACACTGTTAGGTGTGAGTATAATCTTAATTGGAATATTAATTTTCTTTAAATCAAACCAAACCTCGTGCGAGGTAAGCTTAAAGCAAGCTGACTCCCAGCGTGGATCGCATTTTAAAACATATTTATTTTGGTCAATTTTTTTTAGTCCATATTGTACATAGTCTTTAATTATCTTTTCACTGATATTTTTAAAAAGAGGCTTACTAGAAAAATATTTATGAGCTTCATCTTCGCTATTCCACAAATTTCGTCTAATCAAAGCATTCTTTGAAAGAGGACTTGCTAAATGAGCAAGATTAACAATCTGTAAAAGTTTGTATGGAATGATATAACTTAATGGCAATATGACCGGATCTATGAGGATAAGTTTTTTTACTAATTTAGGTTTTGAGAGAGCTAGTAGCAAACTCGCAGTTCCTCCCATTGAATGCCCAGATAAAGTCACTGGCTCATTATGTTTTTTAACTAATTGCTCTAAATCATCTCTGAAAGTATACCATGACTTTAGTTTATTAGAGTCTGCCATCAAATCGGTTTCGCCATGACCACGCATATCATATGTTATAACCTCGTATGAATTATCAATTTTATTTAAGAGATCAGTATATGCCTGCCCACAGAAACCGTTAGCATGAGAAAAATATAGTATATCGCTTGTTTTTTTTGATCTTCTGTAAGTTACGATATTACCAGTGTCAATTTTGACATTTTCTTTAATCATTATTTTAATGACATGACTCGTTATATTTTTTGAGTCTGTAATAATTATATGGAAGCGGGGTAATAAACCCCGCAAGCAGCATAAAAGGAATTATTGTAATAGTAAGAACTCCGCCAGCAAATATTAAGTCTGTGGCATTCATAGCTATTTCCATACTGATCATGCTGATGAAACTCATTTTAAATGCAATACTAATTGCTTCAGCAAAAATAAATGTTTTCATTAAAATTATGGTTTCTAATATAATGCTAGTAATCAAGCCATTTAGTATTGCGAGCAACATCACCACATATATAGATAAAGAGTGATCAATGATTTGAAAGTAATAAATTGTTCCAAAGTCACCAATACTGCAGCCTATCAGACACCACATTGTATTATAGCTTGCTTTTTGCCAAGTATTTTTACACGTCCAGCTAATATCAAACATGATTTTTCAAAAACTCTTTTTTTCTTTCTATAGTATCTTCTATTACTAACTGCTTTTCAGAGTTACTCATTTTTACCCAATTAGTTATTTCAAACTGCTCCCTAAAACAACCAATACAAACATTCCCATCCATGAAGTCTTTTTTGTACTTACAAATTTTTACACATGGACTACCGATATATTCAGTGTTTTCTTTAAAATGGGCCATTTGCTTGATAAATTAAACTTTCAGCTTGATTTATTTATATATTTCAATAAAAAGCAACATCAATTCCAAATATTCTTATGGCACGAATTACTGTTGAAGATTGTATAAAGTTGGTGAATAACCAATACGATTTAGTCATATTAGCTAAAGAAAGAGCTGTTCAATTAGGTAGAGGAGCTACTCCGTCTGTTGATCCTGAAAATGATAAAAAACCAGTTATTGCTCTTCGAGAAATTGGAGAGTCAAAAATAACTGCTGAAGAGTTAAAGGAAAGTATTGTCTCGAAGCTTAGACAAATACCTGATTATGAAGAAGAGGAAGAGCTAGAAGAAGTTGATAATGATACTTTCAGACAAATGTATCAAGGTGGTTTATCAAAGTCAGAAATGGAAAAATCGGCTACAAGAAAATTTACTGCTCGTTCACCAAGAGTAGAGTCTAGAGCAAAGCCAATTGAAGAAGTTATTCAACCACAACCATCCTCTGATGAAATAGTTCCAAGCGACGATGAACTTGAAAAAATTGAACAAGAAAATTCTGAAATTGATATGATGAATGATGTAGAAGGTTCAGAGTCAACAGAAGAGCCTACATCACCAAGTGAATCCATGAATGTATCTGAGGTAGAGGAAACCGAAATAAACACCATTGAAGCAGATGAGGTTTCAGAAAGTATCGATACAGTTTCTGAAACTGAAACATCAATTCAAGAAGAAAACGATACAAAAGAATAATAGCCGTCATGAATTTTGATTTCTCAGATGATCAAAAACTTCTCCGTGATCAAGCAAGAAAATTTTTATTCGATAAGTGTGATCGAAAATCAGTAAGAACAATTCTTGATGACGATCAACTGCATTATCATAAAGAACTATGGTCACAAATTTCCGAAATGGGTTGGACTGGAACCGCAATCCCAGAGGAATATGGTGGACTTGGTCTCGGTATGTTAGAACTATGCGTCATAGCAGAAGAATTGGGAAGATCTCTAGCACCCACACCATTCTCATCCTCAATATATTTATTTGCAGAATTTATTAAAAACTATGGATCTGAAGATCAAAAGAAAAAATTCTTACCTTTGATTGCATCAGGTGAAAAAATAGGCACGTTTGCCCTATCCGAAACAAATGGGACGCCAAAACCATCAAATGTAAAAACAGAATATTCATCAGAAAAAATTAATGGCTACAAATCACCTGTAAGTGATGGAGAGACCGCTGATTATCTAATAATTGCTGCCAACAGCGATAATAAAGGAAATAGAAATTCACTTTCATTATACATAGTTGATTTACATCAAGATGGAGTAAGTAAAACAAGCCTTGAAACAATTGATCCGACGCGACCTGCGTGTAGTATTAAATTTGAAAATGTAAAAGCCGAATTGCTCGGCGAGCAAGGTATGGCATGGGATATGACAGAAAACATATTCAACAGAGCGGCAGTTTTATATTCTTTTGAGCAAGTTGGTGGAGCGCAGGTTTCTCTAGATGAAGCAAAAAAGTATTCAATGGAAAGATTTGCTTTTGGAAGACAAATTGGTTCATTTCAGGCTTTAAAGCATAAAATGGCAGATATGTATGTTAAAATTGAATTAGCAAGATCAAATGCATACTATGGGGCATGGGCTTTGAGCACTGACTCCAATGAATTGCCAGTTGCGGCAGCTGGCGCAAGAGTGAGCGCCTCTGATGCCTTCAATTATGCTGCAAAAGAGAATATTCAGATTCATGGAGGAGTTGGCTTTACCTGGGATTATGATTGCCACTTGTTTTATCGTAGATCAAAACTACTTTCTTTAAATATTGGCAGTACAAGACAATGGAGAGAAAATTTAATTTCAAATCTTGAGAAAAGGAATATAGTTTAGTTATGGACTTTAATGATTCACAGCAAGAAGCTGCATTTAGAAAAGAAGCGAGGGACTTTCTTGAGGTAAATGCAGAAAAAAGATCAATAATTTCTGATAAGCCTAATGATAAAAGCCCTCAGATTGCTGTTGCTGGAGCTCCTGAAACAGTAAAGGGTGGTAAAGAAGCAGCTCAGGAGGCTTTAGAGCGAGCTAAAGTATGGCAAAAGAAAAAAGCTGAAGCAGGGTTTGCTGCTATTTTATGGCCAAAAGAGTTTGGTGGATATGGTGGATCGCCTATACAGCAAGTTATCTATTCTCAAGAGGAACATGATTATTTAGTTCCTTCTGGTTATTTTGAAATTGGAATTGGTATGCTTGGCCCGACAATGATGGTGTGGGGTAATGATGAAGATAAAAAAAGATACTTACCTAAAATGATTACAGGTGAAGAAATATGGTGCCAACTATTTTCAGAGCCATCAGCCGGATCGGATTTAGCTGGAATAAAAATGAAGGCAGAAAAGGATGGCGATGAGTGGGTTTTAAATGGGCAAAAGGTTTGGACATCTGGGGCGCATTTTGCTGATTATGGAATGATAGTTGCAAGATCTGATCCATCTGCGTTAAAGCATAAAGGACTTACTTATTTTTATTTAGATATGAAAACACCTGGAATAGAAGTAAGACCAATCAAGCAAATATCAGGTACTTCAAATTTTAACGAAGTCTTTTTTAATGATGTAAGAATTCCTGATAGTCAAAGATTAGGTGGAGAAGGTGAAGGCTGGAAAGTTGCGCTTACTACACTAATGAACGAAAGACTTGCAGTAGGCGATCCTCCTGGACTTGATTTTGATCAAATATTTGAAGCGACAAAAGAATTAGAAGTTGAAGATGGGCTTGCCATCAAAAATAGTGAAGTTAGACAGAAAATGGCCGATTGGTATGTTCAGTCTCGTGGTTTGCAGTATACAAAATTTAGAAGCATCACTGCATTGTCTAAAGGCCAAACTCCTGGCCCCGAGCTATCAATAAGCAAACTTGTTACAGCTTCAAAAATGCAAGATGTCTCAGCTTATGCGCTAGAATTAATGGACTCTTCAGGCATGGTACATCATGACCAAAATCCGGTATTAAAGAACTTATTTCAAAATGGATATTTTTTCTCTGCGGCAATGAGAATTGCTGGTGGTACAGATGAAGTTCTTCGGAATATTATAGCAGAGCGAGTTCTTGGGTTGCCCCAGGATGAAAGAGCGGATAAAAAAGTTCCATTTAACGAACTTCCTTCTGGCAAAAACTAAGCTTTAAGTG
Organism: Pelagibacteraceae bacterium AG-422-N09; assembly: GCA_003213515.1. Lineage (GTDB taxonomy): Bacteria > Pseudomonadota > Alphaproteobacteria > Pelagibacterales > AG-422-B15 > CACNXQ01. The sequence continues at coordinate 4,581 of QCMV01000007.1, read as the reverse complement.
TTTACAACAATATTCAGCAATGTTGCCTCCGGCGACTTGCTGTTCTCTATAGTGTTGTTGGTTAGTACTGGTATTTTTGCTGGATTTATTGCAGGACTTTTTGGAATTGGTGGAGGTGTAGTTGTTGTGCCTGCTCTATACTATATCTATACACTAGCAGAAGTAGACGAGAGTATAAGAATGCACTTGGCTGTTGGAACTTCACTTGCAAATATTGTTCCAATTTCAATTATATCAGCCATAAATCATCATAGAAGAGGTTCAGTCAATTTAGATTTTTTAAAATTTATTTTTTTGTCATTATTGATCGGAGTGATTTTTGGTTCGATAGCAGTATCATTTCTTGAAGGTAGCAGCCTAATACTAATTTATTCTATAATTTTATTTTTTGTTGCTCTTCAATTTTTCTTTTGGAAGAATGAATGGAGATTTGCAGATAAATTTCCAAACAATTTGAAAGGTCATAGCTATGGATCAACAATTGGTTTTTTATCGGTAATAATAGGTGTTGGCGGTGGCTCAATAAGTATACCCATTTTAAAACTTTATAACTTCGATATACGCCGTGCCATTGGAACTGCTGCAGGTATTGGAACAATAATTGCTGTTCCTGGTACAATTGGCTTCATTATTGCGGGAATTCAAAATAATGTATCTCTACCACTGACTTATGGATATGTAAGTTTAGTAGGTTTAATTTTAATAACGCCTATGACAATTATAGGCGCCCCTTTAGGAGTAAGATTTGCCCATTATCTTTCGAAAGGTAAATTAAGTTTTATTTTTGGTTTATTTATTCTATTTATGTCCATTCGCTTCTTTATTGAATGGGCATCATTGACATCATAGTTTTTGGTCATATTCGCCAACTTTACCAGTTTCATTTAAAAGTGTGTTAATGTATTTAAAAATCATTTCAACTTCTTCATTTGAAACAAGGCTTTCGATAACTATAACTAATGATGGCTTATTTGATGACGCTCTGATTAATCCCCATGAACCGTTCGATAAACTGAATCTAATTCCATTTACTGTATTTGTTTCAACTATTTCACAATCAGCAACTTTTGTTTTATTTTTTTGGTCTTGAATTATTTTATTTGTTATTTCGTCTACGACATTATATTTTTCCTCATCCTTGCAGAAAGGCGCCATAGTTGGGGATTGATAAGAAGTATTCAACTTTGAATATAATTCAGACATACTCTTATTTTTATGATGATCTAAATATTCAATCATCATAGAAGCTGATCTCAAACCATCGTCAAATCCCAGTCCTAGAGGTTTACCAATGAAAAAATGACCACTTTTTTCAAAACCACATAAAGCATTTATTTCATTAACCCGCCTTTTCATATGTGAGTGACCAGTCTTCCACATATCAACAGTACAATTATTTTTTTTTAAAATCTCATTATTAAAAAATAAACCAGTCGACTTTACATCGATAACAAATTTTGAACTTGAATAATTTTCAGATAAATACTCTGCAAGCATTAATCCTATTTTATCAGAAAATATTTCATTACCTTCATTGTCCACAACCCCAAGACGATCGCCATCGCCATCAAAAGCAAATCCTACATCTGCATTATTATCTTTTACGCTTTTTGCAAGATCATTAAGCATTGTCAGATCTTCTGGATTAGGATTATAATTTGGATATTGAAAATCTAAGTTGCAATGCAGTTCAATTACTTCACATCCAAGACTCCTTAACAAATCAGGGGCAAATGCACCAGCGGTTCCATTGCCACAAGCTAAGACAATTTTCAAATTTCTTTTTACTGATTGCGTACCCTTAAGATATTTTAGATATGCATCACGAATACCTTTTTTAAATTCGTAACTGCCATTATTTGACGCAATAAAATCATGACTATTTTCAGTAATAGTCTTTATTTCCTTTATATCATCAGGACCAAAAGTAAGTGATTTTTCTATTCCACATTTTATTCCAGTCCAACCATTTTCATTATGGCTTGCAGTTACCATGGCAAGACTATCGGCGTCTAAGTGATGTTGGGCAAAGTACAACATTGGAGATAATGCTAAACCAACATCGATTACGTTGAGACCGCTTGTCAATAAACCTTTTGCTAAATGATATTTTACCTCAATACTGTAGGATCTATAGTCTTGACCAATAACGACTGAAGACTCTCGGCCTCTAGATTTGCTTATATATTTTCCAAGGCTGTAACCAAATATTTCCAATCCTTTTTTATTTATTTCCTCAGGATAAATCCATCGTGCATCATACTCTCTAAACCCGTTTGGAGATATTTGAGCTTTATCTAAATTTTCATCAAAATTTATAGAAAGAGGTTTTTGATTTTCAAAAATTTCCATTTTTTTCTTGCTATGTAATATCGAATATACAATAGTTTTAATGTTGGTTCACGTAAAGTGAATAACAGGGAATAAGGTTTAAAGCCTAAACTGTACCCGCAACTGTAACTCTGGAATTTAAGTACAGATACCACTGATTAATCGGGAAGGTGTGCTTAAGTTGTGATGGAGAAGTCAGGAGACCTACCAACAAAACATAGTCATCCACAAGTGATCGGGATAATCATTTGGACAATTTGTTTGCGGTGACTTCAAACTGGAGGCAAATTATGACCAAAAGAATATTTTTAATTTTAATATTCCTATTAATACTTTCTTTCAAAACCTACGCCGATATTCCTGAAATTTTAATTAAACCAAAAAATCAGGAATATACTCGGCTTTCATCTGGTTTATCGGGATCAAATATATCAATTATTAGTAAGGAAGATTTAGCGTCGCAGCATGGAAAAAATTTACCTCAGATCTTAGAAACATATTCTGGAATTGACGTACGTCGTCTTTATGATGGCGTTGGGGGGACTAACTCTTCATTGGACATTAGAGGATTTGGTGAAGCCTCTAAATCTAATTCTTTAATTCTAGTTAATGGCATTCGTTTGAATGATATTGATATGTCTAATGTAAATTTATCCTACATACCTATCGACTCAATTGAGAGGATAGAAATTATTCGAGGTGGATCTGCTGGAACGTTATATGGCTCTGGAGTTATTGGAGGCGCAGTAAATATAGTTACTAAAAATGACAATTTACAAAATCGTGGTGAGCTTTCGTTTGGTTCATATAACAAATTAGGAGCAGATTTTTCTTTGAGTAATTCATTCAGTAAAAATGGGTTTATTTCTTTATCAGGAACTGGCTTCACAAGTGATACATTTCGTGACGCAGGGGATTATTCAGACGAGAATTTTGTTTTAAATATAAATAATACCACTAATCAAACAAAATTTAATTTAGATATTTTTTCCTCCTATAGAGAGCAAGATTTACCAGGTCCTCGGGTGAAAGGAGGAGCCGTATATAATTATCATTTTTGCAACCGTTATGAAGAAAGTAAGACCGCAAAACATATCGGCGGCTCATTTGCAACAAATGGAGATACGTGCAATTCAGATCAAAGAGATGATTATTCAAACTTAGAAAATGACAGGATAAATTTAGGTATTGTTCATGAAATCGATAGCTTAAAAAAAATATATCTGAATATAGGTTATAAGAAAAAAAATGATAAAGCCTTTCTTGCTGCAAATGGTAATACTAAAGAAACTCCAAATAATGGCGATAGGTACTTAAATACTACAATAGATGGAAACATTTTTAATGGTAGATACGAAGTTAGGAATGTAGATGAAAAGTTTACAAATATTTTGAATATTGGATTTGATCATTCGCATAGTTTTTATATTTCAAAACGACATAGAAAAGAAGATGAACAGGTAGGTCAAAATTATGATGCTGATCTTAAAGTTCAATCTGTATATTTTCAGAATACGGTGTATTTTAATGAAACAGATACTTCCTTATCATTTGGATTAAGATCTGAAGAGTCTCAATTCGGTGCACGAGATGAGGTCGACAGGACAGTATCAGGTTTTGTTAATTCATGGGATGCAACTGACCACGCTACGTATGATAACTCTAGTACAAATCAAGCTTTAAACATAGGTATAGAGAAAAAAATAGATAAGAACTTTTCAATTTACGGCAATTATTCTGAATCCTTTAGAATTCCAAATATTGATGAAAGAATATTGGCGACTACAAGTGGTTCATTTGAGCTCAAAGATCAGAAGTCAGATGGAATAGAGATAGGTGTTATTTACTCAAATGAAGTCGCAAATTTAAATATAAATTATTTTGACATTAATACTCTAAATGAAATTCAATACGACCAATCTGTAAATACAAATCTTGATCCTATTAAACGAGAGGGGATAAATTTAGATTTTGAGTTTAGTCCAGATAATAAAAATAAATTTGTGGGTTCGATAGGATATGTAAATGCTGAATTTACTGGCGGATCTTTATCTATGGGCACAGGTTCCTACGAATTCCTTGGAACAAGATATTACAACAATAATGAAACGTATGGATATTTAACAAATACTGCAATTAATTTTTTAGGATCAGATGGAACTGCAAATCAATCAATCGACTTAGCAGGTCGGAAAGTGCCTCTAGTCTCTCCATTGAATTATAATTTAAATTATATCCGACAAATAGATA